>NZ_JABBJJ010000040.1 GCF_012933655.1 Pyxidicoccus fallax | reverse complement strand
CGCTCCCGCCGGGGCCCCTCTTCTCGGCGCGCGCGTCGTTCCGCTACGCGCTCATCCACACGCCGAAGCCGGGCGCCCCCACTCCCCCGCCCCTGGAGGCGCGGCTGCGCGAGCGCTTCCCCGCGCTGCGGCTCGCGAGCGGCGAGTCGGACCCGGGGCCCCTGCCCACCGTGGCCGTCACGGAGGTGGCGTTGAAGGACTACCCGCTCCCCGAGCAGGGAATGCTGGAGGTCGCCGCGCGCAACCTCGCGCCCGAGGAGCAGGCCCGGCTCGCCGCCGCCGAGCGCGTCACCGTGCTGCACTTCGCCACCGAGCCCCCAGCCGTGGAGGCGGTGCGGCAGGCCCAGGCCCTGACGCTGGAGCTGGCGAAGGAGCGGGACGCGCTCCTGTGGGACGAGCAGATGGTGGAGCTCTTCTCCGTGAAGGACTGGTACGAGCGCCGGCTGGAGGACTGGGACGGCGGCGAGCCGCTGCTGCCCCGGCACTTCAACACCCAGGTCTACTCGGACTGGGACGGCACCGTGCGCCTCATCACCGCGGGCCTGACGACGTTCGGCCTGCCGGAGCTGGGCGTGCAGCAGGTGCCCGCGCCGCTGGCGGACAGCCTGGGCTCGTTCCTCAACCTCGTCGCCCAGCTCATGCTGGAGGGCACCGCCGTGCGCGAGGACGGCGCCTTCCCCGTCGCCATCGACGCGCTGAAGCTCGCGGAGTGGCGCGAGGCGCTGAAGCTGCAGGTGCGCCCGGACGCGCGCCAGAAGACGCTCATCGCGCTGCTTCCGGTGGACCCGAAGGACGTGGGCGGGCTGCCGCTGGTCGAGGTCGTCTTCCAGGCCCGCCCCGGAGACACGCCCTCGGAGCGTCCCTATGCCGCCGTGGCCGAGGTGTTCGGCGCGCGCAGCGAGATTGTCTCCGCGAACGAGGAGGACGCGGAGCTGCAGGCGGCCAGCAAGGCCGCGCGCGAGACGCTGCTCACGCGCATCAAGCCGCGCTTCCAGGAGGGACTGGAGGCGGAGTCCCGGCTGCTCGTGAAGGCCCCCTTCGACACCTCGGACGGCGGCATCGAGTGGATGTGGGTCCACGTCACGGCCTGGGAGGGCACGTCCCTGCACGGCACGCTGGACAGCCAGCCCGGGGACGTGCCGGGCCTCAAGGCGGGCGCGCAGGTGACGGTGAGGGAGGACTCCCTCTTCGACTACCTCCTGCGGCGGGGGGACGGCTCCGTCGAGGGGAACACCACCGAGCGCATCATCCTGGAGCGCGCCGGCGGGGCGCCCTAGACAATCCACCCGCCGCCGAGCACGCGGTCCTTGTCATAGACGACCGCGGCCTGGCCGGGCGTCACCGCGCGCGCGGGGGTGTCCAGCTTCACGGAGACGAGCCCGTGAGGCGAGACGTGGACGCGGCCGGAAGCCCCCTGGTGCCGGTGGCGGATGCGGACCTCCACGGGCTGCTCGGGCGGGGGCGGCGCGTCCACCCAGTGCGGCTGGAGGAGGCCGAAGCTGTCGCGGGCGGTGCCCTCGGCGGGCCCGACGACGACACGCTGGGTCTCCGGCTCCAGGCGCTGGACGTAGCGGACCTCGCCTCCGCCCAGGTTGAGCCCCTTGCGCTGGCCCACGGTGTAGCGGTGGATGCCCTGGTGCTTGCCAAGCACGTTGCCCTCGGTGTCCACGATGTCGCCCGCGGGCTGCGGCCCGGCGACCTTCTCCACGAAGCCGGCGTAGTCGCCGTCGGGCACGAAGCAGATCTCCATGCTCTCCGGCTTCTGGCTCGTCACGAGGCCATGGCGCTCGGCGACGGCGCGGACCTCGGCCTTCGTCATGTCTCCCACGGGGAAGACGATGTCGCGCAGCTCGTCCTGGCCGAGCGTGAAGAGGAAGTAGCTCTGGTCCTTCGCGGCGTCGGCGGCGCGGCGCAGGACGTAGCGGCCGTCCACCTCCTCCACGCGGGCATAGTGGCCGGTGGCGAGCCGCGCCCCGAGCGCGCGGGCGCGCTTGAGCAGGAAGTTGAACTTCACGTCGCGGTTGCAGGCCACGCACGGGATGGGCGTGCGGCCGCCGAGGTAGGACTGGACGAAGGGGTTGATGACCCGGTCCTGGAAGATCTCCTCGGCGTTGGCCACGTAGAAGGGAATCCCGAGCGTCTGGGCCACGGCGCGCGCATCGTCGATGTCGTCCGGGCTGCAGCAGCTCCCACACTTCGCCTTGCCCTCGTAGGACCAGACGCGCAGGGTGATGCCGATGACCTCATGGCCCTGCTCCTTGAGCAGGGCGGCCGCGGCCGAGGAATCCACCCCGCCGCTCATGGCTACGACGACTCGCATGGTGCTCCTTCCTACACGCCCGGACGCCCGGGCGCACGGGGGAGGACGCCCGGGCGGCCCCTTTCCCGACATGCGCCCGCGCCCGCCGGGCCTGCTTCGCCTCCACCATCCGAGAGACGAGAGCCTCGCCCTCCCCCTACCTCGCCAACGGACGAGGCGTGCGACAGGGGATGGCCCCCGCCTCCTTCCCCGCTACGCGGAACGGACGTTCCATTCCGGGAAGGGGACCGGGCAGAAGCCGCTGGCCTTCCTGGAATGGACGTTCCATTCCGGGAAGGGGACCGGCAGAGGCCCCTGGCCCGCCCGGAATGGACGTTCCATTCCGGGAAGGGGACCGGGCAGAGGCCGCTGGCCTTCCTGGAATGGACGTTCCATTCCGGGAAGGGGACCGGGCAGACGCCGCTGGCCTGCCCGGAATGGACGTTCCATTCCGGGGCGGACACGGGAGGCGCCCCCCTCCCCTGTTCCGTTGGGCCCGGGGTGGAGGCGGGGGACTCCCGTGGCTCACCGCCCGGAGCGGGCGTGCCACTCCTTCAGCCGGGCCCTCAGCGTGTCGGCCGTGTTCAGCGCCGGATCATCGAGCACGGAGTCCAGGAGGAACCGCGTCGCCTCGCCGACGATGGGAGACGGCCCCACGCCCAGGGTGGCCATGATGTCGCCGCCCGTGAGGGCCAGCTCCTTCGCGCTCAGCGGAGGCTTCGCGGCGGCAAGCGCCTCCAGCCGGGCGGCGAGCGCCTCGACCTCGGGCAGCCGCTCCGGGGCACGCACCGACACACGGGCACGAGCCACGGCGAGCAGTTGCGGAAGCTGCGCCAGCCCCACGCGGGCCAGCAGCCTGCGGAGCGCGGGGTCCGCCTCCCCCACCCGCTCCTCCAGCTTCGCGTGCTCCACCAGCAGCGCGACGAGGTCGGCCACCTTGTTGGGGAACTTGAGGCGCAGGCCGATGTCCCGGGCCTGCGTGCGGTCCACCAGGTCCGCGAGGAGCACGGCGAGCCGGACCTCGATTTCGAGGGGGGCGGCCTGCACGGCGGCGCGAGTCAGGCGCGCGGCCTCGGCGCTGGCGCGGGCCACCTCGGGGAGGAAGACGTCCAGCAGACCGGTGTCCGCGAGCAGCACCAGCCCGCCTTCCGCGCGAGGCGACAGGAGCAGCTTGACGAGCTCCTCGCGCACGCGCTCCAGCGCCACCTTGCGGAACACGCCGAGCGTGGCGGGGATGGCGTCGCGGGTAGCGGGGTCCAGCGAGAAGCCGAGCACCGCGGCGAAGCGCACCGCGCGCAGGGGGCGCAGGCCGTCCTCGGAGAAGCGCTCCTGCGCGGAGCCCACGCACCGGATGAGGTGGGCCTGGAGGTCCGTCTGCCCGCCGAACGGGTCCACGAGGTCCCGGTCCAGCGGGTTGTAGGCCATGGCGTTGATGGTGAAGTCGCGCCGGGACAGGTCCTTGACGATGTCGCGCTCGAAGGCGACGGAGCTGGGCCGGCGGCCGTCGAGGTAGTCACCCTCGGACCGGAACGTGGTGACCTCCACGTGGGTGCCGCCCTGGACGACGGTGACGGTGCCGTGCTGGATGCCGGTGGGGATGACCTTGCGGAAGGCGCGCTGGACCTCCTCGGGCAGCGCGCTGGTGGCCACGTCGAAGTCCTTGGGGTGGACCTTGCGTACCATGTCGCGGACGCAGCCGCCCACGAGGTACACGGCATGGCCCAGCTCGCGCAGCCGGGCGATGACGTCGAGCACGGGCCGGGGGATGTCGGCGTTGTGGAGGTTGGCGATCATCGGCGCGTGGAGACAGGCGGTGGAACGGGTGTCCCCCGTTGTACCCGTCCGCTCTCCGGCTTGCCAATGTCCAGGACGTCCGGAGGGCACGGCCGCGCTTCCGAATGGGCTCCGGCGCTCGCCACCTTCGAGAGGCTGCGCGCCACCCTCTCGAACGAGCTGGGCGTCACGCCGATGCCGGACACGCTCGCGCTGGTGCGGCAGATTGAAAAGGGCACGGCTCCGGCCGGTACCGGCCCGGAGAGTCCCGGGCTCTCGCGGACTTGACCGGCGCGGGGGCCGCCAGCTACGCCGAGTCCACCATGCCCACCGCCGTCAGCCCCACCGTGTTCATCCTGCCGGGCCTCTACAACTCGGGGCCCGAGCACTGGCAGACCCACTGGGAGCGGGAGCGGAGGGATTGCCGGCGCATCGAGCAGGCGGAGTGGAACACGCCTCGGCTTCGGGACTGGGTGGCCACGCTGGAGCGTGCCGTCTCGGAGGCGCCAGGGCCCGTGGTGCTGGTGGCGCACAGCCTCGCGTGCATCCTGGTGGCGTCCTGGGCGGCGACGCATCCAGAGAGCCACGGGAAGGTGCGAGGAGCGCTGCTCGTCGCACCGAGCGACACGGAGGCTCCGGGCTTCCCGAAAGGCACGGAGGGGTTCGCGCCCATGCCGCGCCAGCGGCTTCCCTTCCCGTCCGTGGTGGTGGCGAGCACCAATGACGCGTTCATCTCGATGGAGCGAATCACGGGGCTCGCCGCGGACTGGGGCGCGAGGCTGGTGAACGTGGGCGCGAAACACCACCTGGGCAGCGCGGCCCGGCTGGGCTCCTGGGCCGAAGGTCAGGCTTTGCTGGAGGAGCTGCTCGGGACGGCGTGAACGCAGGCCACGCTGGCGGGCTTCAGTTTCTTCACGCGCACGTCGCGCACGGTGAAGCCGTGGGCCTCCAATATCCTGGGCGTCCCATCCGCCCAGGGCCGCACCTTCGCCTCCAGCGGTGGCTGGTGGAACAGGTACAAAGCGCCTCGCGGACGGAGCACGGCGCGCAGGGTCTCCAGGGAGCGCGCCGGTTCCTTTCGAAGGAAATCCACGTTCACGGCGAACACCTTGTCGAAGCGTGCGCCGCCGAAGTCCGCATCCTCCAGTGAGACAGCGTCCAGGATGATGGCTCGTCCCGCCGCGACATGCTCGCGGTTGCGGCGGCGAGCCTGCGCAATCATCGCGGCCGAGCGATCAATCGCGAGGATGCTCCCGGAGCGCAGCCGCTCGCAGACAAGCGACACCGCGACGCCCTGGCCACAGCCGACCTCCAGCAACCGGTCCGCGGCGCGCACCTCCAGCGTCTCCACCGCCCAGACGAGTCGTTCGGAAGCAGGGGTCATGAAGTTCGCAGTATAGGAACACCCGCGAAGGTGCGCTCCTCATCGAAGAGGCCGTCCGCATTGTCAACCTGGGCTTAAGAGCCCATTGGCTCCCCGCCCTCTAGTACTTCGCTGTATCGGGGCGTACCTCTCTTCCAGTCGGTCCTGAAGGGTCCACGGAGGAGAAACAGCAATGCAGAAGCGCAAGCTTGGAAGCAGCAACCTGGAAGTCTCGGCCATCGGGCTCGGCTGCATGGGAATGAGCCACGGCTACGGTCCGCCCGCGGACAAGCAGCAGATGATCTCGCTCATCCGGACGGCATTCGAGCGGGGCGTCACCTTCTTCGACACCGCCGAGGTCTACGGCCCGTTCACGAACGAGGAGCTCGTGGGCGAGGCCCTGGCGCCCATCCGCGCCAAGGTGGTGATCGCCACCAAGTTCGGTTTCAAGCTCGACGCCAACGGGAAGCAGGCGGGCCTGGACAGCCGGCCCGAGCACATCAAGCAGGTCGCCGAGGCCTCCCTCAAGCGGCTCAAGACCGACGTCATCGACCTGTTCTACCAGCACCGGGTCGACCCGGACGTGCCCATCGAGGACGTCGCGGGCGCGGTGAAGGACCTGATTCGCGAAGGCAAGGTGAAGCACTTCGGCCTCTCCGAGGCGGGAGCCCAGACGATTCGTCGCGCCCACGCGGTCCAGCCAGTCGCGGCCCTGCAGAGCGAGTACTCGCTGTGGACGAGAGGCCCTGAAGCGGAGGTGCTACCGACCCTCGAGGAGCTCGGCATCGGGTTCGTTCCGTTCAGCCCGTTGGGCAAGGGCTTCCTGACGGGCAAGATGAGCGAGAACACCCACTTCGACGGAAGCGACTTCCGCAACATCCTTCCGCGCTTCAAGCCGGAGGCCCTCAAGGCGAATCAGTCCTTCGTCGAGCTGCTCGGCAGGGTCGCGGAGCGGAAGAAGGCCACCCCGGCCCAGATTGCCCTGGCGTGGCTCCTCGCGCAGAAGCCGTGGATCGTCCCCATCCCGGGCACCACGAAGCCGCACCGCCTGGAGGAGAACCTCGGAGCAGCCAACGTCGAACTGACGCCTGACGAGCTCCGTGAAATCGACAGCGCGGCCTCGAAGCTCACCGTACAGGGGGCTCGCTATCCCGAGCACCTGGAGAAGATGACCGGCCGCTGAGTTCTACCCTCGCACCGTTTCGAACGGTCGAAACAGGACGCCGTGCGGCCAGTCCTCGCATACGGTGCGCGCCCGACCAGGTAAGGAGCGGCGGAAACGAGGCCGGTACACAGCCTGGAATTCACCAGGGGACTCGCGCACCGCATGGAAGTCTTCGAGATCATCATCGCGTTGTTGCTCGCCGGTGCGGGCCTCACCGCACTGTCCCGGCGCCTCGGGACGCCCTACCCGGCCATGGTGGCACTGGCCGGCGCGGGGCTGGCGCTCGTTCCTGGCACGCCGACGCTCGTCCTGGACCCCGAGCTCGCGCTCACGCTCTTCGTCGCGCCGGTGCTGCTGGACGCCGCGTTCGATGCATCGCCGCGCGACCTCCGAGCGAACTGGCGGAGCGTCGCCAGCCTCGCCATCGGTGCCGTGGCCCTCACCATCGTCGTGGTCGCGGGGGTGGCCCGCCTGCTCGTGCCCGGAATGCCATGGGCCGTCGCGGTGGCGCTCGGGGCGATTGTCGCGCCCCCCGACGCGGCGGCCGCGACCGCCGTCCTCAAGCAACTCCGTCCGCCGCACCGGCTCCTCGTCATCCTCGAGGGCGAGAGCCTCTTCAACGATGCGAGCGCGCTCCTGGTGTTCCGGCTCGCCGTCGGTGCCACGCTCGCGGGCACGCTGTCCCCGGCGGGCGTGCTCCCGACGCTCCTCGTCGTCACCCTGGGCAGCGTGGTGCTCGGGTTCGTGCTGTCGCGGTTGATGCTCCTGTTGACCCGGCGGATGCACGACGTCGCCATCGCGGTTGTCGTCCAGTTCTGCGGGACGTTCGCGGTCTGGATGCTCGCGGAGCGGCTCCACCTCTCCGGCATCCTCACCGTGGTCGTCTTCGCGATGGCCATTGCCCGCCGCGCCGCGGACGTGATTCCGGCGCGCGTCCGCATCCCGTCGTACGCGGTCTGGGAGTTCGCCGTCTTCGTCTTGAACGTGCTCGCCTTCATCCTCGTCGGCTTCCAGCTGAAGGCCATCCTCGGCAGGATCGACTCGCGCACGCTCCTCGGGTACGCCGGTGTCGCGGCCGCGGTGTGCGTTGCGACGATCCTCGCGCGAATCGCCTGGGTGTCGGGCGCCGCGGCTTTCAGTCGCTGGTGGTGTCGTCCAGCTCGGGACGGCACGACGGAGCGTCGTGACACGGTGGCCCTGTCGAAGGGCGCCGCGGCCGTCGTCGGGTGGTGCGGCATGCGAGGCATCGTGACCCTTGCCGCGGCGCTCGCCCTTCCGACTGGCGGATCCGACGGGCCCGCGTTTCCCTACCGGGACCTGGTCCTGTTCACCGCGTTCTCCGTCGTGCTCGGGACCCTCGTCATCCAGGGCATGACGCTGCGCCCGCTCATGAACATGCTCCGGCTCGAGGACGACGGCGAGGTGGAGCGGGAGGTGCGGCTGGCCCGGGTCGAGACGTTCCGTGCCGCGCTCTCTGCCACGGCCGAGCAGCCCGGCGAGGAGATGTCGGAGATGCTGCGTCGCCGCTTCGAGGTCATGCTTCGGCGTGCCGAAGCGGAGCTGGCCCATGGCGGCAGCGTGCCTCACGGGGCGCCAGCGGGTGACGGACACGAGGCCAACGTCGACGCGGCCATCCTGCGCAGGGTCACCTCGGCCGAGCGGCAGCGGCTCCTGGCGCTGCGGGCGGACGGCACCATCGGTGATGCGGCCTTCCAGCGAGTCGAGCAGGAGCTCGACCTGGCGGAACTGGACCTGCGGCAGTTCGCCCCAGACTCCGAATCCGAAAGGGCGTCGTGATTCCGTCGTGACTCACTTCGCGCGCCCGAGGAGTTCCCTGGCCACGTCCACGAAGAGACGCAGCGCCGGGGACCGCTGCGCACGGCTGGGGAAGTAGAGGAAGAAGCCGGGAACCGTGGGCGCGTAGGACTCGAGCACCCGCTGCAGCCGGCCGTTGCGGAGCGACTCCTCCACCATGGGCTCCAGGACGTACGCCAGCCCCAGTCCCTGCTCCGCCATGGACAGCATCAGCTGGACGTCGTTGGTGACGAACCCTCCGCGCACCGGCACGCGCCACGTCCTGCGGCCCCGCTCCAGCTCCCAGGCGTAGAGCACCCCGGTGGTCTGAAAGCGGAAGGTGATGCACTCGTGGCGCAGGAGGTCCTCGGGGCGCTGGGGCGTCCCATGACGCGCGAGGTAGCTGGGGGCTCCCACCACCACGAAGCGGAAGGCGTCGGTGAGCCGCACCTGCACCATGTCGCGCTCGATGGCCTCGCTCAGCCGCACGCCCGCGTCGTAGCCCTCGGCCACGATGTCCACGAGGCGCTCCTCGACGATGACCTCCACCTCCACCCGCGGGTGACGCTCGCGAAAGGTGGGGACCACCGGGTCGATGACGAAGGGCAGCGCCCCCCGCGGCACCGACAGCCGGACCCGGCCCACCGTCTCTCCCGGTCGGGCGGAAACCTCGGTGAGCGCGGCGAGCGCCTGCCCCATCGCCGGGCCGGCTCCCTCCACGAGCCGCCGCCCGGCCTCCGTCAGCGCCACGCTGCGCGTGGTCCGGGTGAGGAGCACCACACGCAGCTGCTCCTCGAGCTGGCGCACCGACTGGCTCACCGCGGCCGTGGAGACGCCGAGCTCGCGCGCCGCGCCGCTGAAGCTGCGCAGGCGGGCCACGGTGAGGAACACCTGGAGCTGGGTGAACGGAGCCGTATTCACTGACGAGCACCGGGCACACTCCGCCACGCACGTCCAGGGGGAAACCGGCCTACGGTCCCCGGATGACGGTCAACCCCTGGTCGGTGAGGACGAGCAGCATGCTCGGCGTCACGGTGGGCTCGTAGACGAGCTGCACGACGCGTCGACCGGACACCTGACGCACCTGACTCAGCGTCGTGCCGTCCGGCTCCAGCCGCCAGAGACCCGCGTCATCCGTGCCGATGTAGAGCGCGCCATCGTCCGTCGCCTTGAGCGAGAGGATGCGATTCGTCGGCAGCCCGGCAAGCTTCGACCAGTTTCCGGCCGAGCGGGACTTCGGCGTCATTGCCCAGACGCCGTACTGCGCGCTCCCCAGGTAGTAGCGGCCCGAGGCGACCTGCTCGAAGGCGCGCCAGTAGTCATCGGAGGCCTGGCCGTTGAGCGCCTCGTTGAAGCTCTTGAACGTCCAGGGCGTGGGCCCATCCCAGGTCCGCTCGCGGTCCCACTCCTCGAGCTTCGGGCTCGGCACGAGCACGCCGAGCATCTGCTCATTCGCGACGAGCACGTCTCCGTTCGGCGCGATGCCCAGCCCGTGCATCGGCGGGCATTGCAGCGAACCCCACTCCGAGCCGTTCTCGTAGAGGTACCAGCCCGGGTGACGGTGGCTGTTGTAGACGAGCCCCTGGATGCGCGTCACGCCATGGTTCGTGGTGATGTAGAGGTCGCCCCGGTCCCTGCCGCGTGTCACGCGAGCGCAGTTCAGGACGGTGCGGTCCTCCTCATAGTGGTAGTCGTTGGTGTTGTGGATGCCCGCCTGCCGGTCCTTGTTGTTCCCGCCGGTGGTGCGCCAGATGTGCTCCTCGAGCACGACGCTTCCATCCGGCTGGAGGCGGACCGCGTCGAGGTCTCCCTTCCGGTATTCGGCGAAGCGCTCGGGCGAGTAGTTCGCCTCGCCCGGCCAGGGGATGTACGTGCGCTGCTCGATACCCGGCGCGCGTCTCATCTCGTTGGCGCGGTACCCTACGTACGCGCGCCCGGCCTCGCCGCCGCAGATGACGGTCGAGTCGATGGCGAGCGAGTCCGAACCGAACGGTTCGCTCGCCTGACCGACGCCCGTGGTCCACGACGGTGCCTTGTCGCCGGGACGCAGCACGCCGATGCGGCGGCCTTCGAGGAACCAGAGGTTCAGCCCTTCATCGATTCCCACGCTCTGGGGGGTGCCGACGCCGAACGCACGCGAGTAGTCGAGCACCGCATCCACCGGCCAGGGCCCCGCGCTCGGCGGCTCTCCGGCGTCAGGAGTTGGCCCGGCGTCAGGCGTTTCTCCAGCATCGGGCGTCTCGCCCGCGTCGGGGGGTGTTCCACCGTCTTCGCCTGGAGGGGGCGTGCCGGCATCTCCCGAGGCATCGGGAGGAACCGGAGAGGGAACTTCATTTCCATCCGGCAAACCCGGAGCCTGGTCCTCCCCAGGGTCGACTGTCTGAGACTTGTCAGCGCAACCCGCTGAGAACAAAGAGATGACCGCGAGCCCCACCCCCACCGCCCCTGCGCGAATACCCATCCTTGCCTCCGTCGGCGGGGGCTCCTTTGCACGACCCGGGCCGACGCTCGGAGGTCCGCAGTGAGCAGAACCCATCGACTTCCAGCCGGGTGAGTCGGGTCGACATGGCGCGGGAGACCACTCCCCTCCCCTCGGAGCCGTCCTGAGCCCGGCGTTGCGCCTCAGCGCAGGTCCGACGGCAGGCGTGGCGACGCGAGCAGGTCCAGGAACACCTCCCATCGCCGCGCTGGTGTGGCCTCCGGTCCCGCCCGGCGTTCCACGTACTGCCTCACCAGGTCGCGGCCCAGTTTGTAGTTGATGACGTACGAACGCGTGGACTCGAAGCTCGTCATCGCGAGCTCGGCACGCTTGGGCGTCAGGAGCGCGTAGCGCATCAACCAGTCGCGGGCGGCCTCCCGGCCAAGCCGGCCATCGACGTAGGCGCGCGCGACCTCGGTGTTCGCGTAGGAGAGCTTTTCGAGCAACGCCTCCATCCGCACGTAGTCAGCGGCGAGCCGCGGGTCGAGCCCCGCGAGCGGAAAGAGCGTGTCCCGCAGGAACGCCTCCGCGTCGGGAAAGGCCAGCTCGACGCCGTAATCGGCGCTGCCCTCGGCGATGAACGACATGGGAGAGAAGAGCGGGTACACCGTGAACTCCACCCACCCGCGCCCGCGCATCAGGTGCTGCTCCAGCAGCGTGTTGTAGACGTGATGACCGGGGTAGCCCTCGTGCGCGGCCAACATGACCGCGCGCCACACGGAGTTCGGCAGGTCCGTGTTGATCTGGATGACGCTCGTCGCCTGGCCCTTGAACCAGTTGTACCCACCCCAGGGCTTGCCCGTGACGTACTCCAGCGTGAAGCGCTCCTCGGCCGGCAGCTTCACGTGCAGGAGCGTGCGGCGGCGGGCCTCATCGATGGCGGCGCGATAGACGGCATCGCGCCGGTCGGCGGGAATGACGAAGCGCTGGCGGAAGCGCTCGACGCGCTCCCCCAAGGGACCGGAGCCGGGCACCCGCCGCTCGAGCTCCGCGAGCACCGCCTCGAACTCCGCCTCCGTGTGGCGCGGCGCGCGTGCGCCATAGAGGGCCTCGCTCTCGTCGTCGAACGTCAGCCGCTCGCCGGACAGCATGCGCGCCCGGGTGGCCACCGCGGTGAGCTGTCCGAGCAGGAAGCGGCGGCGCATCGCCAGGAGCGCATCGTCGGGCACGGGGACGGCCTCCACGGCCTTCCTCACCTCGACGGCACGCCTTCCTATCTCCTCCAGCGTCCACCGCGTGGCGCGGGCCTCCTCCGCCCAGGCCTCCGGTCCGTAGTAGGCATCCACCTCGCTCTCACCATGCTGGCCCAGGGCGAGGACGAGCTTCACGTACTGCTCCGCGGTGGCATCCAGCGGGGATGGGCGCTTCGAGGGCGCAGCGCGTGACGCCGCGGAGGTGGGCATCGTCCCCCGAGTCGCGCAGGCGAACAGCAACGACGTCAGGGCAAGGGCTGCCAGGGCGGGAGAGCGCATGAGGTGCTCCAAGGAATGAACCCACCGTATACGAGCCGAGGGTCCGCTGATTGCCACGACGCGCGACGATGTCAGTGCCTCTGTATGACCGGCGCACCTCCCGGTGTCCTCTCTTGAGGCTGCGTCAATTCATGGATTACCTTGGTTACGTATCTTCCGGGGGCTCGTCTCATGACGGCCCGGCGATACAAGTCCAACCGAGAGGAATATCCATGTTTGCGAGAAGTGTCGTGCTTGCGGCGGGATGTATTGCGTTGCTGTTTGGCTGCGCCGGCCAACCCGATGAGACGCAGGAGATTGTCGACAACCTGGGCAAGGCTGGCTTCCCGGCCGACGACATCATGGTCGTCGACGGGAAGGTCTACGTCGGGCGGGATGCCGAGGTGTCCCTGGATGCGTCGCGCGAGCTGCTCGAGCGGGGCGCCTCCACCGAGGAGCAATACCGCACGACGAACCTCGTCAGCCCGTCGGTGACGAAGATCTGCATCAACGGCTCGACGTTCACCGGCACGTTCAGCACGGCGCTCGACCTGGCCATCCAGAACTACGACGAGCTGCCGCTCTCCTTCGCCATGGCGCGCACGCCGAGCACCGGTTGCAGCTACACCATCAACGCGGTCATCCAGCCGGGCGTGGTGGGAGGCTCCGCCGGATTCCCCTCGGGCGGACTGCCGTACCACACCATCAACATCGGCGGCGGGCTCTCGTCCTACAGCGTCGACGTCATCGAGCACGTCATCACGCACGAGATTGGCCACACCATCGGGTTCCGCCACACGGACTACTACAACCGCAGCATCAGCTGCGGCACCGGCGGCGACGAGGGCGACGCGGGCATCGGCGCCATCCACATTCCAGGCACGCCGACCAATGCGGTCGTCGGCGGCTCGCTCATGAACTCCTGCTTCCGCTCGGTCGAGACGGGCGAGTTCGCTCCCGGAGACCTCTCCGCGCTGAGGGCGTTGTACACGCCCGTGCAGAGCAGCTGGCGCTGGTGCCACAAGTGCCAGGGGATGTTCTTCGGCGGCCACAGCAACTCCGTCTGCCCGGCCGGAGGAGCACACGAGAACGTCGGCAGCTACAACTACCACCTCGCGCACGACCTGGCCCCGACGGCGGGGTTCCAGGGTGGCTGGCGCTGGTGCAACAAGTGCCAGGGCCTGTTCTACGGCGGCCACAGCAGCTCCGTCTGCCCGTCGGGCGGTGCCCACGATTCGACCGGGAGCTGGGATTACCACCTGCACCACGCCGCGCCGGGCGCCCCCGACCTTCAGTCGAACTGGCGCTGGTGCAACAAGTGCCAGGGCCTGTTCTACGGCGGCAGCCCCGGCTCCTGCCCCGCTGGCGGCGGCCACAACAGCAGCGGCAGCTACGACTACAGCATGATCTTCCGCTGACCGGGTCCTCATTACCGTCCGCACGGAGCAGGAACCACGGGCGGAGCGCCGGAGGCACGTCCCGGCGCTCCGCGGCGCCTCCTGCTACCAGGAGACGTACACGGGGACGAGCACCTCGGTGAAGTTGCCGGCCGCGTCGCGGGCCTGCACCAGCACCACGTTCCAATCCCTGTTCACCAGGTCCACCCTGTGGGTGACGGTGCCCGTGCCAGCCTCCACCGTGGAGGACTGCACGAACTGCGTCGTCACCGTCACCGGGCTGGCGTCCTGGACGAACGTGGTGACGTCCACCAGGGGGCTTTCCAGCACGGCCTGCTCCTGGGGCGACAGCACGGAGACCCCCGGCGGTGTGAGGTCCACGCGCATCATCTGCTGCTTCGTGGTGACCCGGCCGTTGGCGTTACGAGCGCTCAGGGTGACGACGTGCTCGCCCTCCGCGAAGGTGTACGGCAGGCGGACGAACCCGGCGTTCAGGTCCGGCTCGACGTGGAGCGGCTCGCCGCCGTCCACGGTGAACCACGCCTCGACAATGCCGCTGTCGTCACCGAAGTGCGTCGTGAAGCCACACAGCTCACGCTCCGTGTCGCGCGTGTAGCGCGGCAGGTTGCACAGCGTCACGTCGGATGCGAACGCCTGCGTCACCTGGAGGCTGTCGGACACCGGCGCGGTGGCGCCGTCCGTCGCCGTCAGCGTCACGGTGTACGTGCCGGCCTGGTCGCAGAGGAACGTGGTGGTGAGGGCCTCCGGCGAGCCGAAGGTGCAGGTGACGCCGGGCGGCACGTCCTCGCCCGGGGTGACGGTCCACTGGTACGTGAGCGGCGTCCCGTCCGGATCCGAGGCCGAGCCGTTCAGCGTCAGCTCGGTGCCCACCCAGCCACTCGCGTCCGAGCCCGCGTCCACCACCGGCGGAGACTGGCTGGCGCGCCAGGCGACGAAGCCGTATTCCACCTGCTCGTTCACGGTGGCCTTCAGCAGGTCGATGGACTGACTGGTGCGCGTCTGGCACCACGCGGCCAGGCCGTCCGCGCCGGTGGACAGCGTCACCGCCTGCACCGGCCAGCGCAGCGCGGTGAAGCCCACGTCGATGTCCGGCACGGGCTGACCATTCACGTCCGCCACCTTCGCCGACACGCAGACCTCGGCGCCGGCATGGCCGATGTTGTAGCGCGGCGTCAGCTTCAGGCTGTGCACCGCCGCCACGGGGACCTGCGACATGCCGCCCGGATAGGCGTAGGACAGCTCCGTGCCCACGCCATGGACGGAGACGCCCAGCGGCAGCGGCGACGTCACCCGGTGCGTGCCCGGCGCCACCTCGAGCTGCGCGCCGTAGTAGTTCCAGGTGAGGTACCGGAGCTTGAGCAGCGGAATCGGCCGGCCGTCCACCTCCACCTGGTGCCAGGTGTTCCCGCGCACGATGAGGTTGAGGTAGCTCTTGCCGGACGGGGTGGGCAGCGCCGTCACCGTGTACTCGTTGAGGTACTGGGCCACGGGCGGGACGAGCATCATGGCCGGGCTGCCGTGGGCGTACTGGGTCACCAGGACGGGCTGGCTGGCGTGGATGACCACCTCCGACTGAAGGCTGCCCTGCCAGGCCTGCCCCCGGTTCAGCGACACCTCCTTCGCGTTGATGCGGACCCGGGTGCCGTTAGTGGAGGCGACGACGCGGAAGGTGTCCCCTCCCCTGGAGCCAGCCATTGGCATGGCCAGGAAGTAGCGGCCCCAGGCCTTCGTCGGCGGGAGCTGCTCGACCTGGAGGCCGCACGTGCCCGTCTTCGCGTCGGGCGCTCCGGAGCACCGGCTGCCGCTCAGCACCGCCACCGGCTTGTCCGACGTGATGACGGCGCCGGTCAGGTCGGCGCCTCCCGCCGAGGTGCCCGCGTACTGGAAGACCTCGCCCGGATTGAGGCTGATGGTGGACGGGCTGCCCTGCCGCGGGGTGAACGTCACGCGCGTGCCGCTCTCCGTGCCCACCACCGCGAGCTGCGTGCCCCGGGAGACCCTGGAGCTGGCGGAGGCGGCCACCACGTACTCCGTGCCCAGCGCGGACACCGGCAGGCCCAGGAAGGCCTCGGTGGAGCGGGAGGCACGACTCATCACCTGGACCGTGATGTCCGCGTCCGCGGAGACGTGGACGCCCTTGTTCTCCACGCCATTGGCCGTCGACAGCGCGGCGCCCGAGGGAATGGACACCGACGTCACCTGCCCCGGCGTCACGGAGAAGCCCTGCGTGTGGACCAGGCCCGGGATGCGCACCGTGCCCGTGGCGGCCGTCTCGCCGCTGATGAACAGCGTCAGCGTCGGCGCCGAGCCGCTGGCCACGTTCGTCGGGAGGGCCAGCCAGAACTCACGGCCCCGGCTGCCGGGCTTCGCCGGCCCGGCCACCGCCAGCGTCTCCTCCACCGCCTGCTGCCGCGACGCAATCGCCGCTTCCCCGGGCGCGGAGCCTCCTTCTTCCGCGCCACCACAGCCCACCGCGAGCCCCAGCAACCACGCCCACGCCAGGCCACTCCGCTTCTTCGATGTCTTCACTCGTGCTCTCTCGTAGTTGGTTCAGCAACCTCGCTACGACAGTACTTATATTTCAACTTTTAAGTAATTTTCCAATCTTGCTGTTTACCGGGCGTGGGGGCGCACCACACCGCTGGTGCTTCACAGGCGAGCTCGGCGCGGATGTCTGGCATGTGCGGGCGCGCAGCAAGCCCCGGTAAAAGGCAGCCTTGATGATCACCCTCTACCACTGCATGAGCGCCCGCTCCTTCCGTCCGCTTTGGACCCTGGAGGAGCTGGGGCTGACCTACGAACTCAAGATGTTGCCCTTCCCGCCCCGGGTCAGGTCGAAGGAGTTCCTGGAGCTCAACCGTCTGGGAACGGTTCCCCTCTTCACCGACGGCGACACACGCATGACCGAGTCGGCGGCCATCACGCAGTACCTGGTGACACGCTACGGAGGCACGTCACTGGCCGTCGCTCCCGAAGAGAAGGACTACGGCGCCTATCTGAACTGGCTGCATTTCGGTGAAGCCACCCTCACCTTTCCGCAGACCCTGGTGCTGCGCTACGGACGCTTCGAGCCGCCTGAACGCCGTCAGCCCCAGGTGGTCGAGGACTACAGCCGCTGGTTTCTCGCCAGACTGCGAGGCATCGACAGCGTGCTGACCACGCAACCCCATCTGTGCGGTGAGCGCTTCACCGCCGCGGATGTTTCCGTGGGCTATGCCCTGATGCTGGCGGGCTATCTCGGCATGGAGGAAGCGCTTCCCGCGGCCGTGCAGGCGTATTGGCGGAGGCTGGCCCAGCGCCCCGCGTATCAGAAGGCCCTGGCGGCTCAGCACCAGGCGGCGCTGGAACAAGGCGTCTCCACCGTTCCAGCGCCCCTGGTCGAATAAGCCTGGTGCGCAGTGCCCGGCAGGCTCAGGCCGCGGCCTGGCGCGCCTTGAGCTCCGAGCTCCGGATGGGACGGTAGTCGCGCGGGGCCTCGAGGTTCAGCCGGCGGCGCACCTCTTCGAGCGGCAGCGCGAGGAGCGACTCCCAGTCGACGGCCGGGAGCCACACGGCCTTCCGGCCGCGGCGGAAGCCGTCGAGGATGGTGGCGCGCGACAGCTTCGCTTTGGGCGCGCCGAGCGTCTTGAAGAGCCCGATGGCGGCAATCAGGGCGATGGCGGGGTTCTTCGTCTGCGCCAGGGTGAAGGCGAGGAGCGCCGTCTCGCCGAGCACGTCGCCGTGATAACCGGTCGCGGCGTGCCACAGGTCGTGCGTGTCGCGCATGCGAGCGTGCACCCAGTCGAGCGGCGCGGGGAGCGACTTGCCGAGCGTCGACCCCTTCGCTCCCGCATCGCGGATTCCCTGCGCGGAGATGTTCTCGCGCTCGACGAAGTCGAGGTACGCGCGCCCGAGTGAGCCTTCGGGGAGCCGCGCGAGAGCCGAGCGATCCACGAGCACGTCCACGATGTCCGGCTTCTTCGCGAGCAGCGCGCGGCCGGTCTCGCTGCGACGGAGTCCCGACGCGATCCGGTGCATCGTGTCGAGCGAGAGCGACTCGATGATGGTGAAGACCTGCGGCAGGTCGTCCGGGTCCCTGGCGAGGATGCGGGCGGCATGGAACGCGCGACGGGGAGCGAATTGCAGATGCGGCATGGGAATCCTCCTCTGCTACGGGTACGACCTTGGGACTTACTAACAATCTTGTCAACAGCCTGCTGACAGACTTGTCGATAAGCCCCCACCGTGAGATGGTGCCATCCATGGCCGAGACGAAGCGCAAGAGGCGTGACGCGGCGGCCGCGCGCACGGAGATTCTCGACGCCGCGGAGAAGCGCCTCGTGCTTGCCGGCCCGGGGGGCATCCGCCTCCAGGAGGTCGCGGCCGACGCGGGCGTGTCGCACCCCACGGTGCTCCACCACTTCGGCAGCCGCGAGGCGCTCGTCGACGCGGTCGTCGAGCGGGCGCTGCAGGCCATCCACGCGCGGCTGGTCGAGGCGCTCCAGAAGTCACGGGGCGAGGAGGCGGAGCTCGCGGCGATGCTCGACGCCGTCTTCGACGCGCTGGCCGGCTCCGGGCATGCGCGCGTGCTCCTGTGGATCGCGCTCGAAGGGCGTCACGTCACCGGCGGTGAGGTCCCGCTCTCCGCGGTCGTCGACGCGACGCACGCGTTGCGCAAGTCGAAGCACGGGCGGAAGAAGCCGCCGCCCCGGGAGGACACGGCGCACCTCGTGGTGCTCGCGTCGCTCGCCCTGGTCGGGCTGCCCGTGCTCGGTCCGAAGCTCTTGCGCAACTCCGGTCTCGAGAATGACGCCGACTCCATGCGTCGCTTCCGCGCGTTCCTCGCGAAGGTCATCCTCCGGCAGTTCGCGCCGCCGCCAGAGACGTGAGCCCTCCCGCTGCCCGTCCCCTCTTCCGGGGCTCCCGTTGACGGCCTCCCCGCCCGCTCAGCCGAGCACGCGCTTCACCATCGCCTCGGAGCGCTCGTACAGCTCGCGAGCGAGCGTGGCGTCCTGCGCCGAGGGGCTCGGCGTCCGCTCCCGGGAGGCGTCGTAGTAGCGGCCGCTGACGGTCTCCAGCTCCGGAGCGGTGGCGCAGTACAGCGAGGTGCGCGCGCCCTGCTCGTTGGAGAGCATGAAGAGCTTCATCACCGGGCGGATGGGCCAGGGCGCCTCGCGCCAGATTTCGGACGCCACCACCCCGGGGTGCAGGGCGTAGGTCGTCACCCCGGTGCCGGCCAGCCGCCGGGCCAGCTCGGCCGCGTGCAGCACGTTCATCAGCTTGCTCACCCCGTACATCCGCAGCCGCTCCGGCACGCTGCGCGTGGGCCGCTCGAGCATGTTCCAGTCGATGCCGCTTACCCGTGCGTGCGCGCGGCTCGCCACGTTGACGATGCGCGCCCGCTTCGCCTCCTGAAGCCGGGGCAGCAGCAGCGAGGTGAAGAGGAAGGGCCCGAGGTGGTTCGTCCCGAACGTCACCTCGAAGCCGTCCCGCGTCACCCCGGGTGTCGCGGCGATGCCCGCGTTGTTGATGAGCACGTCGAGGGGCCGGCCCGTGGCGAGGAAGCGCTCGGCGGATTCCTTCACCGCGTGCAGCGAGGCGAGGTCCAGCGGGAGGAACTCCAGGTCCGCGCCCGGGTGCTCGCGGCGGATGTCCTCGATGACGGGCAGCGTGCGCTCGGCGGAGCGCGAGGCCATCACCACCGCGGCTCCGCGTGAAGCGAGCGCCTCCGCCGTGGCCCGGCCGATGCCCGAGTTCGCTCCGGTGACGAGGAACGTCTTGCCCTTCAGCTCCTGCTCCGCCATGGCCTCACCCTCCCTTGTGCCTACTTGCCGGCTCCCGCCACGGGCTTCTCCGCCTCGGCGGGCGGATCCTCCGCGAGCCGTTCCTTCTGCAGGCGCCTGGCCGTTGCCTCCGCCTGACGCATCACCCGCAGCAGGTTCTTCCCGGCCACCTTGCGCACGTCCTCATCCGAGTAGCCGCGGCGCAGCAGCTCCGCGAGCAGCGCGGGATAGGTCTCCACGCCCTCGAGCCCCTGGATGGTCGTGGAGATGCCGTCGAAGTCCGAGCCCAGCCCCACCGAGTCGATGCCGGCGAGCTTGCGCACGTGGTCGATGTGGTCCGCCACCTGGGCCAGCGTCGCACGGGGCGCGGGGTTCGCCGACCTCCACGCCGTGAGGGCGGCCTTCGCCGCGTCAGGGTTGCCGGCATGCAGCACCTTGAAGCGCTCGGCGGCGGCACTCTCCTCGGCGCTGTACTTGCGCACCTCATCGGAGATGAAGCCGGGGACGAAGGTCACCATCACCAGGCCGCCATTCTTCGACAGCCGCCGCAACACCTCGTCCGGGACATTGCGCGGGTGCGGGTCGAGAGCGAACGTCGAGGAGTGGGAGAAGATGACGGGGGCCTGCGAGAGGTCCAGCACCGCGTTCATCGTGCGCGCCGACACGTGCGAGAGGTCCACCAGCATCCCCAGCCGATTCATCTCCCGCACCACCGCGCGGCCCTGCTCGGTGAGGGGTGTGGCCATGGGCGCGTCGGTGGCGGACTCCGCCCAGGGCACGTTCTTCGAGTGAGTGAGGGTGAGATAGCGCGCGCCGGCGCGGTACATCTGGCGCAGCACCCCCAGCGAGCCGCCGATGGAGTGCCCCCCTTCCATGCCGATGAGCGAGGCGACCCGGCTCGCGCGGTGGGCGCGCTCCACGTCGTCCGCCGTCAACGCGAGCGAGAGCTGCTGCGGGTAGCGCTCCACGAGCCGGTGCACCACGTCGATCTGCTCGAGCGTGGCCTGGATGGCCGCGCCGCCCTCCAGGTCCGCCGGGACGTAGACGCTCCAGAACACGCCCCCCACCCCACCCTCGCGCAGGCGGCGCAGGTCGGTGTGCAGCGGCGGTTCGAGCTTGCGGCCATCCTGGGTGAGGTCGAGCGCGGCGAGCCGATTGCCCACCCGCTCGCGAAACTGCCACGGCAAATCATTGTGCCCATCGATGAGGGGCACCTGGCGCAGCAGCCCGCGGGCGCGTTCCAGGCGCGCGGCGTCCTCACGCGCGGGCTGGGCGTGGGCCCGCGTGGAGACGAGGCCAAGCGCGGTGCACAGGAGGAGGGACAGGGCGGAGCGCAGGGGGAACATGGAGCCGTCCGGGAAGCGAGGGGCCCCGAGTGTAGGCCACATCAACGGCGCGGTGGAGCCTTCACCTCGTGCCAGGGAAGGCCTGGGTGAGCCGGGCGATGGCCGCCGGCAGGCCTCGCACGCGCAGCTTCCTGCCGTGCTCGTCGAACTCCTGGGAGACCACCGTGGTGTGCTCGTACACCTCGCCGAGACGTCCCTGGCTGGCGTACGGAATGACCAGGTCGGCCTCGACCATGGTGGCCTCGAAAAACTGGATGATGTGCTGGCGCAGCCCCGACACGTCCTCCGGCCGGTGCGCCGAGAGCTGGAGGGCGTCCGGGTACCGGGTCCGCAGCGCGTCCCGTGCCTCCGCGTCCAGCCGGTCCACCTTGTTCAGCAAGAGCCTGCTGGGGACGGCATCCGCGCCAATCTCCCGGAGCACCGCCCGGGTCACTTCGAGCTGTGCATCGCAGGTCGGGTCGGACGCATCCACCACGTAGAGCAGCAGCGAGGCTTCCAGCGCCTCGTCCAGGGTGGAGCGGAACGAGGCGACGAGGTCGTGCGGCAGCTTCTGGATGAAGCCCACGGTGTCGGAGACCAGCACGCGTGGGCGGGTCTCCGGCTGCAGCGCTCGCACCGTGGTGTCGAGCGTGGCGAAGAGCTGATCCGCGACGAGCACCTCGCTGCCGGTGAGGGCGCGCATCAGCGAGGACTTCCCCGCATTGGTGTAGCCCACCAGCGCCACCCGGAGCTGGTCCCTCCGGGCATACCGGCGGTGGTCCTGCTCCCGCTGGATGGCGGCGAGCCCCTCGCGCAGCTCCGCGAGCCGGTCGCGAATCTTGCGCCGGTCGAGCTCCACCGCGGAGTCACCGGAGCCACGGCCCTGCTGGCGCTCGCGGCCTCCGGTGGACTCTCGCAGCCGGGGGGCGAGGTAGTTGAGCCGGGCAATCTCCACCTGCATGCGCGCCTCGTGACTCCTCGCATGCCGGTGGAAGATGTCGACAATCACCCCCGTGCGGTCCAGCACCTGCGCCCCCGTGGCCTTCTCGAGGTTGCGAAGCTGGCTGGGTGAGAGCTCGTGGTCGACGACCACCACCGTGGGACGCGGGGTGGAATCGCCTTCACTGGGGACCGTCAGCTCCTCGGGCGGGGCGGCCTCTTCCTCTTCCTCCTCCATCTCGGCGTCGTCCGCCTCGGGCGCCTCGGCGTCGGCCTCCCCCTCGGCGGCCTCTTCCGCTTCCGCCTCCCACCGCTCGCGAGCCTTGGAGGTCGCGGTGCGCGCGCCCGACGTCACGACCCCCGCACCTCCGGTGAGCGCGGCCAGCTCCTTGAGCTTGCCCGTGCCGAGCACCGTTCCGGAGGCCAGCCTCGTGCGACGCTGGGACACGGTGGCGACCGCGTCGTACCCCAGGGTGTGCACCAGCCTGCGAAGCTCCGCGAGGTCGGCGGCGTGCTCCGTGTCCGAGACGCTGGGAAACTGGACCCCGACGAGGACAGCGCGAGGACGGACGGGGGTGTTCTTCGACATGCGGACCCTCTAGCACGTCGCCACCCCCGGGTGGGGACGCCTCCCGCCGCCCAGCCCGGTGAGTGGACCCTCCCTTCCCTGGTCAGCTCGAACTCAAGGTGGTTCTTGCCTTCCATGAGTCCGCCAATCGGCACCTGCAGGTCGAACTCCAGGTCCGCGATGCCTGTGATTTGCGCCTTGCCGTAGAGGGTGCGGTAGGGCCACCGCCGACCTGAACCACAGTCGCGGCGATGAGGTACGCCCATCACCAACACACGCTCATCCTGCTTCCCTCCGGCAAGGTCCTGGTCGCGGGCTGAAGAGATGCGCCTGGCGTCACCATCAGGTCAGATGTTCATTGCCGGTGGCGGCGTGAACAGAGCGCTCATCGCTTGATGCGGACCACCACGTCCGGGTTGCGCCCCAGGAGCCAGGTCAGGAACAGCGCCGCGTCCACCCGTCCGCGGAGCGAGGCCTCGAAGTGCGCCAGTGTCGCCGCCCGGCTCAGACGAATCTGCCGGGTGGCCCCCATGGTCTGCCTGTAGCGCTGGCCACACAACGGCAGGCAGCTCCCCGGGTCGAACACCCCCGGGTCCACCCCCGCGGTGAGCCGCGCCACGAACTCCGCCTGCCCCCGCATGGGGTCGGACATCTGCAGCAGCTCGCATTCCCGGGTGTCGGTGTTCTCCACGTAGGGCTGCTCCCGGTTCATGAAGCCGCTGTGGGTGCCGCCCAACAACTCCACCAGCGTCACCGGCGGGGGTGCCAGCGCGAAGGCCCGCTCCGGGCCCGAGATGGGCACCAGCTCGTCCGCGGTACCGGCGAGGATGAGCGTGGGCAGCGAGCGGCTGTAGAACGGGGGCCCGAAGAAGCAGGACACCGGCGCCTGGGCCACCGCGGACTGGATGTCAATCTTCAGCGCGGGGTGGTAGGCGGCGATGAGCACCGTCTCCCCTCCCGCCGACAGGCCCAACACCCCCCGTCGGGACGCATCCGCCGCCGCCGCCAGGTCCGCGTCCAGGCCGCCCAGCTGCGCCACCTGCCGCATCACGAAATCCAGATCCCCTGGCTGATTGGGGATGTCCGCGATGGTCGGCCCTCCCGGCGCGTCACCGCTGGAGAGCGGGAACCGCGGCGCCGCGATGATGTAGCCATGCGTGGCCAGGTGCTCGGCCATGAACCGCACCGGCTCCCCACGGCTGGTGAGCCCATGCGCATACGCCAGCAGCGGGAAGGGCCGGCCACTCGCCACCGGCACGCGGTTCTCCGGAGGAGGAGAGGCCTCCAGTCGCGGGTCGCATACCGGGTAGAAGACCCGCGTTCTCAAGGTCCTCACCGGCGAGCCCGGGTAGCTCCCATTGGGCGGCGTGAGACGTGTGGTGTCGACGAAGACGAAGTCCCGCGTGGCGAAGCCGTACGGCCCCCTGGACGAGAGCGCCTCCAGCGTGGCGGGCATGGGCAGCGAGTGCCCCACGCAGGCTGGGCGCCAGGGTTGGGTGCCATCACCCGCCTGGGTCACTCCCGCCCAGAGGACCAGCGCGCAGACCAGCATCGCCTTCAATCCCAAATGCTTCATCGGACCCTCCGGCCCTTGGGGCCAACCGACTGTGTTCGGGGAGAGCCGTCCCTCCAGATGGGTGACGGTGGCGCGCACCTGTCGGCGCATGGACCGGTCGGGCTGCATGGGCAGGAGGACTTCCTCGGCTCGGGACCAAGAGGTACGGGCTGCCCAGGCGTGGAACAAGTCGCCCGCGGGTATCGCGAGGCTGTTCTGAGCCGTGCGTGCGCGGAGGCACCTGGGAGGTCAGGCGACGGTCCACCGGGGGAGCTCGAGCTGCTCCCAACGGCCACCGGTCATGATCGCGCGCTGCTCCGGAGCCGCGTTGAGTTCGTGCGGATAGCCCAGGGGGACGGCGCTGACCTCGTCCAGCCGCCGGAGCTGCTCCGGGCTGAGACGCACCGAGAGGGAGGCGAGGTTGTCGTCGAGTTGGGCGCGGGTGCGCGGCCCGATGACCGGGAGGACGCCCTTGGCTTGGACCCAGGCAATGGCCACCTGCCCTGGAGTCGCTCCGAGCTCCTGGGCCACTGAGAACAGGGCATCGAGCACGGCATCGCGCTTCTCCGCTTCCTGGTGGAGGACGCTCCCCTTGAACTCCGTCGCCCTCCCCTTCTCCCCCTGGCGGTACTTGCCGGTCAGCAGTCCACCCGCCATGGGGGACCACGCCATGACTCCCAGGCCCAACCCGTCCGCCATGGGCAGCAGCTCGCGCTCGGTGGTGCGCTGGAGCAGGTTGTACTCGGCCTGGAGGGCGGTGATGGGGGCCCAGCCGCGCAGGTCCGCCGTGTTGGTGGCCAGGGCCACGCGCCATGCCGGGGAGTTGGAGATGCCGCCGTAGACGATCTTGCCGGCACGCACCAGGTCATCGAGCCCGCGAGCAATCTCTTCCATGGGGGTGACGCCGTCGTCCATGTGGACGAAGTACAGGTCGATGCGGTCCGTCCCCAGCCGCTTCAGGCTGGCTTCGACAGACTGCACCATCGCCTTGCGGTTGGCGCCGAGCTCGGCCAGCGCGGGACGGGACGAGGCGCCGCGGCTGTACTTGGAGGCGATGATGAAGCCGTCGCGGTGGGGACGGATGAACTCGCCAATCAACCGCTCGGACTCGCCTTGCTGGTAGTTGTCGGCGGTGTCGATGAAGTTGCCACCCGCCTCGGCGTAGGCCTGGAGGATGCGGTGCACCTCGTCTGGCGGGGAGCCGTAACCGAAGGCGGTGCCGAACATGCCAGCCCCGAGGGCCAGCTCCGAGACCTTGAGGCCGGTTCGCCGGCCGAAAATCCTGTAGCGCATCGGTGACTCCTGTCTGTTCCCATGGATGGGAAGTGGTAGACCCGATATGCGCCATCTCCTCTGGAGTTTCAGCGTCGGATACGCCGCATTCATGGTTCAAAACGCCAGGAAACGGGGGCTTTGATGGATGCTCTCTCTGAGAGCGTGAGCCTGCTCCGGACGAAGGGGCAGCTCTATGGCCGGCTGGAGTTCACGGCTCCCTGGGGCTTCGAGTTCCCCGGGGGCAAGGGCATCAGCCTGATGGTGACTCGCGGCTCCTGCTTCCTGGGCGTGGACGGGCAGGAGCCGCTGGTCGCCCTGGCAGGCGGTGACTTCGTCTTCCTGTCCTCGCCGGAAAGCTACTCCCTGCGGAGCACTCCGGAGGCCTCCCTGCGCCCCATGGAGTCGGTGGTCTCGCCCGAGACGTTCCAGCGCCTGCGGGCGATCTCATACGACGGAGGGGCCAGAGGCGGCGGCGGCACGTCCGTCTCCCTGATCGCCGGGTGCTTCACGTTCGCGACGCCCGAGAGCGAGTGGCTGGCTCAGCAACTCCCTCCGGTCATCCACGTGTCTGCGTCCGGTGCGCACGCGCCCCAGCGGTTTCAATCCACGCTCCAGTTCATCGATGCCGAGCTCGCGGAGAACCAGCCGGGAACTTCCGCGGTCGTGGACCGGCTGGCCGATGTGCTCTTCATCCAGGCCGTGCGCAGCCGGATCCGCGCCCCCTACCGGGACGAGAACCCGAGCTGGCTGCGTGCGCTGGCCGACCCACAGATGGGTGAGGCGCTGCGGCTGATGCACACCGAGCCAGGACATGCCTGGACGGTGCCGGAGCTCGCGCGCCGCGTATCCATGTCACGGTCCGCGTTCGCCGCGCGGTTCCGCGAGCTGGTGGGGGTCACGCCCCTCGAGCATCTGACGCAGTGGAGGATGGTCCGCGCCGCGGGAATGATGCGGGAGGGGCGTCCCGTGAAGCTGGCGGCCATCGCATCCGCCGTGGGCTACGAGTCCGAGGGCGCCTTCGGCAAGGTGTTCCGGCGGGTCATCGGCGTGTCCCCGGGACGGTATCGCCAGGAGCACGCGCAGGGGTCCCCAGCGGGCGGCCAGGAGGGTACTCCCACCCGAGCTCTCCCACCTGCCCGGCCCACGGCTTAACAGAGGCGCTTCGGCGAGCACATTAGACTCGTTGCGCGCATCCCATCGATTGCTATAAGGGCTCCCCATTCAGGAGCACCTGCGGCGTCAGGCGGGGGCTCACCAGAATCGCCGGCCGACCCCGTAGCTCAGTTGGATAGAGCGGCGGTTTCCTAAACCGCAGGCCACAGGTTCGATTCCTGTCGGGGTCACTCGCCCTGCTTCCCAAGTCCTCGGAAGCAGGGCGTTTTTTTGTCCGCACGCGTCCGAGTGCATCCGCTCGATTTGGTACCCGTTTGGTACCGGAACCGAGCCGTCCTCCCCCGCTAGCAAGCCCCCGCAACCACCATATCCGTCCGGTAAACGCTGTACCGGCCGCTTGAAGACGGACGAGGGTTGTGCTCGGCGGTGGTCGCGAGCCCGCGCGTGAGCAGGTGGACGGGAGAGAGACCGAGCGACGGTGCTCAGGAGGAGTCGGCGGCGCGCCGACGCTTCCACTCGTGAGGGAGCAGCTCGCCAATACGTGAGTTGGGGTGCGTCTGCACGCGCAGCAGCACGTCGGTGAGGTACTCCTCGGGATTGACGCCGTTGGCCTCGCAGGTGGCCACCAGCGCGTAGAGGCCCGCCAGGTTCTCGCCCGCAGCCTCGTGGCCGACGGGTACTCGTACACCTCGCTGGTGCGCCCCTTTCCCACCGGCTTCAATTCCTCGCTGCCGCACGCGCGGCAGTGCCGCTCGTCGGCGGGAACGGGGTGCTGAATCTCGCGCGTGGGGCACTCCGCAGCTTGGCGGGCAGCTCTGTCTCGGCGCTTCTTCTTCGCCGCCGCGTCCCGTGTCGCCTTCGACTTCGCGCTCTCCGCTTGGCCGCGCAGCTCGGCCGCTACCGGCGGCAGGCGCTCCGCCCTCCTGCCGAAGACGTGACGCTGGAGGGCGGCGGCCAGCTGCCCCTGGAGCGCTGTCAGCTCCCCGCCGATGCGCCCCACCTCGGCCTTGAGCTCCTCGGCTTCCTCGCGCCAGGGGCAATGATGGTCAAGGGGAAGGACTCCGGGCACCCGCCCTCAACAACTCCCCGGGTGGGCCATTCGGCAGGTGACGTCTTCAGCTACCTGTGCGCCCAGGGGGCGTCCAGGCGGGCTGGCGCTTCACCTCGGCCACTTCGACGCCGTCCAGCAGCACGACCAACTGCGTGGCGTCCAGTGGCACCGACCGGGCGTCCTCGTCCACCGGCGGCAGCCGGAAGCGGCCCGTCTCCAAGCGCTTGTAATAGAGGACGAAGCCGCCCCGGCTGAAGGTGAGGATTTTCACTCGGTCGCCCCGGCGGCTGACGAAGGCGAAGAGGTGGCCCGAGTAGACGTCCTCGCCCCACGAGGTGCGCACCAGAGCCATCAACCCATCAATCGACTTGCGCATGTCCACCGGTGAGGTGGCCAGCAGGACTCGCACCGAGGCCGGCAGCGTCAGCACGCACCGCGCTCCAGGGCCGCCACCAGCCGGGCTAGGTACTCGACGTCCGCGTCCGGTCCGAACCGCACCCGGACGCCGCTGGGCAGGGCGACCTCCAGCGGGGTCGTGGCTGGGCCGGGCGCGCTGCTCACCTGCACCGGCAGCAGGCGCACAGGCGTCTCGACTGCAGCGCCCACCTGGCGCCGCCGACGGTAGACCCACGATTGCAGGGTGCTCAGGCGCAGCCCTCGGCCCTCCGCGAACTCCCGCTGCGTCAGCCCGCTGGCTTCGAACTCCTCAGCGGCCCGCAGCCACTCCGGCGTCTCAACTCTCTTTTGCACGCGTCGAGGGATGACCCGGCCCGCTCAGCTCGGCAATGCCCCGCGGCACGTCATTCGCCGGACGGGTACCCTGCACCGGCAGCAGGCGCACGGGCGGCTTGGCCACCGCGCCCCCCTGACGCCTGCGCAGATAGACCCACGACTGCAACGTGCTCAGGCGCAGCCCCCGGCGCCCGGCGTACTCACGCTGCGTCAGCCCGCTCGCCTCGAACTCCTCGGCAACCCGCAGCCACTCCGGCTTCTCGACTCGCTTCTTCACGCGTCGAGCGATGACCCAATCTGCTCAGCTCCGCAACGCCCCGCAGACACCCTTCGCCGGGCGGATACGGACGGATACCAGTGCACCGCAGGTAATGGCTCGGCTCCCCATCGCATAGGTGCGCTGTCTCAACGATGCTCTCGATGAATGCGTATTCCGGTCATGCCAATGAGGGGACCGTCCCCAACTCCCCATGGCTGCGCAAGTCCGTGCAGCTCGCGGCGGGCCGCAGGGCCGGGGCTTTGCAACCACTGGAAGTGAGGAGCAACCGGCAAACTGGCATCTGCGGCCACTAATTAGCGCGCTCTACGGGCGAGACATCCACAGCCGAGATCATCACCCCGGCTTCGCCTCAAGCCAGCGCGCGAGGCTTATCTCCGAAGATGAGCGACTGCTGCTGGCACATGTAGATTGCATTCTTTTAGTCACCGCCACCCGTATCGATATCTGCATCTCCAGACTCGTTCTGCGGCAAAGTAATTTTGAGGGTGGACATAAAGCTCCGTTCTAAGGAAGCAAGATGTGCAGCGCGAGCTTCAATGAAGCCGCGCGAATCTCCGCAACTAAGTGCCGCATAGGCCTCCTCCGAAATGGCGTGGCTATCCAGCACTTGCGATCTAACCTCTTGCGGAATGCTCAGAAGCTGGGCTCGCGCGGTTTTACCCTTGATAGGGGGAAGGAACACACGATTGGCTGGACTCCACACAGGATCATCGGACGTTTTGAAAACGTATTGAAAGGCGCGACTATCATACTCACCCAACAGACCAGTGACGCTTAGTGCAGTGCCGTTGAAGGCAAGTGGTTTCTTTCTTCTCAACTGGGTGAGAATGAGTGCGCGAACGCGAGCGCTACGTAGATCAAAGCTTTCAGGAAATGGCCTTGCAGCCTCGTCAAGGCGAACGGCATTGAATGAGTGAAGGTCTCCCTTGCCTAACCCCCGAATCTCCTCCAACGCCAAGCGGACATTTGTCGAGTTTGCACCTGCAAACCAGCCAGAATAAGATGTCGACCAAAACCAACGCCTGAGCAACTCAAGCTGCACAGAATTACACTCAGGCCCTTGTCGGAAAAACTCGCTCAGCATGACAAATTGAAGTGCGTAGGGAAGCAGGCGACTACTGGGAACCCCCAGATTCTCAACCAGAAATTGTGCTGCACGAAGCATAGACGCCTCGGCAGCCTTCACCGTATCTGGCAGTTTGCTACCTAAGTTCTTGGCAAGTTGCGACCAGTTGGTACGAAGAATATCTTCTTCAGCCGCCGCGACAATTGCGCGGAAAATAATGACACGACTCATGTCGCCAAAGTGATATTCAGCCAAACCATTGATTATCTCATCTATGCGTTTGGCAAGATCGAATCCATCCTGACCCTCTCGATACGTCAAGGCAGACACCATTTGATCCGGCGTCATTTCTTCCCCGCGCGTATTGAGGCGGGAAAAGACCTCGACAGCCTGCCCCAGGTTTCCCCCTTGGATGCGAATCAGGGCGAGCTTATATGACTTAACTTTTTGAGCCAGTCGCTCAGCCTTTTCAATAAGACTGGCCGCCTCTTTTGGAAGTTGCTCTTGGAGTATGCGTGCCGCCTGGAGGAAATCCATAGTGCGCAACAATGCGCGAAGCGGAAAGAAATGCGGTGGCGGAGATTCGCCCCGCAGATGCACAAAAATATCGTTCCTCAGATCATACCAAACCCACCACTGCCAGAACTTTTGGTCGGGACCTTTTGGAAAATCTTGAGGTAGGCGGAGTACCCCATACAGAGTGGAGAGTCGCTGATGCCCGTCCAAAACATAGGCCACTGCGCCGGTAGGTGCTTGGGGTACACTCAACGGACCCATCTCGTCGGTGCTGTCAAATTGCTCTACAGCGCTCCAAAGTAGCAGGCTGCCGATAGGATACCCTTTTTGAATGCTATCGAAGAGTTCACGCATAGCCTCGGGCTTCCAAAAAAAGCGCCTTTGGAAGCGAGGAATGCGCAGCGTCCCTTTGCTGATCTCATCGAAAAGTTCCTCGATGAGGGAAGAATCGGGCTTTACAATGGGGGCAGAGGATTCACTCACAGAAGCCCCTCAATTCGGTCGAGAATAGCTTCGATTTCGCCAGGATTAGTTGTGCACGTAAGACGCATGGCATTTTCATCGGGCAGATGGGTCTTTAGCTCGAATAACCGCCAGGCATGCTCACCAAAGCCTCCACAAAGAGCTTCGATTACATGCCGACCGCGCTTTCGGAGGCTCTCAAAGAGCGCTTCTTGCTCCTTAGGGATAATTGGTCTCTCGCTTTCCTTATCCCGTATAAATCCACTCTTCATATCATAGTGGTCTCGCTGCTCGACCGACAGCGCCAGAAATGCCCTATACGTATTCTTTTGCCGCGCTGCTTGAAGTGCGCTGACGGGAAGATAGTTTTCTATCTCGCGCTTGTGGAGCACAATGACACCGACTTGGTGATCTCTTGAGATCTCCTCAAGCAGTTCTACTGTTTCGGATCTGTGCCCAGGAAACATTCTGTCGCTATCGGCAAAGACAAGAATCCGGTCTTTGGGTATGCCTTTCTGAAACAACTCAATGAGGCGTCGTTTGATCTCGCCCTTTCCTCCGGCGTGATCAATCTCCCACCACTGCCGCTTTAGGGCCTTGGCAAGCTCATCCCGCCCAAAGGCCCGCATCATGGCCTTAAGAAACGCCCCGTCACTCCCAGAGTTCTCAACAATGACATATGCTTTTTCCTCAAGAACATACCGCGCCGTTTCTGGAGGAATTCCTCCAGAAACCGAGGGGTCGCGAGTAATGACGAGAAAAAGGCGATGCCTTCGGTGGGATGGTGGTTCTCGGTCTATTGCGGTGAGGTACTTTTGCAGAGCTTCGACGTTGCGGTGGGTCGTCCGACTTTCGGGCTCTTCGGTCAGCCACGGGCTACTCAGAAGGACTTCTTCGTCCTCAAAATGCCAAGCGTGGCGCTCTTCAAGAAAGCAATCAACAAGCCTATCAAGCAGGTGCCAAGCTCCTTTATCTCTCAAAACGTCCAGACCGATTTCGACCCTCATTCCCGCCCCCCTTCACGCTTGGCGGCACGGATGGCCCGAACTTCGTCAAAATCCTCTGCAAACACCCCTCGTGGCCACGATGAAACATCGCCATTCGGGTAGAGTGTGATAGGCACGATTTGGCTGTCTGGACGAGGCTTGTCGTCTACCCAGCAGATTCCAACACGTCGAACGTCCAGCGTGCCCTCCGCAATGCGTCGGCGAATGCGAAGAATAAAGTTCTCGGAATGAGTCTCGATAAGGAAACGAGAACCAGGGTGTTTGGCCGCCTCGATATAAAGATCAGCCAAGTCGCCATGCGCACCAGGGTGTAGGTGTAGTTCCGGCTGCTCTACAATCTCTATGCTTCCTCTTTTGCCGGTGAGCGTCTCAAACAGACGCTGAACCACCAATGGAAGGACTTGGCTCAAGCCAGTCCCAACATCCACCAAATTCACCTCGACATTTGGATCATCCGGATTACGGAGTACCAGCGAGAATGAATCCCCGCTGCGGGAAATATCAAGTATCCACCCGCCAAGGTAATCGCGGTACCACTCGCTGACGGCCTTTAGAACAATGCCGCCTTTCCTCAATGAATCTACGCCGAGGAGAGCGGGCGCGTCGTAACCACTAACCCCCACGCTTTGAGGGGCGCCACCAGGAAAGCGATACTGTCGAACTGGTGGAGTTCGAAAGGGACCTAGATAGCCCACCCTCTCGACTGCGCCTCGAAGCCCCGGCAGCAGAGCGGCCAAAAGCTGGGCGATTTGCTCCACAGGATAGACCGAATCTTCAGGTTCTTCGCGACGCGAGTGAACAATTGGCCAGAGCCCCTGAAATGACAGGAGTACGCCGAGGAGGGTTTCATTCTCGCCCCACTTGCAACCGTAAAGTGCAGGTTCGACTTGGGGATCGACCTCCGACCGCTTGAAATGCAGTAGCGGTTTTCCGTTTTTCTTCACCTCGAAGGTGTCTACGACCTGCATCATGAATTCGCTAAAGTGTTGGACCTTGGCCCACAATTCGATGCGCTCCCCGTGGGCGCTTTCGAAAGTTGCTCCCAAACCAACGGCGCCATGCGGGGTACGATTGTGGATGAGGTCTACAAACGACCCACCGAAGTCCACTCCTCGAATATCCAGATCAAGGGGCGATTGCGCGCGTTCGGAAAGGGCTTGGGCCAGCAGCAGTGGGAATCGGGCGATTGCGCTCTTGCCGGAACTATTTCGGCCGATAAGTATCGTGAGCGGTCGCAGGGCGAGCGTTTCCCAGTTGGGGAACGCCTTATAGTTCTCGAAGGATAGGCCGGTCAGTTCCATGTAGGGTCCCAGTAACCCACGATACCTAGAACCGCTGTGCAGGCGAACATTCCGCTAGAGGTAATTTTCTGGGCGTCCATAGCTGCGCGGTTTCGCACAGCCAGCGGCGCCTCCTGTAGTCGGGGTGTTGGTCCCGTCGCGGAATCCTGAACGTAGTTGCGACCGAACAGGTGACGTCGTGTCCTCGGCCACAGCAAGCGTAGGCACGCTAGCGAGCATCCAGGGCAGGGCCTACGGCCCATATTGTACCCCAGGCTTCGATCTAACCGTCCTGCCTATCGGTCACGGCGTCGCCTTGGCCGAGCCCCCTAGAAAGGCTCCGGGACGGCCGGCTACCCAGGGAGCCTTGCACTATAGTGCAGAGACTCGGGAGAAAGAGCTATTTCTCCAGGGGCTCACGGACTGGAGCCTGCCTCGCGACGCAGTGACGACAGTTCCTGTCGCGACAGCCGTAGCTGGCGGGGCCAGCTTGGGACAGTCGGTGTCGCGTAGCTCCGGGCCCAGCCCGGCTCCTGGTGCGGCCCCGCCATCGACCCCAAAGCCCCGGCCCCGCGTTCCCACGTCCTCGTCGGGGGGCCGTGCCCTTCCGCCAGGAGCACAAAAGCCGAGGAAATGACATGTCAGAGACAGGAATACCGTCTGAGCCCGGCATGGAGAGCTTGCTCCTGAGAGTCGTTCCCGGGATCGCCGAGCAGTGGAAGGGCAGCACGCCCGAAGAGATTGCGCAGATCGAGCAGATTGCAGGTCGTCCCCTTCCCCCCTTCTACCGCTGGTTCCTGAGCCGTATGGGTCAGAGCATGGGGCCGCTGTCCAGCTCGACGCTGGACTTCTCGGTGCAGCGCATCCTCGACTGTTACGCAGAAGGGCTGGTCGAACCGGATCCCCGGTTCCTGCTCATCGCATACGAGTCTGATGAGATGATGCCTCTGCATCTGTTCTATGACTTCAGCGCACCGGCACGAGGCGATGCACTGGTCACAAAGCGCGATGCTCAGGGGGGTGAACTCTATGACATGTTCGAGACGCTACGCGAGAAGCTCGCTAGGGGCGTGCTCTTCAGCTACCGGGTGAGCGTGATGCCGCAGCGGTGCAGCGGCATTCTCGAAGGCGACGATCCCGACTTCCTCTCGCGCCTCGACCCGGTGATGAGCGGTTTCGGGTTCACCCAGCCGGTCACCACTGGACGCATCTGCCGGCTGTATGAGCGCCCCGATGCCGTCATGCTCTGCAACGGTGCCCCGCGGGCGGGAGTTGGCAACAGGGTGGCTTTCACGCTGGGGGGCGGAAATGCTGAAACGCTCAGAAGAATCCTGGGGGTGGTCTCCACAGAGTCCTCGCTGAACGTCCTGGTCCGCAAATGGCAGCCAGAGCTCCCGTGAGACCCGCCCATGACGCCTGACGGAGCACTGCGCTTCGAACTCCCACGCATCTCGCTGCCCGGGGGACGGGGAAGACAAATGTCCGAACAACCACTAGAGCCCGAGCTGGAGGCATTCCTCCTCAGAATTGTTCCAGGACTCGCCGAAGCATGGCGAGGCTGCACACCTGAGGAAATCGCACAGGTCGAGCTGATTGCAGGACGACCCTTGCCTTCGTTCTATCGTTGGTTCCTGAGCCGCATGGGCCGAAGCATGGGGCCCCTGGCCTACCCGACTCTAGACTTCTCGGCACAGCGCGTACTTGCCTGTTACGCAGATGGATTGATCTCGACTGATCCTCGGTTCTTGCTCATCGCATATGAAACCGATGAAATGATGTCCGAGCATCTCTTCTATGACTTCAGCGCATCGACACGAGAGGATGCGCTGGTGACAAGACGCGATGCCGAGGGTGGACCTCTTTCTGATATGTTTTCGACTCTGCGCGAGATGTTGGCGCGGGGTGCCCTCTTCAGGTTTCGAGTTCGCAAAATGCCGCAACAGTGTGACGGCATGGTCAGAGGCAACAACCCAGACTTCCTCTCGCACCTCGACTCGGCCATGAGCAGGCTTGGATTCACGAAGCCGATCTCCACCGGCCACCGCTGTCGGCTGTATGACCGGCCTGATGCGGCCATGATATGCGACGGCCTGCCAAGAGGAGGGGTCGAAAACAGATTGAGTTTCACGCTTGGGGGCAGCAGCGATGGCGCGCTCAGAAGAATCCTGGGCGAAGTAGCAATGGAGCCCTCACTGGAGGTCAAGGTCTACAGATGGACTCCAGAACTCCGGTGATTGAGCGGACCGTCCAGCGACTCGTCGCCGACTGGTCCTCGCTGCCCGAGGAACGCCGCCCCTGGGCCACCTGGGTCCTCCTCTGGGGGCCCCTCGAAACCCACGAAGCGCTCGAGGTCCCCCATCCCACGGTGCCGCTGCTCGGAGCCTGGTTCCTGACCGACTCCGGCTACGTGCGCCGCGACGTGTGGAGCTATCTCCGCTTCCGCGCCATCCAGTACTCCCCTATCACCCGCTACCCGCTCGCGAACCCGGTGGCCGTGCTCGAAATCGCGCCCTACCGCGACAGCCGCGCGCTCTACGCGGCGGGCCACTTCGGCCCGCTCCACGCCTACGGCATGCGCACGGAGCTGGACGCGAACGGCCAGCTCACCGAGCACCGCTTCTGGGTCTCATGACCCCGCGGCCAGCACCCGGCCCAGCCGCGCCACGGCCTCTTCGATTCGCGCCGGCTCGCAGTTGCTGAAGTTCAGCCGCATGCAGTGCGCCGCGGACCGGCCTCCCTGCACCGAGAACGCCTGCCCCGGTAGGAACGCGACCTTCTCCGTCTCCAGCGCGCGCGAAAGCAGCGCCGTGGTGTCGCTGCCCTCGGGCAGCTCCGCCCAGACGAACATGCCGCTCGACGGCCGCGTCCACGTGGCGCCCTTCGGCATGTGCTTCTCCAGCGCGCCCAGCAGCGTGTCGCGCCGCAGCCGGTACTCCCGCCGCAGCCGCTCCAGGTGCCCCTCCAGCCTTCCCGAGTCCAGGAACGACAGGATGATGCGCTGGGTGAACGTCGCCGTGTCGATGTCGCTCGACTCCTTCACCGTCGCCAGCCGGAACACCATCGGCTCGGGCACCACCACCCAGCCCACGCGCAGCGCGGGCGCGAGAATCTTCGAGAACGAGCCCACGTAGTACACCCACTGCTCGTCCAGCGCGCGCAGCGGCGGCACCACCGTGTCCTCGTAGTGGAGGAAGCCGTACGCGTCGTCCTCGATGATGGGCATCCGGTAGTCGCGCGCCAGCTTCACCAGCCGCTCGCGCTCCGCCACCGACAGGCTCGTGCCCAGCGGGTTGTGCCCGTCGCTCATCGTGTACAGGAACGCCGGCCGCTCACCCGCCTTCAGCACCGCCTCCATCCCGTCCAGGTCCAGCCCCGTGCGCGAGTCCCGCCGCACCGCCAGCCGCTTCGCCTGGAACGGGTCCAACACCTGCTGGAAGCCCGAATACACCCGGTCCTCCAGCATCACCGTCTGCCCCGGCTCCAGCATCAGCCGCGCCAGCAGGTTCATGCCCTGCTGCGCGCCGGTGGTCAGGAACACCTGCTGCGGCGAGCAGCGCACGCCCCGCTTCGCCATCATCGCCACGATGTGCTCGCGCAACGGCTGCAACGTCGCCGAGTACTGGAGCGCCCCGCTCTGCTCCGCGAGCACTCGCGCCGCCGCCTCTCCCATGCCCTCTTTCGGGAACAGCTCGGCGGCCGGCAACCCCAGCGCCAGGGAGTAGACGCCGGGCTTCGTGATGTTCTGCAGCATGTCCTGGATGGCCGACGGCGCCAGCCGCCGTGCCCAGGACGCCAGGGGAAGCTCGGAGAGGTTCATCGCCCCTTCATGGTACTTCATCGGCAGCTGAACATTCCAGGTGTACCGTGCTGGCGCGGAATCCATTCCTCGTGGGTAGCCTCGCGCTTTCGTGCTCACTCCGGCCGGGAATGGGGCACGGGCCCGCACTCACGGTGCGGCGGCGCCCACCAGGAAGGCGAAGCCGTCCCGCGCGATGTCCTCGGGCACCGTGTGCTTGCCCTCGAACTCGCGGTACTCGACGGAGTAACCCTCCTCGCGCAGCGTCTCCGTGAGGAGGCGCCCTCCCAGGTCGACGGGCAGCACCGGGTCCAACGTGCCGTGGGAGATGAAGATGGCGGGCCGGCCGTTCAGCTCGGACGCGTTGGCGCCGCCCGGAGAGAACGCCGCGATGCGCCGGAACAGGTCGCCGTTGGTGAGTCCGAGCGACAGCGCATAGCTGGCCCCATCCGAGAAGCCACTCACGGTGACGCGCTCCGCGTCCACCGAGTACTCGCGGAACACGCGCGCCAGCGCCTCATCGAGGGCGCGCACGTCCTCACCGAAGCGGTCTTGCGTCACCATGTCCCACGAGCGGTCCACCGACTTGGGCACCAGCAGCACGGTGCCGGTGGCGTCGGCGTGCGCCTTCAGCAGCGGCAGGATGGCCTCGGCGGTTTGTCCCGACCCATGCAATAGCACCACGAGTGCCGCGGGGTGACCCGACTGGTAGGCCTCCGGTACGTACAGGAGCCCGCGCGTCCCCAGGGGCAGCGTCCCCTTCGCCGCGGAAGGCGCGGAGGCCGCCGCGGGCCGGACGCTCAGCCGCGCCGAGCCGAGGTCCTCGTTCACGAAGATGGGGGGCTCACCGCACCCGGCCAACGCCAGCAGCAGCCCCAGGACGACGGAGGGCCGTCCCCTCCGAAATGATGCGCTCCGGGTATCCATACGGGTCACCCTCATGTCACGTGTGACATGGGCGGAAACGAGGAGCCCCTGGCCCCATATCGAGCGAGCACACATGCACTGCGCGTGTCACCGCTCCCATGCGGACGGGATTCCGTGTATCAACCGAGCACACGAGCACCGCAGGTAGTTCAAGCCTTACCCGGAGACCGTAATGCTGGACCGTCCGATGTACCTCAAGCCGAATGTCGCCATCGAGCCGCTGTACAACCAGTGGTACGTCTGGTGGTACCTGCTGTCGCCGGCGACGGCGCCGCTGTTCGTGACGAACCTGCACCTGAAGCTGATGCAGTCCTTCGTGGCGAATCCGGACGTCCACGTCGCGGCCCTGAAGAACCCGCTGCTGATGGGCGGCCCCTTCATCAACCACCCGGCGTCGCGCGTGCCGCAGGTGAAGGAGCTGCTGGAGCGCACCCAGCGCGAGCAGGCGCACATGCTGGCCTTCACCAAGGCCATGGCGGAGCTCGAGCAGCTCCTGGCGCCCAACAACGGCGGCTCGCTGGAGTCGCTCTACCCCAAGGTGCCGGACCTGCTGCGCGGCTACGTGGAGCTGACGTACGACCTGCAGAACCGCGCCAGCGGCCGCCTCATCGAGCCGCTGCTCTACAAGAGCCGCTTCTACCAGGAGTCCTCGCAGAGCGTGACGCTGAACATGGTGGACGGCGACTGGCGCCCGTACATCTTCAGCACGCCGCGCCTCGAGGAGGACTCGCCGCTGTGGCTGCGCGTGCCCTACCGCCACGAGGGCATCGACGAGCTGTTCCGCATGCGCCACACCCCGGGCTCGCCGGGCCGCGTCGCGGAGATGCTCGGCGTGCCGAACTCCGCGGCCTCGCACTTCGCCAACCTCTTCACGGAAGTCGCGCCCCGCAAGACGGAGCGCTACGCCGGTGAGGGCGTGCGCGTGCGCTACTTCGGCCACGCCTGCGTGCTGATGGAGACGAAGGAGGTCAGCATCCTGACCGACCCCGTCATCAGCTACGAGTTCCCCACGGACGTCCCGCGCTTCACCCACGCGGACCTGCCCGAGCGCATCGACTACGTGCTCATCACCCACGGGCACGCCGACCACCTGATGATGGAGACGCTCCTCCAGCTCCGCCACCGCGTGGGCACCATCATCGTCCCGCGCAACAACGGCAACAGCATCGCGGACCCGTCGCTGCGGCTGCTGCTGCAGGCCACTGGCTTCAAGAACGTGGTGGAGATCGACGACCTGCAGGAGATTCCCGTCCCCGGCGGCAGCATCACCGGCCTGCCCTTCATCGGCGAGCACAGCGACCTGGCCATCCAGGCCAAGACGGCGCACCTGGTGCGGCTGGGCGGCAAGTCCATGCTGATGGCGGCGGACTCCAACGCCCTCGAGCCGCGGATGTACCAGCACCTGCGGGACATCATCGGCACCATCGACGTGCTCTTCCTCGGCATGGAGTGCGAGGGCGGCCCCATGAGCTGGATGTACGGCCCGCTCCTCAACAACCCGCTGCCCCGGAAGATGGACCAGGCCCGCCGCCTCAACGGCTCGGACTGCGCGCGCGCCAGCGAAATCTTCAACTACCTGTCGCCCAAGGAGGTCTACGTCTACGCCATGGGCCAGGAGCCCTGGCTGCGCCACGTCATGGTGCTCGTGTACGACGACAAGACGCCGCAGATCGTCGAGTCGAACAAGTTCATGGAGTACTGCCGCTCGAAGGGCATCCCCGCGGAGCGGCCCTACGTGCGCATGGAGCGCATCCTGAAGTAGCCTCGGCGCGAAGAGCGTGGGCGGGCTCCCCCGGGCCCGCCCACGTGCCCCCCGCCGTGGAGCAACATGTCTGGTCGTCTCTCCCTGAAGCAGCGCGCCACCCACGCGGCCATCCGTGCGGGCCTGACGATTCTGAGCGTCATCGTCGGCCTGTCCGTGGGCGCCGCCCAGTTCCTGCAGTGGCTCCGGCTGCGCCACCTGCGGCTCAAGCCCCGGCCCGGCGACATCTACGTGGCCACCGCCGCGAAGTCCGGCACCACGTGGATGCAGCAGATCGTCTACCAGCTCGTCACGGGCGGCCGGGGTGAGTTCGAGCACATCTACCAGGTGTCCCCCTTCCTGGAGGAGCTCATCTCGGCACCGTGGGCGGAGCGCGTGCTGGACGCGCTCCCCTCCCCGCGCATCCTGAAGACGCACATGGACTGGCCGCACCTGAAGGCGCCCCCGGACAGCCGCGTCATCTACGTCACGCGCAACGCGGCGGACGCGCTGGTGTCCATCCACAACCACCGCGTCCTCAACGAGGGCTACCGGTTCGACTTCGACACGTCCTTCTTCCACGGCGACAAGCTGGTGCGGCACTGGTTCCGCCACCTGGAGTCCTGGTGGCCGCACCGCAACGACGCCAACGTCCTCCACGTCCGCTACGAGGACCTGGTGGCCGACCTGGAGGGCAGCATCCGGCGGGTGGCGCGCTTCCTGGGCATCCCCATCGAGGAGGAGCGCATGGGCGACATCCTGGAGAAGTGCGGCTTCGCGTACATGAAGCGGCACGACGCCCGCTTCGACACGCGCATCGGCTTCTTCGACGCGAGGGAGGCCGGCAAGCCCACCTTCATCCGCAAGGGCGCGGTGGGCGACGGCCGTACGGAGCTGTCGCCCGAGCTCCAGGCCGCGCTCGACAGCCGGCTGGCGCCGCTGCGCGAGAAGCTCGGCCTGGGCCCGTCCGACGTGTGAGGCCGCTCAGGCGGCGGCGGCGCCCGGCAGCAGCCCTCGCGCGCGCAGCGCCTCCAGGGTGCGCTCCAGCCCGGCCTCCACCGGCTCCGCGTCCGAGCGGACGGTGACCTCGGGGGCCGAGGGCGCCTCGTACGGGTCCGACACGCCGGTGAAGTGCGGAATCTCCCCGGCCAGGGCCTTCTTGTAGAGGCCCTTCACGTCCCGGGCGATGAGCGCGTCCAGGCTGGCCTGGATGTAGACCTCCACGAAGGCGATGCCCTTCGCGGTGGCCATGCGGCGCACCTCGTCGCGCGAGCCCTGGTACGGGGAGATGGCGGCGACGATGACGCCCACCCCGTGCCGGGCCAGCAGCATCGCCACGTTGCCGATGCGCCGCACGTTCTCCTCGCGGTCCTCCCGCGAGAAGCCCAGCCCGCGCGACAGCCAGGTGCGCACCTCGTCCCCGTCCAACAGCTCCACCGGCCGCATCGACTCCAGGCGCTCGCGCAGCGCGCGCGACAGCGTGCTCTTGCCCGCGCCGGACATGCCCGTCAGCCAGAGGATGAAACCCGCGCTCTGTCTCATCGTGCTCACCTCAGACCGCCGGTCCGTTGATCATCCCGGCCCCCACCGTGGCGTTCGTCGCCTCGTCGATGAGGATGAAGCTGCCGGTGTGGCGGTTGCGCCGGTACTCGTCGAAGAACAGGGGGACGGTGGTGCGCAGCGTCACCCGGCCAATCTCGTTCAGCTTCAGCTGCGCGCTGCCCTCGTCCCGGTGGAGCGTGTTCACGTCCAGCCGGTAGTGCAGCTGCTTCACCATGGCCCGCGCCGAGCGCGTGGTGTGCTTGAGGGCCAGCCGCGCGCCGGGCTGCAGCGTCGTGGACTCCGACAGCCAGCACACCATGGCGTCCAGGTCCTGCCCCACCAGGGGCGGGTTGCCCGGCCGGCAGAGCATGTCGCCGCGGCTGATGTCCAGCTCCTCGGCCAGCGACACGTTGACGGACATGGGCGGGAAGGCCTCGGCCAGCGGCTTCCCGGCCAGCTCCAGCGAGCGGATGCGGGTGGTGAAGCCGGAGGGCATCGCCATCACCTCGTCGCCCGGGCGCAGCACGCCGCCCAGCACCTGCCCCGCGTAGGCCCGGTAGTCGTGGTACTTCGCGGACATGGGGCGGATGACGCTCTGGACCGGGAAGCGCACGTGGATGAGGTTCCGGTCGGACGCGATGTGCACGTTCTCCAGGTGGTGCAGGAGCGTGGGGCCCTGGTACCAGGGCATCTTGTCCGAGCGCGACACCACGTTGTCCCCGCCCAGCGCGGAGATGGGGATGAACGTGAGGTCCGCCACGTCCAGCTTCATGGAGAACTGGCGGAACTCCTCGCGGATGCCGTCGAAGACGGCCTGGTCGAAGCCCACCAGGTCCATCTTGTTGATGCACAGCACCAGGTGCGGCACGCGCAGGAGCGACGCGATGAAGGCATGGCGGCGCGTCTGCTCCAGCACGCCCTTGCGCGCGTCCACCAGGATGAGCGCCAGGTCCGCCGTGGACGCGCCCGTCACCATGTTGCGCGTGTACTGCAGGTGTCCCGGCGTGTCCGCGATGATGAACTTGCGCTTCGTCGTGGAGAAGTAGCGGTACGCCACGTCGATGGTGATGCCCTGCTCGCGCTCGGCCTTCAGGCCGTCCAGGAGCAGCGCCAGGTTGACGTACTCATCTCCTCGCGCCTTGCTGGTGCGCTCCACCGCCTGGAGCTGGTCCTCCAGGATGGACTTGGTGTCGTAGAGCAGCCGCCCGATGAGGGTGCTCTTTCCGTCGTCAACGGAGCCCGCGGTCGCGAAACGAAGCAGTTCCACTAGAAGTAACCCTCACGCTTGCGGTCTTCCATCGCCGTCTCGCTGAACTTGTCGTCCGCGCGGCTGGCGCCGCGCTCGGTGACGCGCGAGGCGCGAATCTCGTTGATGACCTGCTCCACGCTGACGGCCGTGGACTCGACGCACGCGGTGCAGGTCATGTCGCCCACGGTGCGGAAGCGGACCTCGGCCGTGGACACCTCCTCGCCGGGCAGCATCTGGAGGTACGGCGACCAGGCCATCAGCATGCCGTCGCGGCGGAACACCTCGCGCCGGTGGCTGAAGTAGATGGACGGCAGCGCCACCTTCTCCTGGTCGATGTACTGCCAGATGTCCAGCTCGGTCCAGTTGGACAGGGGGAACACGCGCAGGTGCTCGCCCCGGCGGTGGCGCGCGTTGTAGAGGTTCCACAGCTCCGGGCGCTGGTTCTTCGGGTCCCACTGGCCGAACTCGTCGCGGAACGAGAAGACGCGCTCCTTCGCGCGGGCCTTCTCCTCGTCGCGCCGGGCGCCGCCGAAGACGGCGTTGAACTGGTGCTTCTCAATCGCCTCCAGCAGCGGCACCGTCTGGGCGCGGTTGCGGGAGGCGCGCGGGCCCTTCTCCTCCGCCACCCGGCCGGCGTCGATGGCTTCCTGCACCGACGCGACGATGAGCCGCGCGCCCAGCTCCGCCACGCGCGCGTCCCTGTATTGGAGGACCTCCGGGAAGTTGTGCCCGGTGTCCACGTGCATCAGCGGGAAGGGCAGCGGCGCCGGGGCGAAGGCCTTCACCGCCAGGTGCAGCATCACCGCCGAGTCCTTGCCGCCGGAGAAGAGGAGCACCGGCTTGTCGAGTTCCGCCACCACCTCGCGGATGATGAAGATGGACTCGGCTTCCAGCGCCTCGAGATGTGACAGCTCGTAGCTCACGATGCCTCACGCTAGCACGGCTTCCTGCCATTCCCGCCAGCCCTCCTCTTCCATGACACCCGGCACATCCCGCGAGGGAGGCGAGCACCTGTGTCCCCAGGTAGGGAGGCGGAGCGAGCCGTGTGAACACGGAGTCTCACGGCCAGTGAGACTTTGAGCAATCGCGTCAAGACTTGACCCGTTTTCCGCCCCCGTGCGACAGAGTCGGACCGCCATGCGAAGCGCGAACACCCCGAGCCCCAATCCCCCCGACCGCTGGTTCCCCACGCGCAAGCCGCTGCCGGAGCCGCGCCTGCGGCTGTTCTGCTTCCCGTTCGCCGGCGGCAGCGCGGCCATCTACAACAACTGGGCCGCCGCCATGCCCCCCGGAGTGGAGCTGTGCGCCGTGCAGCTCCCCGGGCGCGAGCGGCGCCTCATGGAGAAGCCCATCGACAACCTGCCGGCGCTGGTGGAGGCCCTGCTGCCGGTGCTCGCGCCGCTGCTGGACCGGCCCTTCGCCTTCTTCGGCTACAGCATGGGCTCGCGCATCTCGCTGGAGGTGACGCGCCGGCTGCATGTGCGCAACGGCCCCATGCCGCGCGGCCTGATGCTGGCCGCCGCCGGGCCGCCGCGCGCCAATGACCGTCAGCCCGTCCACCACCTGCCGGAGGCGGAGTTCATCGCCCACCTGCGCAAGTACGACGGTACGCCGGAGGAAATCCTCCAGCACCGCGAGCTTCTGGAGCTGCTGCTGCCCACGCTGCGCGCGGACTTCGCGCTGGCCTGGTGGGAGAACGGCAACCACCCGGTGAAGCTCGACGTCCCCATCTCCGCCATGGGCGCCGTGAATGACGGGCATGTCCCGGTGGAGAAGCTGGAGACGTGGCGCGAGGAGACGACGAGCCCCGACTTCCGCGTCCGCCACTTCGAGGGTGGCCACTTCTTCATCCGCCAGCAGCAGGACGCCCTGCTCGCCGCCGTGCGCGAGGACCTGACGCGCTGGATGTCCGGCTCGCCCTGAGCGTCCCCTGCTGAGCTCACGCCGCCTTGTACTGGGGCGGCGTGTCACCGGACAGCGGCACCGTGAACTGCCAGCGCACCTTGAGCGGCTGGCCCCGCGCGCGCCGCACCGCCACCGCCGCCTGGTGCCGCTCGGACGGCCGCAGCTGGACGAACTGCCATGCCTCCGGGTCGTCGTGCATCCGCGGGTCGAAGGAGATGCGCGGCGACGGGTCCGGCTCCAGGTGGAAGGCGAACTGATCCAACGGCAGGGACAGCCCCGCCCCGCGCGCCTTGATGTAGGACTCCTTCAGCGTCCAGTACTCGAAGAAGCGCCCGCGCTGGCGCTCCGGGGGCAGCGCCCGCAGCGTCTGGATTTCCGAGGCCGCGAAGTAGTGGTCGGCGATCTCCACCGTCTCCCCCTCGCGCTCCGCGTCCTCCACGTCCGCGCCCAGCTCCGCACCTGTGCCCACCGCCACCAGGGCCATGCCGTCCGTGTGGGACAGGTTGAAGCGCAGCCGCGTGCTCCACTCGCCCTGCACCTCGGGCCGCCCGTACGCGTTGGTCGCGAAGGCCCACGCTGCGGGCGGTACCGGCGCGTAGCGCGAGAGTGTCAGCCGCACCAGCGCGTGACTCACCAGGTACTGCCGCTGGTGCCGCTCGAAGCGGAAGCGGCGCTGCTTCTCGCGCTCCCGCGCGTCCAGCAGTCCCCAGTAGGCGTCCAGGAGCTGCCGGTCGTTGATGCGCTCGGGCTCCACGATCCACACGTGGACCTCGTCCGGGCGCAGCTCCAGGAGATTGGCAACAGTCGACATAGGTCTACCTCTACCACGCCAGGACTCGCCGGGCGTAGGCTCGGCCACTGGCCCGGGAGTACCGGGCCGGGGGGAAGAACCATGGACCTGACTGCCGCGACGAAGACGCTGGAGACGCTGCGCACCCTCATGGCCGGCCACACGGACACCGCCGAGGAGCGCCGCATCCTGGAGCTGCTCACCGGGGCTCCGGCCGCCGAGCTCAACTTCCTCCTGGCCAACGTGGACCTGGAAGCGCTCCTGAGCGACATGGACGACCGCGTCATCGGGCCGGACCACCACACCGCCCTGCTGGACATGCTGTGCGTCCGCCGCGCCGCCGAGCTGTCCCTGCCCGTGCGCGCCAGCCTCGTGACGGCGCTCCAGAAGGGCACCACCCACGCGCGGGCCGAGCGCCGCATCCGCGACCTGTTCCTCGGGCTCCACGGTCGCGAGCTGACCGCCTTCAAGAACCTGCTCGACGCGGGCAACAACCACCAGGACCTGGAGAAGCTCCTCTTCGACGACGTGGACGACGCCGCCCTCCGGGAGGAAATCCTGGTCCACATCCAGCACGAGGCCGAGGCCACGCCCAGCGGGGAGAACAAGGTCCTCAGCGACATCGACGACACGTTCTATTGCAACCTCAAGGACAAGCGGTACCCGTCCAAGACGGTGTACCCGGGCGTGCTCGCTTTCTACGAGGAGCTGGACCGGGGCCCCGGCATCATCCCCGGCCGCGACGGCGACCTCACCTTCGTCACCGCGCGCCCCATGGACCCCATGGGCATGGTGGAGAACATGACGCTGGAAACGCTGCGCAAGCACGGCGTCCCTCCGCCCGCGGTGCTGTCCGGCAGCCTCTTCCACCTCATCGGCAACTCGCGCATCGCGGACAAGAAGTTCGACAACTTCCAGCGCTACCTCCGCGCCTTCCCCGAGTACGGCTTCGTCTTCGTGGGTGACAGCGGCCAGGGCGACGTGGAGTTCGGCGACCGGATGCTCACGGCCGCGCCGCGCTCCGTCCACGCCGTCTTCATCCACGACGTGGTGGACACGCCGGAGGCCACCCGCCAGACGTGGCGCGCGAAGCGCATCTACTTCTTCGACACGTACGTGGGCGCCGCGGTGGAGGCCTTCCAGGTGGGCGTCATCTCCCGCGACGGCGTGGCGCGCGTGGCCCGCGCCGCCCAGGAGTCCATGGCCGGCATCGAGTTCGACGCCCCTGGCCAGCGCGAGGCCCGCCTGTACGAGCTGAACCGGGACCTCCAGCGCGCGGCAGCCCTCACCGCCCCGCCGCCGGCTGCACGCTGATTCCCAGCTCCAGCATCAGGTCGAAGCTCAGGTCGGGCGACGTCGAGCCCACCTGCTTCACGCCAGGTCCACCGTGGACACGGTGCCCTGGGTGTTCCAGCGAATAGGGAAGACAGCCCCGACAAGCACCTCCTCACCGCCGGTGGGCATCACCAGCGTCAACGTGTCCGGGACCGGGCTGGCCGTCGGTCTGCTCCAGCTCCAGGCCCAGCGCGAAGGTCAGGTCGTCGGACGTGGCGTTCACCTGCTTCACCATCACCGCGATGACGTTCTCCCCCAGCACGAAGGGGTTGCCCGTCAGCGGCACGGTGGCGCGCGCGTACTCGTTGCTCACGGAGGCGGAGGCGTACTCGTTGAAGCCCGTGCCCTTGTCCATGTTCCGCGTGAAGACGGGCACGCCGTTGACCCACACGCCGATGCCGTCGTCGAAGAGCACCTCCAGCTGGGCGCGGGTGACGGGGCGGTCCAGGGTGATGCGCTTGCGGAAGTAGACCGAGGGCTGGGACGGAGTCGTGCGCGTCAGCAGCGTGCCCTCGTCTCCATCCCCGTAGCCGAGCTGCCCCGGACCGGAGCGCCACGCCGAATCGTCATGGTCCCGCTGGTTCCAGCCCGGGCCGAGGTCCACGCCGTGGTCGTTGTACTTCCACGTGTCGCTGAAGGAGACGACGCGACGGAGCTTCGGCGTGACGAGCGCCACGGTCACCATCTCCCCCACAGACGGCACGCCCTGCTCGTCCACGAGGAAGAGGAGGTACGGCCCCGGGGGCGCGTCCACGTTGGTGGCGGGCGCGGTGATGGTGAGCCCATCCGCGGCGGGCGTGAAGTCCAGGGTGAGGAAGCGCTGCCCCTGGTCGATGGCGTGCGTCGGCGCGCCGAGGCCGATGAGCGTCACCTTGCGGATGGACGCCGCCCGCGGCGTGGTGACGCGGAAGGTCTTCCCCGGCTCCACGACGCCCGGCACGGAGGACACGGTGGGCCTCGGGCCCTTGAAGAGGTACGGGGGCGAGAAGACCTCCATGGTGCGCACGTTGCGGCCGCCGCCATGAAGCACGCGCCCGTCCGGCAGCAGCAGCGACGTGGCGTGGTAGCCGTGGAAGTCCCGGCTGGACGCCAGGCGCGTCCACGTCTCCGTGGCGGGGTTGAAGACCTCCGCGTACTTCACCGCGCCCGCGGCGTTGTTGAAGCCGCTGGCGCTGGAGCCACCGGTGACGAGCACCGTGCCGTCCGGCAGCAGGGTGGCGTTGGTCTGCCGACGCGGCAGGGACATGGAGGCGACGTACCGCCACGCCGGCCTCGGCTGGTTCAGGTCGATGAGCTCCACGGTGGCCGTGGGCGGGTCCCCTCCTCCGAGGAGCATCACCTTCCCGTCGAGGTACACCGCGGAGCCGTAGGTGCGTCCGCCGAAGAGGCTGCGGCCGTGCTCCCACCAGGTGCCCGTGCCGTACCAGTCCAGGAACAGGGTGGCGCGGCGCGGGGCGGAGAAGAACAGCTTGCCGTTGGGCGCCACGAACATGCGTGGGTAGTACGGCAGGTTCCTCACCGCCGTGGAGAGGTTGCGCAGGGTGTGGGCCGGGCCGCTGTCGTGAGCGCCCATCTGGTACACCTGCACCAGCTCGTTGATCGTGCCCGGGCCCTCCGTCTCACCCGCGAGGATGGCCACGTCCCCATTGGGCAGCGTGACGTTGGTGGGGTACCACCGCTTGTCGTTCATGTCGGGGCCGCGGAACCACGAGTCCGTGGCCCCGTCATAGATGCTGGTGTGGGAGAGCCCCACGTGCGAGTCGATGTGCCCGCCCGTCACCAGCAGCCGCCCGTCGGCCAGGAGCGAGTGCCCCGCGCAGAAGATGTTGTAGTCGGGCGCCACCGCCCGCTCCAGCACGCCGGTGACGGGGTCCCACAGCACCGGCCGTTCCACGCCCTCCTCGAACTCGCCGAAGACGAATACCTTGCCGTTCGGAAGCAGGTTGGCGTGGGTGGCGGACATCGGCCACGTCCCCAGGAACGTCCACTGCCCGACCTGGGAGGGGTCCTGGGCGCGTGCCGAGCCCCCCCACAGCAGCACGCATGCCACGAGGAGCACCGCGCGGCCTCGCGGTGCCAAGAATCCTGATCCTGACGACATGGCTCCCCCCGGCGGCGCCACCCCGAACTCCGAGGGCGGAACCTGAGGGGGCTTCCCGCCCCCGTCATCCAGGTCGTCAGTCGCAAGCAATGCCGGGTAGTGGACGTGTCACGTGCGGATGTCGTGGTGGATGTCCATCACTCCGCCTGTACGGATGGACAGTTGGCCGCGGCGGAAGTGCCGCCAACCTTCCGGACGCTCAGACTGGGGGCAGCGAGGGCGTGCGCGCTTTCGTGGAGAAGGAGCACATCGGCGTGACGGGGAGCGGGAACTGATGGAGCTCTTTCCCATTCATCTGCTGTTCATCGTGGTCCTGATGAACCGTTACATCCTCGGGCCCTTCATGAGGCGCCTGCGGGGACGGCAATTCGACCGGGTGGACGACACGTACCTGCCGCGGGTGGCCATCGTCATCCCCCTGTTCAACGAGGGGAAGGGCATCTTCCATGCCGTCCGCAGCCTCCTGGAGCAGGACTACCCGGCCCACCTGCTGCAGATCGTCGTGGTGGACGACTGCTCCAAGGATGACAGCTACGCCTGGGCGCTGAAGGCGGCCGAGGGCCACCCCAACGTGCTGGTGATGCGCAACCCGGAGAACATGGGCAAGCGCAAGGGCATCAACCGCGGGGTGAAGGCCGCCGTCGACGCGGAAATCATCGTGTCGGTGGACTCGGACGTCATCGTCGACAAGTCCGCGGTCCGCCAGCTCGTGCGCCGCTTCACCCACCCGCGCATCGCCGCGGTGGGTGGCCGCACGTACGTGACGAACCGTCATCAGAACTGGATGACGCGGATGATTGAAATCAAGTTCCACTTCGCCCAGGAGTGGCTGAAGGACCTGGAGCGCAGCTTCCGGCAGGTGATGTGTCTGTCGGGCTGCCTCACCGCGTACCGCCGCCACGTGCTGCTGGAGCTGGAGCCCATCCTCGAGGCGCGCAACATCGCCGGCGTGCCCATCAAGTACGGCGAGGACCGCTTCCTCACGCGGCAGATCGTCAAGCACAACTATGAGACGGTCTACACGCTGGACGCCTTCTGCTTCACCGCCGCGCCCGCGACGCTGGCCGGCTACTTCTCGCAGCAGCTGCGGTGGCGGCGCTCCAACCTGGTGGACCTCCTGGGCGGCCTGTCCCATGCATGGCGGCTGCACCCGGTGGTGACTGTCCACTACGTGTCCCAGCTCGCGCTGTTGCTCTCGTATCCGGTGGTCATCGTCCACAACGTGCTCAACGGTGAGTTCTGGGACATCCTTGCCTTCCACTTCCTCGTCATCGGCCTGCTGGGCATCGTCTACCGCTACGAGACGCGGCACCTGCCGGAGGACCGCAAGGTGCATGGCGCCAGCTTCCTTCCCATGGCGCTGCTGATGCCGGTGACGTACGCACTCTTCACGCCGCTCGCGCTGCTGACGCTGGACTCCGGAAGCTGGGAGACCCGCGGCAGCCCCAGCGCGGCCCCCGCCGAGTCTCCCGCGGGCAACGGCGGCGACCTTCCTCCCACCCATGCTGGTGAGGGCTCTCATCCATGAATCAACGCGTCGCCAACAAGGTCAACTCCATCCTCGTATCGGCCTACAAGTTCATGGGCTCGGTGCTGCTGGCGTTGATTCTCCTCGGCCTCATCTCCTTCCTCACCGTGCAGGGCTTCTTCATGGTGAGCCGCGGCTGGGTGTCGCCCACGGTGGTGTCGCCCACGGACCCGGAGATCCTCACCCTCAACACCCAGGTGGCGGCACAGACGTCCGCGAGGGACCACGTGCTCGCGGAGCGCCGCACGGTGGAGAACCGCATGGCGGACGCCGAGCGCATCATCGCCGCCGAGCGCTCCTTCCAGCAGCGCTTCCAGGTGGCGCTGGCCGGGGAGAAGACCTCGCGTGACAAGGTGGCCCGGCGGCTGGCGTCGCTGCAGCGCGAGTACCTCGAGGCCCGGGAGGAAATCGTCCAGTCCAACCGCGCCTTCTCCGGCCTGACGCGCGTGCGCACGGACGCGCTGTACGGCGCGCGCCTGCTGGAGCAGGAGGACAAGCTCACCATCAACCACCACCTGGCGCAGCTGGCGCAGAGCAACCTGTCGCTGGCGCAGACCTCGGTGGACCTGGAGACGCGGCTGGAGTCGCTCCAGCGGGAGAGCCTCGGCCTGGCGGCGGTGCAGAAGGGGCTGGGCAAGGACACCACGCCGGACGGGATGACCACCGACGTGCTGCTGCTGGAGCGCGAGCACACGCACTCGGTGCTGGAGATGGCGCGCGCGGAGGCCACCCTCAAGAGCCTGCGGGAGGACCTGAAGGCGCTGGACGAGGTGGCCCAGCGCTACGACATGCTGATTGCCTCGCTGCGCGCGTCGCCGTACCTGCGGGCCATCGAGAAGAACCTGACGGTGGCCTTCGTCCCCTATGAGAACCTGAAGAACGCCGAGGTGGGCACGCCGCTGTACGCCTGCACCGCGAAGCTGTTCTGGTGCCACGAGGTGGGCGTGGTGGGCAACGCGCTGGAGGGCGAGGTGTCCATCAAGCACCCCATCCGCCAGTACATGCTCCGCGGCTTAATGGTGGAGATCCAACTCACGGACGACGCCTCGGCACGCGAGGACCTGCTTCACCTGAGCAGACCGCCGATGCTGCTGTAAGACATCCGCTCCTCTGGAGGTGGAGACGGTTTATGCGGAAGATCCTCACTCGCGGCGCGCTGCTGTTCCTGGCGGCGCCGGCCGCCCTGGCGCAGCAGGTGCCTGCGACGGAGGCGGCCGTGCCGCCCCAGGTGGAGGACCGGGCCAGCGGTTACTGTGACTTCGTGCGAGGCGTGGCGGACGCGGAGGCGGAGCTGGAGCTGGCCCCGGACGTGTTCGCCAGCTTCGGCGTGGTGAACGCGGGAGACGCAGGGGGAGACCCCAACGCCATTCCGCTGGGCGAGCCGACGCCCCGGGTGACCGCCGGCGTGGCCTACGACTTCGTGGGACTGTACCGGGGCCGCACGCTGCGCAAGCGCGCGGAGGCCGAGTGCCGCCGCCAGCGCGTCATCTCCACGCTCGAGGCCGCGGTGAGACAGGGCAACGGGCTGGGCGAGGAGGCCGCGCTGGAGGCCCGCGCCCGGGTGCTGCGGGACGCCCTGCCCCGCGCCGAGGAGCTCGTCACGGCACTGCGCAATGACCTGCGCGAGGGGCGGACCACGCTGGAGGAACTCAACGCGGTTCAGGTGCGGCTGGACAACCTGCGCGCCCTGGCCACGAACACGGCGCTCGCGCGGGAGCGGCTGGCGGCGAGGCCGCGGTTCCCCGAGGGGCAGCGGCTCGACGCGATGATGGAGGAGCTGCGCGCCGCGGATGACGCGGTGGAGTCGTACGCCGGAGGCCTGCGCCGCGCGCGGGCGTGGCGGCTGAGCCTGCGGGGTGGATACGACAAGCTCATTGACGTGGACCAGGAACTGCCGCTCTTCGGGCAGCTCACGCTCAGCTACAACCTGGGGCACCTGTGGCAGGGCTCCGCCAACGCGCGGGCGCGCGAGGGCCGGCGCCGCGCGATGGTGGAAGAGGTGGTGGGCGTTCCCCAGCGCATCAGCGAGCTGGTGGCCGAGCTGCGCGCGCTCCAGCGCACCGAGGAGGGCCGCCTGCGCGAGGTGTCCACCCTGGTGACGGACCTGGAGGGGCAGCTGCGCGAGGTGGAGGCGCTGCAGACGCGGGAGATTCGCCGGTTCCGTGACTACCTGCTGCTGGAGCTGACCCGGCTGCGCGCGGAGCAGGCGTACCTGCGCGCGCATGTGGATTCGCTCAACACGTTCCTGGGAGCCGCGACGCCGTGACACCACGAGGGGCCGCGCGGCACGTGCTCGCGGCCTGTGTCGCCGTGGTCGGACTGCTGGGGTTGTGCGGCCTGGCCCCGACACGCGACCTGGACCGAGAGCCCGTCGGCGGACGCAAGGCACCGGCGCGGGGCCTGTCGCGCGTGGCGCTGTCCCGGTTGGAGGTCACCCAGGGTGAGCTGCGTCCCGGGCCTGACGGGCAGCTCACCGTCGAGGGGCCTCGCATGCGCGCGGTGGTTCCCGGGACGAGCGCCGCCGCCGCGGAGCTGCGCTTCACGGTGCTGGGCTCCACGCACCAGCAGGTCGCGCTCGCGTCCGGTGAGCAGCGCCAGCAGGTGGGCCTCAAGCTGCGCGCGCTCGACGGCTGCAACCTCGTCTACGTGATGTGGCGGCTCGCGCCGAAGCCGGGCATCGTCGTCAACTACAAGCGCAACCCGGGACAGCACACGAGCGGCGAGTGCGGCAACCGGGGCTACACCACCGTGCGCCCGGCCCGCCAGGTCCGCGTGGGTGCACCGGCGCCCGGAACCTCGCACACGCTGCGCGCCGCGCTCGACGGCGGCACGCTGCGCGTCTGGGCGGATGGCGAACTGGTCTGGGAAGGCGACCTGCCCGAAGAGGCGCTCGCCATGAACGGGCCCGTGGGGCTGCGCTCGGACAACGTGCGGCTGGCCCTTCAGTTCTACGGTCCCCTGCCCTGAGCCGCGCCCTGCCCCGGGAGCCGGGCACCCTGCCCTCCGGCTCCCGGTCATTCCGGCCTACACCCGTGGCTGGAGCTCGCCGGCCACGGGCGTGGCGGCCTTCTCCTTCTCCTGCCGCTCCGGCACCTGCTCCGCGCACAGCGAGGAGTTGTTCATCGTGCAGCGGCCGCCGTCCTGCAGGTCGAACTGCCAGCGGTGGCGCGGGCACACGAGATAACGCCCCTCCTCCACCCAGGCCTCGGACATGTCCGCGCCCTGGTGCGGGCAGAAGCGCTGGACGGAGAACTTCTTCCCGCCCGCCTCCACCACCGTGCGCTCGCGCTGCGCCTCCGTGGCGCGGATGCCCTCGCAGAACTCGCGGATGTCCTCAATCTCCACGCCCAGGAAGCCGTGGAGCACCGGCTCGTACACGTCCGGGTTGCGGCTCAGCCGCAGGCGGAAGGACAGCAGGAAGTCCTCCCAGTTCAGCTTCCGGTCCAGCACGCGCACGATGTCCGCCGCGCTCGTCTTCATCGTGTAGCGCACCGCCTCGCGAATCTCCGGCACCACGTCCACGCGCCGGCCCTTGAAGTCCACCCGCAGCAGCCGGTCCGGCAGCTCGGTCAGCTCCACGTACAGCGGCATGCCCACCCGCTCGTGCAGGTCCAGGAGGTCCAGCTTGCGCTGCAGCTCCACCCGCAGCCGCTCGTGAATCTCATCCACCTCCGCGCGCAGCAGGTTGCGCTGCCGCGCACGGAAGACGTGCGCCTGCATGGCCGCGTACTTCTCCAGGTACTCCTTGAAGTTCTCCGGCGTCACGCGCTCTTCCACCATGGAGGCGTACTCCAGCGACTTCACGTCGAGCACGTCCCCGGGCATGGGCTCCAGGTAGCGCGTGCTGGCCTCCGGCATCCGCTGCTTCAGGTACGCGAAGAGCTGCGTCGCGTTGGGGAAGATGTTCACCTTCTCGAAGTTGAGGTGGAACTGGGCCGGGTCCAGGAAGCACGCCGGGCCCGCCGCGGCGATGTACGCCCTCGGCTGCACCACCTCCATCGCGCGCGCCACCGCCTCGAACTTGCTGTCGCGCTTCTTCAGCGAGATGGAGGCGTACGTCTCCGGCGCGTACTCGTAGCAGGTGGGGTGCCAGATGGCCCCGGAGAACTGCGCGGAGAACACGTCGATGGGCCCCTCCTCCGAGACGATGCGCACCATGCGGTCATGGAGCTTGCAGTCGTTGAGGTTGAGGAAGCACTGGTTGTCCCCGCGCACCATCACCGCGGAGTCCCGGTTGGTGCCCTGCTCGGACACGAAGAGCTTGATGTAGCCGCCCTTGATGGGCACCTCGCGCCCGTCCTCGCAGGCGATGACGCGCTTGCAGCCGTACTTCGCGAAGACGTCCTGCAGCTCCGAGCGCTGGAAGCGCGGCACCAGCACCGTGAAGTCACGCCGCTGCACGGTGGCGAGGAACTCCGGGTCGAAGTGGTCCTTGTGCTCGTGGCTGATGTAGAGAAACCGCTCCTTGCCCGGGGTCTCCAGCTTCTCGCGCACCAGCGGAGCCAGGTGGTGGTTGCGAGGGAGCTGCATCCACGCCGAATCGAAAGCGCCCCGCTCGGAGAGCCACGGGTCCATCACCACGATGGCCCCCGCGGTCTCCACGACGAAGCCGGCGTGGCCCAGGAAAGTAATCTGCATGGAAGTCTTCCCTTCGGACGAGAGGCGGGCCGGCGGGGAGCCGCGCCCGGACAGACGGATGCCGGCGACTGGCGCGTCGGCGCTCGAAGGCTGGGAACCGTCTGCCCCCCAGGCCACCTGCTCTCGGGTACAATGTCGCCGTCCACTGGCCAACGCGCCGCGCGTCCTCCAGGAAACACGAAGGGCGCGAAGGCCCCTGGCCCCCGCGCCCCCGTTGGCTTCCGGACGGTGGTGGCCCCGCGTGACACGGGGGCACCTTCCGGCTCAGGCCCGGACTACGGCTGGATTTCGCGCACCGACAGCCACTTGAAGTCCACGTCGTTGGCGTTGTCCCAGCGGAACGTGGCGATGGGGCCGCCCCAGGTAATCGGCATCGCACCCACGGCGCCGCCGCAGTGCTGGGCGTCGCCGCCCCAAGAGCCGGCGTCCACCATGTCGTAGACCTTCTTCCAGGTCACCTTGTCGGCGTTCTCGTTGACGTACAGCTCCAGGCGCACGGCCTCCTTGCCGCTGTTCGTCGTGTTGCGCATCACCGCCTTGAAGCCCACCCAGCGGCCCTTGAGCGGCGAGGTGGCCGGCTTGTAGGCGGCCTGGTTGTACGAGACGTGCCACGTCTCCTTCTGCCAGCGGGCGCGGCCGTCGTAGTGCAGGGCGCCCTTGTAGCTGCTGCCCTCGCAGCCCGAGTGGTCGTCGTTGTGCTTGCCGCCACGCGCGTACCAGTCGAAGTTGTCCGAGCCGTCCTGCGCCGCGTTGAGCTTCACGAAGCCCGTCATCTCCACGTTCTTCCAGTCGTTCGGCTCCTGCATGTAGCCGCGGCTCGCCATGACGTCCCGGTCGTACGTGGGAATCCTGGACGAGCTGTAGCCGGTGGACGTGAAGACGGACATGCGCACCTGGCTGTTCTTCATCTTCCAGGAGCCGTCCGCGTTGCGGGTGATGGGCTTCTGCGGGTCGAAGCGCTTGTCGGACGTGGGGTTGTCCGCGAGGAACCACTCCTCACCACCGGCCACCGTCGGGTACAGCTGCGTCACGCCGAACTTGTCCATGCCCGGCTGGGACGGCGTGGGCGTGGGCTCCGGGG
>NZ_JABBJJ010000409.1 GCF_012933655.1 Pyxidicoccus fallax | reverse complement strand
CCCCGAGCCCCCCCCCGAAAGCGCCCAGGTGCGCAAGCTGGCCCAGGCCGCCCGGAAGCTCGCCAGTGAGCTGGCGGGGTGCCGTCGGATCCCGAACGCCGTCGCCGAGCGGGCGGCCGCCCTGGCCGAGGATGTCGAAGACATTGCCGCGGGCGTGACGGACGCCTAGACCGCTGTTACTGAACGCTGACCCGGGGTCGGGGCTGTACGCTCGGCAACGGGCCTGTACCGCCGGGCTTCCTGCCCGAGGGGGAGGGCCCTATAGTGGTTCCAAGAGGGCCCCATGTAGGTGGGCGCCTGACGGCTGTTCGAGACGTGGGCATGCCGTGAGGGTAGGGGAGAGCGGTGGACGGCGTAGTAGGCTCCGGAACAACCGGGGTCGGCGAACTCGGAGGCGGCAGTGAAGAAGGAGCACCACGTCAACCTGTCCTGTTCGTTCTGCGGCAAGTCGCAGCGCGAGGTCCGCAAGCTCATCGCGGGCCCGACGGTCTACATCTGCGACGAATGCATCAAGCTGTGTAACGACATCATCGCGGACGAGAACGAGCGTGAGGAGGGCAAGCCGCAGGTCAGCCTGCCGACGCCAGCGGAAATCAAGGCGTTCCTCGACGACTACGTCATCGGTCAGGACCAAGCGAAGAAGGTCCTCGCGGTGGCGGTGTACAACCACTACAAGCGCATCTACCAGAAGAAGCCGACCTCCCGGCCCCGTCCCGGCGTGAAGAGCCCCGGTGGCGAGGACGTGGAGTTGAGCAAGAGCAACATCCTGCTCATCGGCCCGACGGGCAGCGGCAAGACGCTGCTGGCCCAGTCGCTGGCGCGCTTCCTCAATGTTCCCTTCACCATCGCCGACGCGACCAGCCTCACCGAGGCCGGCTACGTGGGCGAGGATGTGGAGAACATCATCCAGAACCTCCTCCACAACGCGGACTACGACGTGGAGAAGGCGGCGCGCGGCATCGTCTACATCGACGAAATCGACAAGATTGCCCGCAAGGGTGACATGCCGAGCGCCACCCGCGACGTCGGCGGCGAAGGCGTGCAGCAGGCCCTCTTGAAGATCATCGAGGGCACCCGCGCCAACGTCACGCCGCGCGGCGGGAAGAAGTACAACCAGCAGGAGTACGTCCAGGTCGACACGACGAACATCCTCTTCATCTGCGGCGGTGCCTTCCACGGCATCGACGGCGTCATCAAGCGCCGCGTGGGTGAGAAGGGCCTGGGCTTCGGCGCGAAGATCACCCACCGCGAGGAGCGCAGCGTGGGCGAGCTGCTGGCGCTGACGGAGCCGGAGGACCTGATGAAGTTCGGGATGATTCCCGAGTTCATCGGCCGCCTGCCCATGATTGCGACGCTGAATGACCTGAAGGAAGAGGACCTCGTCACCATCCTCTCGCAGCCGAAGAACGCGCTGGTGAAGCAGTACCAGAAGCTCTTCGAGATGGAGAAGGTGAAGCTCACCTTCACCAAGGAGGCGCTGCGCGCCATCGCCCGCGAGGCGATGCGCCGTCACTCCGGAGCGCGCGGCCTGCGCGCCATCCTGGAGGACGCGATGCTGGAGATCATGTACGACGTGCCGTTCCGCGAGGGCGTCAAGGAGTGCAAGATCACCGAGCAGGTCATCACCAAGCATGAGCCTCCGCAGCTGGTGATGGAGAAGGAGAAGAAGACGGCGTAAGCCGCCTTGCTTCCCTGAAAAGCGCCAGGGCCCTTCTTCCCCAGCGGGAAGAGGGGCCTTGTGCGTTTCAGGCGCCGAGGCGGGGCGCGGGCAGGGTGATGATGAACTCGGCGTAGTCGCCGGGCTGGCTCTCCACGCGCAGCTCGCCCTGGTGCTCCTGGACGATTTCCTGGCAGAGCGCGAGCCCCAGGCCGGTGCCCACGCCCGCGGGTTTGGTGGTGAAGAAGGGGTGGAAGAGCTTCTCGCGCAGGTGCTCGGGGATGCCCGGGCCGTTGTCGCGCACGCGAAGCTCCACCGTGTCGCCGTCGCGGCGGGTGCTCACGTGCACGCGCGGGACGTAGCCGGCGCCGGCCTGCTGCTGCTTCTGCACCGTGGCGTAGAAGGCGTTGTCGACGATGTTGATGAGCAGGCGGCCGATGTCGCCGACCACCAGCTCCACGGTGCCCACGGCCGGGTCCAGCTCGGACTGCGTCTCCACGCTGGCCGCGCCGGCGCGGCCCTTCAGGCCCTGCACGGCCAGGCCCAGGCTCTCGCGGATGAGCGTGTTGAAGTCCACCCGGGAGCGCGTCCCCTCGGAGCGCCGCGAGTGACGCAGCATCGTCCGGATGATGTCCGACGCGCGCTTGCCGTGGGCGGTGATGCGCTGCGAGTTCTGCCGCAGGTCCTCCAGCAGCTCGAGCACCTCGCCCAGCGCCTCCGCGTCCAGCCGTCCGGACAGCTTGCGCAGGGACTCCTCCAGCTCCGCCGTCAGCCGGGAGGACAGCTCGGAGAAGTTGTTCACGAAGTTGAGCGGGTTCTGCAGCTCGTGGGCGATGCCGGCGGTGAGGGCGCCGAGGGAGGCGAGCTTCTCCTGGTCCATGAGCTGGCGCTGCAGCTCATGCAGGCGGGTGCGCGCCTCCGCCAGCTCCGCGTCCTTGTGTTGGAGCTCGGACGTGAGCGCCTCCACGCGGCGCTCCAGCGCGCGGTCGGGGTCCTCGGTCATTGGTTCCACCCGTGCGTCACCAGAGGGCGCCCCCTTTGACGTCAAAGGCTAGCGCCGGCTTCGAGGGGCAGGCAACCCGGCTCGGACAGACCGGCCCGGTTGGAGTGTCCGCGGCGAGTGTGAGATGCATGCCACTCGGTGATGAGTCATTCGGTTTCGAGGGGGACGGCGACGCGGCCGGGGGGGCGGCGCGCGCTCGTCATTGGCAGTGGCTTTGGCGGACTGGCGGCGGCGGTGCGGCTGGCGGCGCGCGGCTGGCGCGTCACGGTGCTGGAGCGGAGGGACGGCCCCGGGGGACGGGCCAATGCGTTTCAGCAGGACGGGTTCACCTTCGACGCGGGGCCCACCATCGTCACGTGCCCGCACCTGCTGGAGGAGCTGTGGGCGCTGGCGGGGAAGCGGCTCGCGGACCACGTGGAGCTGCGGCCGGTGGAGCCGCTGTACCGGATGCGGTTCCCGGATGGGGCCGCGTTCGACTACCACACCGACCTGGAGGCGATGCGCGAGTCCGTGCGCCGGCTGTCGCCCGGGGACGCGGCGGGCTTCGACACGCTGTGCGAGCGCGTGGAGCGGATGTACGAGGGCGGCATCGGCCCGCTGATGAGCGCGCCGGTGCCGCGCCTGTCGAGCCTGGCGCCCTTCACGCCGGCGCTGGTGCGCGACGAGGCCTTCCGCACGATGTATGGACTGGTGGCGCGGCACGTGCGGGACGAGCGGCTGCGGCAGGCGCTGAGCTTCCATCCGCTGCTCATCGGCGGCAGCCCCTTCGAGCCGGCCAGCGCGGTGTATGCGTCCATCCAGTTCGTGGAGCGGCGGTGGGGCGGGTTCTTCCCGGTGGGGGGAACGGGCGCGCTGGTGCGCGGGCTGGTGTCGCTGCTGGAAGGGCTGGGCGGGGAGGTGCGGTACGGCACGGAGGTGACGGAGATTTCCCTGGAGGGCCGGCGGGCCACGGGCGTGCGGCTGGGAGATGGGACGTCGCTGCCGGGGGACGTGGTGGTGTCCAACGGGGACGTGGCGTGGACGTACCGGTACCTGCTGCCCGGGCACGTGCGGCGGCACTGGACGGACGAGCGCATCCAACGCTCGCGGTACTCGATGAGCGCGTTCCTCTGGTACTTCGGCACGCGGCGGCGGTACCCGGAGGTGGCGCACCACACGCTGCTGTTCGGCCGGGACTTCCGGGCCATGTTCTCCGGGCTGGCGGGGTCGGGGCCTCCGGCCGAGGACCCGCTGCTGTACCTGCACCGGCCCACGGCCACGGACGCGGCGCTGGCGCCCGCGGGGCATGACGCGTTCTACGTGCTGGCGCCGGTGCCGCACCTGGGCGAGGGCGGGGCCTGGCGGACGCGGGCCGAGCCGTTCCGGCGCGCGCTCGAGGAGCGGCTGTCGCGCACGGTGCTGCCCGGGCTGGGCGCGGAGCTGGCCACGTCGCGCGTCTTCACCCCGGAGTACTTCCGCGACGAGCTGCGCTCGTTCCGCGGGGCCGCGTTCAGCTTCGCGCCCACGCTCTGGCAGACGACGTTCTTCCGGGCGCAGGCGAAGAGCGAGGACGTGGAGCGGCTGTACATGGTGGGGGCGGGCACCCACCCCGGGGCGGGACTGCCCGCCGTGCTCTGCTCGGCGAAGATCGTCGACACGGTGATTGCCCGCGCCGCGTGAGCCTTCGCCGCCGTCCCTCCTTCAGCGCCGCGGGCGTGGGAAGCGCGGGTACACGTCCTTCTCGAACACCTCTCGCAGCTTCGGGAAGTTGAGCGCCCACTTCACGCCCAGCCGCCACGGTGCGAACAGCGCCCTGGGCACGCGGGGGAACAGCTCCTCCGGCCATTCCAGGTACGTCTTCTCCAGCGCCCCCACATCGAAGTCCTTCGCCACGTCCACGCAGTAGGGCTCGGCGTCACCCTCTGGCATCCCATCCAGCTCCGCCAGCAGCCCCTCCGGAACGAACGTGGTGTGCAGCGTCATGCCGATCTCGAAGTTCCGGCTGCCCAGCCGGCAGATGGGCCCCTTCGCCAGGTCCTGCGAGTCGAAGATCCACACCTCGTCACCCGTGGAGTCCGGCGGCAGCGCCGCCGACGGGTCCGACACCACCAGCGCCACCAGGTAGCCCTTCCAGTGCGGCACCGCGGGGAAGCGCGCGCTCGGCACGAACTGCGGCGCGAAGCCGTACCAGCCCGTGGGCAGCACGTAGCCCTCGAAGCGCCCCGAGTGGACGAAGAACTTGAAGAAGCTCGCCGCCCGACCGTCGCGGATGGGCAGCCCCTCCTTGTCCCCCACCACGGGCCGGTAGAGCTGGTACAGCGCCTCCGGCACCATGTCCGCCGTGAAGCCATCCGAGTTGACGTAGAGCGCCAGCTCCTCCGGCGGAATCACGTCGTTCGCCGGGGTGCCGTTCATCCGCAGGTGCGACTCCAGCTCGCCATTCACCAGCCCCGGCCCGGAGAACACCGTCAGGCCCCACGTGAAGTCGTCATGCGAGTACAGGCTGGAGCGCATGCGCAGCCGCTTCATGTCGATGCGGTGCACGCCCACCGAGCTGCGCGTGACGGGCACCGCCGTGGACATGCCCACCTGCCAGTCCTTCACCCGCTCGCCGTTGATGAGCGGCTCGCCCTCTTCCAAGGCGTGGGTGAGGTCCTCCGTGGGCGAGTGCGCCACCACGAGCGTGAGTTCGTCGTCCGGATTCTCGTACAGCGCCGCCAGGTGCAGCCCGCCGCCGCCCGACTGGAAGCGGTACGCGGGCACCGCCGGCGCGTCCTCCGCGGACAGCGTCTCGGACGAGGGCCGCAGGTCCGCGCGCCTCACCACCCAGAACACCGCCTGCGGAGCCGACGGCTCCGACGTCATCCAGTCCACCAGCCGCCCGGCCCGCTTCATCCCCGGCGCCACCGCCTGGAAGGCAATCTTCCAGAAGTTGATGGGGAAGTTGGAGTCCAGCAGGACGACGTAGTCCCGCGTGACGGCAAGCTGGTGCACCGATGCCGTCACCACGTCCGCCCCGGTGGCCGCGTCCACGAGCTTCCAGTGATGCAGCCGATGCTCCCACGTGTCCCAGCTCACCAGCTGCGTGTAGCCCGGCCCCAGCGGCCACTTCGGTCCATGGTTCGTGAAGAAGAGCCGGGGCCGCTGCCGCTCCGGCGCCTCCGGGGAGGCCGGCCGCGCCGGCTCGGGAGCCACCGCTGGATGCGCGGTGGCCTGCAGCAGCGGGAAGGCCCAGGGCGACGGCGCCGCGGCGGCCCACTCGTGCCGGTAGCCCAGCGGGGTGACGGCCCGCAGCGTCCTCGGGTCGATGGCCCACGGGCGGCCCGCGTCCGTCGTCACCAGCAGCAGCTTCTCGCCCTCGACGAGGAAGGGCGCCGTGTTGGGCGTCTCCTGGATGCCGAGCGTCAGCGAGGCCGGCACCAGCGTCGTGTCCCGGAACCGGTTCAGCGCCCGGGTGAGCGGCCCCCGCGCCGTCGCGCCCGCGTCCACCCGCTGGCGCGCGTAGTACGACGGTGAGCGCATCAGGGCATGGGTGAACTTCGCCCCCGCTCCGTCGAAGTCCAGCCGCAGCACGAGCCCGTCCGACGCCAGCGCGGGAGTGCCCGCGCGTACGCTCGGCCCCGCCACGAAGACGTGGCCCCGCAGGTCCTCGGGGAGCCGTCCCGCGAGCACCTTCAGCGGCTCGTCCACGGACTCCGTCCGGCGGGTGTTCATCATGTTGCGAGGCATGCCCGGCCTCGGCCCCGGCGGGACGCTCACCCCGGGGTACGTCCTTCCGTCGGGCTCGGGGACCTCGTCGCGAGACGAGGGAGCGGGGTGCTTCAGGCGCCTGGCTGCTTCGGACATGTGGGGACTCCAGACGCGGGATGAAGGTTCACCGCTCGGAGAGGAGGCGGCCACGCTATCACCCGAGCCCCCCGGCCCGCAGGGGCCGTCCCCCTCCCCTCCGGTGGGGAAGGGGTGTCCGCCGTGTCACGCAGTACCCCGCCGGAAATCACTGTGAGATGATTCTCCTGCTTCACGGGAGTCCCCTGACTCCCGCCGCACGGGGCGGACCCCCCCGAGGCCACACCCCCTATGGATGAACACGGCATGTCCGAGCGCCAGACCATCGGCGGCAGGTACGTCCTGGAGCGCAGGCTCGCCGGGGGCGGAATGGGCACCATCTGGGTGGCGCTGGACCCCAAGCTCCAGCGGCGCGTGGCGCTGAAGCTGATGGCGTCGCACGCCGCCCCGGCGCCGCTGGCCCGCCAGCAGTTCGAGTGGGAGGCCCAGGCCATCGCCCGGCTGCAGAACCCGCACGTCATCCAGGTCCACGACTGCGACCTGTCCGGCGACACGCCCTACATCGTCATGGAGCTGCTCGAGGGCGAGGACCTGGAGGCGCTCCTCATGCGCCGCGAGCGGCTGTCGCTGGCCATGGTGGACCGGCTCCTCACCGAGACGGCCCGCGCGCTGACGGCGGCCCATGCCGCGGGCGTCATCCACCGCGACCTCAAGCCCGCCAACCTCTACCTCGCGCGCACCGCGAGCGGCGAGCTCGTGAAGGTGCTCGACTTCGGCCTGGCGCTCCTCATGTCCGGCGGCACGGCCCAGCCCCACCCAGAGGAGAGCATGGCGGGCACGCCCCGCTACATGAGCCCCGAGCAGCTCCGCGGCATCGAGCCCCGGCTGGACCACCGCTGCGACCTCTGGGCCCTGTCCGTCGTGGCCTACCGCGCGCTCACCGGGCAGCACCCGTTCAGCCTGGAGGCGCTGCGGCAGATGCGCCTGGGCAACGTGCCGCCGCCACCCCCGGCGCCCTCCAGCCTCGTCCCCGAGCTGGGCAAGGAGGTGGATGCCTTCTTCGCGCGCGCCCTGGACCCGGAGCCCTCGCGCCGCTTCCAGTCCGCGCACGAGCTGGCCTCGGCCTTCACCGCGCGGGTGGACGCGGGCCGCCCGTCCCGGCCGGCGAAGATTCTCGTCGTGGATGACGAGCCGGACGTCGTCGTGCTGATGGAGCAGAGCTTCCGCAAGCAGATCCGCCGCTCCGTGTACCAGTTCCTCTTCGCCTCGGACGGCGAGGAGGCGCTGGAGGCGCTGCGCCAGCACCCGGACATCCAGGTCGTCCTGTGCGACATCAACATGCCGCGCATGGACGGGCTCACGTTCCTGTCGCGCATCGGCGAGGTCAGCACGCTGACCCGCGTCATCATCGTCTCCGCGTACGGCGACATGAACAACATCCGCACCGCGATGAACCGCGGCGCGTATGACTTCATCACCAAGCCCATCGACTTCCCGGACCTGGAGGCCACGCTCGCCAAGACGCTGAAGCACGTGCGCGAGTTGCGCAGCACCGCCCGCTACACCGAGGAGAACGGCCTTTTGCGCATGTTCGTCCCGGGCGGCGTGCTGGAGCGGCTGCCGCCGTTGCTCCAGGGCTCGGACGCGCTGGCCGGCGAGCGCGTGGAGGGCACGGTGGCGTTCATCGACGTGGACGCCTTCACCCCGGTGCTCCACCAGGAGCTGCCCGACGAGTCGCTGCGCCGGCTGAACGCCAACTTCGAGGCCATCGTCCCGGAGCTGCTGGCCCGGGGCGGCACGGTGGACAAGTTCGTCGGGGACGCCGTCATGGCCGTCTTCCGCGGCCCCGGCCATGTGGACCGCGCGCAGGAGGCGTGCCTCTCCATCCGCAAGCAGCTGTCCGTCCTCGCCACCCGCGGAGGCGAGCGCGCCCCGTATGCCCACGGTGTCTGCATGGGACTGGACACGGGCGTCCTCGTGTCCGGCAGCATCGGCGCCAAGGCGTCCGGCCGGCTGGACTTCACGGTGCTGGGCGACGTGGTGAACACCGCCGCGCGGCTGGCGGCGCTGGCCGCGAAGGGGCAGGTGCTCGTCAGCGCCCGCGTGCGCGAGGCGTCTCGGGAGCCCTTCGAGTACGCGCCCGTGGAGGCGCAGGCCACCACGTTCGCGCTGGTGCGGCGCGAGGGGGACACCAACGTGGCCCCGGACGACCCCACGCCGTACGTGGACGTGGAGCCCGCCCGGGGCGAGGGCTCGCGGCCCTCCCGGTAGCGGGAGGGCAGGGCGGGCGTCTCAGCTCTGCGTCACGCGCACCGTGGTCTTCATCTCGCGGCCCGTGGCCGGGTCGCGGGCGCGCATGGTGAGGATGCCTTCCACATTCACGTCGAAGGTGATCTCCACCTGCACGCCGCCGGCGCGGGCCTGCTGGATGCCGGAGAAGGTGAACTCGCCCAGCAGGTCGTTGCGCGCCACCATGTCGTTGTCGCCCTGGAAGATGCGCATGGCCAGCTCGGTCTGGTTGTCCATGCTGGTGGTGGCGAGCAGCTGCTTGGCGTTGGGGATGGGCGCGTTGCGCGGGAAGACGACGTGGAAGGCGCCGCCCGCCTTCTCCAGGCCGATGGCCATGGGAATCACGTCCAACAGCTGGATGCGCAGGTTGGTGTCGTCCTGCAGCGAGTGCGCGTAGAGCGCCGCGCCGATGGCGACAGCCTCGTCCGGGTGCACGCCCTTGCTGGGCGGCTTGCCGAAGAACTTCGTCAGCCGGTCCTGGACGATGGGCATGCGCGTCTGGCCGCCCACCAGCATCACCTCGTCCACGTCCTTCGTGGACAGCCCGGAGTCCACCAGCACCCGCGCCACCATCTGCAGCGTGCGGTCCACGAGCTGGTTGGTGAGCTGCTCCAGCATCTTCCGGGTGAACTTCATCTCGATGTTCAGGGGCTGGCCCTGGGCCGTCATCGTGATGAAGGGGATGTTGAAGGGGACCTCCTCGCGCGCGGACAAGTCAATCTTGGTGCGCTCGGCCAGGTCCTTGATGCGCTGCATGGCCACCGGGTCCGTGGCGAGGTCGATGCCCGTCTTCGCCGCGAAGTCCTTGAGGACGTGGTGGATGATGGCGTTATCGAAGTCGATGCCGCCCAGGAAGACGTCGCCGCCGGTGGCCTTCACCTCGAAGACCCGGTCGCGAATCTCGATGATGGACACGTCGAACGTGCCGCCGCCGAGGTCGTAGATGACGACCTTCTCCTTGAGCCCCTTGCCCACGCCGTAGGCGAGCGCGGCGGCGGTGGGCTCGTTGATGATGCGCACCACCTCCAGGTCGATGAGCTTGCCCGCGTCCTTCACGGACTGGCGCTGCCGGTCGTTGAAGTAGGCCGGGACGGTGACGACGGCCCGCTTGATGGGCGTCTTCAGGTAGTTGGACGCCACCTCGCGGATCTTCGCGAGAATCTTGGCGCTGACCTCCTGGAGGGAGAACTCCTTCTTCCCCACGTCCAGGGTGACGTCGCTCTTCTTGCCGGGGCGCATGTTGTACGCCACGACCTTGCGCATCGTCTCGACGACATCGCTCTGGAAGGGTCGACCCACCAGGCGCTTCGAGCCGTAGATGGTGTTGCGGGGATTGAGCTGCCACTGGCGCTTGGCCTCGTAGCCGATCAGCTCGTTGCCCTTGTCATCAATCGCGAAGATGGAGGGGATGGTGTACTCGCCCCCTTTGTAGGGGATGAGCTTGACGTTCCCGCTGTCCTCGACAATCGCCGCGCACGAGTTCGTCGTGCCGAGGTCGATGCCGATGATGGGCTCCTTGTGCATCGTGTCTGGACTCCGGGTGGGGGGCACCGCAGGGAGAAGGAACCGACCGTACCGCACCCGGGGCAGGGGCGCGAGTCCGCTCACACCCTGGCTCCCTGGTCCCTGAGGTAGGGGGCCCCGGGGGACACGCCGGGTCCGGGGCGGAGGAGGGCGG
>NZ_JABBJJ010000408.1 GCF_012933655.1 Pyxidicoccus fallax | reverse complement strand
CCCCTCGATGACCAGGTCCCCACCTCCCGTGAGGTTGCCCTTGATGACGATGCCCTTGCCGATGATGCCCGTTTCACCCGTTGCCATGCGGTGACCTCACCCAGCGCGCCGACGCCTGTCCGTGGGCGCCGGGCGACCTGATTATGTCAGAGATGCGCGGAGATCCAGCCGGAGATATCCCGGAACACCTCCGCCCGCCCCACCTCGTTGAGGGGCTCGTGGAGCATTCCGGGGTACTCCTTGAACTTCTTGTCCACCGAGCCCGCCGTCTCGAAGAAGACCCGAGCCGCCGCCGGGGCGGCCACGCCGTCCTCCGCGCCGCACAGGACGAACAGCGGGGCTTGAATCTTCGGCGCCAGCAGCATCGCCTCGGCCTGGGCCTTGGTGGACTCCAGGAACCAGCGGGGCGTGACGACGCGGGAGTAGAGCGGGTCCTCGCGGGTGGCGCGCTGCACCTCCGGGTCCTTGCTCAAGTCCTTCTCCGTCAGCTCCGTCTTGAGGGCCAGCCATGGCACCAGCTTTCCCACCGCGCGCGCGGCCAGCAGCTTCATGGCCGGGGGTGTAATCGCCAGCTTGAAGTAGGGGGCTGACAGCACCATGCCGGCCAGGCCCTCCACCCGGCGGGTGCCCGCCCACTGCACGGCCATCAGCCCGCCGTGGCTGTGGCCCAGCAGGAAGACCTTCCCGCCGCCCGCGGACTTGCGCACGCGCTCCCAGAAGACCTCCAGATCTTCCACGTAGTGGGGCCACGCCTCGCAATAGCCCCGGCGTCCATCCGCGCGGCCATGGCCCCGGTAGTCGAAGCCGTGCACCGCGAAGCCGTCCGCCAGCAGCGCGTCCGCTACATACGTGTAGCGGCCGAAGTGGTCCCCGTAGCCGTGGACGATGGCCACGTGCGCGCGGGGCTCGCCGTCGGGGAGGCTGGACCGCCAGAAGAGCCGGGTGCCGTCCCTGCCATTGAAGAAGCCCTCGTCATGGCGCGCCATATGCGCCTCAACTTAGCGGCCCGACGCACGCGTGGGTAGCGCCTTGAGCTTGCGCTCCAGTCCGGCGCGCTGGCCGGGGGGCTCGGCGGACTCGGGGTCCAGCGTCAGCACCTCCAGGGCCCGGCGCCAGGCGCTGGCGGCGTCCTCCGCGCGGGAGGCGCGCTGGTAGGCGTCCCCCAGGTGCTCCAGGATGACGGGCTCGTCCGGGGCCAGCGAGGAGGCCTTCTCCAGCGCCTCCACCGCGCGCAGGTACTCGCCGCGCCGGAAGTACACCCAGCCCAGCGTGTCCAGGAAGGCCCCGGTGTCCGGGCGCAGCTCCAGCGCGCGCAGCACCTTGCGCTCGGCCCCGTCCAGCTCCCTCCCCGCCTGGGCCAGCAGGTAGGCCTGGAAGTTGAGCGCCGCGGCGTGGTTCGGGTCCACCTCCAGCACCGCCCGCATCCGGGCCAGCGCGCCGTCCACGTCGCCCTGGCGCTCGTGGGCCGCGCCCAGCACGTACAAGAGCTCCTCGTCCCGGGGCGCGCGCGTCACCACCTCGCGCAGCAGGGTCAGCGCCTCGGCTCCCCTCCCCTGCCGGTGCAGGGTGGCGGCCAGCGCGTCGTACAGCGCGGCGGAGGGGGTGGCGGCGAGCCCCTCGCGCAGGACGGCCTCGGCCTTCACGGGCTGTCCGGAGCGCTCCAGCGCCCGGGCGTACTGCGTGCGCACCTCGCCGACCTCGGGGGCGTCCTGGAGTGCGGCGCGCAGCAGGGCCAGGGCGCGCGGGTGCTCGCCGGACAGCGACAGGCAGCGGGCGCGGCGCAGGCGTGCGTCGGGGAAGACGTCATGGCCCTCGGGCACCCCGGCGAAGGCGGCGGCCGCGTCCGCGAAGCGGCGCATGCGCTCGTGCACGAGGCCCGCGTAGTAGGCCAGCCGGGGCTCGTCCTCTCCGGCGCGGCGGGCCGAGTCCAGCACCTCCGCGGCGGCGGCGGGCTCGCGCGCGGCGAGGTAGCTGAAGGCCACCCGCACGGCCATCTCCGGCTCGGAGGACAGCGACAGCAGCCGGTCGAAGTAGGCGCGGGCGCGCACCACGGAGTGGGCCTTGAGCGCGGCGCGGCCGGCGGCCAGCAGCACCTCCGTGCTGTCCGGGTCCCTCCGCAGGGCGCTCGCCAGGGCCTCCTCGGCCTCGACCGGGCGGCCCGTGCCCTCGTACAGCTTCGCCAGCGTCGCCAGCACCTCCACGTCGCCCGGATCCCTCCGGCGGGCCTCCGTCAGCAGGCGCTCGGCGCGGGCCGTGTCGCCGCGCTCGGCCAGGGCCAGCCCCAGGCGCTGGTAGCCGGACGCCTCGCCGGGCAGCGCCAGCGCCAGCGCGTCCACCACCTTCACCGCCTCGTCCGGGGCGCCAGCCTCCAGGTGGAGCTGGGCCAGCACGAGGTACGCCTCCGGCTCGCGCGGCTTGAGGGCCACCGCGCGCCGCAGGTGCAGCCGCGCCCGGGTGAAGCGGCCCGCCTCCAGCAGCACCCGCCCCAGGAGCACGTGGGCCGGGTAGTACGCCGGGGAGCGCTCCACGGCCCGGCGCAGCTCGCGCTCGGCCTGGTCCAGGTTGCCCAGGCGCGCGTACTCCTCCCCCAGCCGGGTGAGCAGCAGGGGGTGCCCGTCATCCGTGGCCAGCGCGAGGCGCAGCGCGTCCACCGCGCCCCGGTGGTCCCCGGCATGGTGCCGCAGCCGCGCCTGGAGGTAGTTGGCGTAGCTGGCCGAGGACGAGTAGCGCCCCTCGTCCGTGGCCGCCGCGTCCATGGCCTCGCGCATGGCCTCGCGGTCCACGCGCGGGCGCTTGGGCGGCGCCGCGGACGCACTCCCCGCCACCAGGGCGAGGAGCAGCGCGCGGACGAGGTGGCGGGAGGGGCTCACGCGAGAGGGAGTCTAGCGCGCCCCGCCCCCGCGTGCAGGCCCGTCACGTCTCCTCGGGCGGCGGTGCGCCCAGCTTCTCCAGCAGCTTCTCCACCGGGTCGCTGTCCTGGCTCACGTCCGCCACGGCCGAGCGGTACTCGACGTCCGTCACCTTCTCCACATCCGGCTGCATGCGGTTGATGACGTTGCGCGCGGGCTCCGCCTGGCACTCGGGGAGGATGACCACGAAGACGCCGCCGCCCAGGTGGGAGATGGCATCCGGGTGGCGCACCCGCTTGCGCATGACGTCCGCGATCTTGGAGGGCACCGGGTCCACCGGGCGGTCCGGCCGCAGCACCGCGAGGCTCAGGGGGCGGTGGAAGCGGCGGCTGCGCGTCAGCTCCTGCTCCAGGCGCAACAGCAGCCCGCGCCGGTCGTGCAGGCCCGTGGCCGGGTCGCTGCCGGTGCGCCGCTGCAGGGCACTGGCCCGCTCCTTCTCCTGCTGCTCGCGCTCGCCCTGGCGCAGCTTGAGGGCGCGCTCGGTGCGGTTGAGGAGCTCCACCGCGGCGAACGGCTTGCTCATGTAGTCCACCGCGCCCAGGTTGAGCGAGCGGACCTTCTCCGCCACGCCCTGGTGGGCGGACAGGAGGATGACCGGGATGTGCGCCGTGTCCGACGAGGACTTCAGCGCCATGGCCGCGTCCAGGCCGTCCAGCTTCGGCAGGAACACGTCCATCACCACCAGGTCCGGCCGCTGCGCGCGCGCCTTGGCCAGGCCCTCGGCGCCGTCGCGCGCCACCTCCACCCGGTACTTGGAGCGCAGCACCTCGGACAGCACCGCGGCGATTTCGGGCTCGTCCTCCACCACCAGCACGCGCGGCTGCTCCTGCGGCAGCGTCGCGGCGGGCGCCTGGGGCCGCGGGTTGCGCGGCGCCTCCTGCGCCAGCGGCAGGGTGAAGACGAAGATGCAGCCCTTGTCCGGCGGGCTCTCCGCCCAGATTTCGCCGCCGTGCAGCTCGACGAACTCCTTGCAGATGGCCAGCCCCAGCCCCGTGCCCTTCCCGCCGTGGCGGTAGCGGTCGAAGACCAGGTGCAGCTCGTCCGGGGGGATGCCCACGCCGTCGTCCTGCACGCACACCTTGACGGCGTCCCCGTCCGGGCGCGCCAGCCGCTGGGTGCTCACCACCACCTCGCCGTCCTGGCTCGCGTGGTGGATGGCGTTGGTGATGAGGTTCTGCAGCACCTCGTGCAGCTTCACCTCGTCGCCGATGAGCATCAGGCTGTCCGGGCACGCGGAGCGCAGGGACACACCCCGGTCGGCGGCCAGGATTTCCAGCTCGTTGACGGCGTCGCGGCACAGCTGCGCCACGTCCAGCACGCGCGGCTCGATCGACAGCCGCGCCGCCTCGCCCTTGCCCTTCTCCAGGAGCGACTCGACGAGGCCGAGGATCTTCTTGCCCTGGCGGATCATCGCCTCGGCGGACTGCTTCTGCTGGGCCTCCAGCGGGCCCTCCAGCAGCAGGCGGCCGTGGCCCAGCAGCACCTGGAGCGGCGCGCGCAAATCGTGGCTGCACACGGCGATGATTTCGTCCTTCAGCCGGTTCAGCTCCTTGAGGCGGCGGTTGGCGTCGTTCAGCTCCTGGTAGCGCTGCACGTACGCCAGCTCCAGGTCCTCGCGCTTCTTCTTCACCGCCGTGTGCAGGCGCGCGTTGCGGATGGAGTTGGCCAGCACGCCGGCCACCGCCTGCGCGAACTCCTGTTCGTCGCGGCCGAAGGACGCGTCCACCCGCGACACGCGCAGGAAGAGCGCGCCCAGGAGGTCGTCCTGGCAGATGAGCGGCTGCACCAGGATGGACTTCACGCCCAGCGGCATGATGGAGGTGCGCACCTCCGCCATCAGCGGGTCTCGCTGCGCCTCTTCAATCAACACCGGCTGGCGCGTCTCCAGGGCGCGGCGCAGCTCCGGGTAGCGGGCCACCTCGATGTCCAGCTCGACGAGGCTGGGGTCCTCCTGCGTGGCCACCACACGCGCGGTGCGGGCATGGCTGCCCTCCACCAGCACCACCGAGCAGCGGTCCGTCCCGGTGACGCGGCCCACCTTGTCCACGGCGATGCGGAGGATTTCCTCCAGCTCCAGCGAGCTGGTGGCCGCCTGGGTGATCTCCAGCAGCATCCCCATCCGCAGCCGGATGCGCTCCTCGCGGTCCCTCAGCCGGCCCGCGCGCAGCGCCGCCTCCAGCCGGGGCACCACCTCGTCCGCGCCGCGAATCCAATCGTCCACTGGCAGACGCTTGAGGGCCTCCGTGGAGCGGGTGCGGCCCATGTCCACCAGCACGGGGAGTCGCTGCAGGCGCTCCACCTTGCGCAGCGAGTCCAGCATCTCCGCCGCCCGCTTCGCCGACAACGCCAACAGCACCACCTCGGGCTGGAGCGCGTCGGCCGCCTGGGCCAGGCCGCTCTCCTGCTCCGCCGCCGCGCACTGGTAGCCGCTCGCCGTGAGCCGCTCCATGAGGGCGTCGCCCGCCTCCTTGGCGGCCACCACCAGCACGCGTCCCCGCTGATCCGACTGCATCTCGACTCTCACGGTGCACCCCGGCCCCGCCGGCCGGAAGCGGCTGGCTGGTGAGGCTGCGAATACACACTGCGTGCGAAAAGGTACATGGTTCGGATCCGGATCATGCCGCTGAACACGGCCTTCGGCCAGAGCGGCGGACTTCGGACGGGGGGAAGGGTGAGAGAGCCTGCGCGGCCTACACCGGACCGCTAAGCATTTCCCACCATTACCGCGTCCTCCCTCGTGCCGCCCGGGCGGGGCATGGGCTCCTTATCACCCCGAGCCGTCCCGCGCGCGAACACCCGGGGTGGGAGCACCTTTCCTCCCCCAGCGTGGGCCCGGCCGGCCGCCCCACTCACCCTCGCCCGAGCGCCAGCACGGCTGCATTTGCAACTGGCTGGCGCGGAAGCCGGGTAAAGCGCGGCGTCCGGGCGTCCTCACCGGGCCGGCGCGGGGGGCGGACCCGGCGCTCCACGCGCACCGCGAGTGGGGCCCCCGCGTGTTTCTTGAAGTAGAGTGCCGCGCCATGCCCCACCCATTCCTGATGCGGCCCGCCCGGCGCGCCGCCCTCGCCCTTGCCGCCAGCATGGCCACGGCCTGTGGCGACTCCAAGCCTCCGTCCATCCCGGATCCGCCCCAGGTCCAGCTCACGGTCCCCGAGGGCACGCTCGCGTCGACGAGCCTCAAGGTCGTCGTCACCGTGTCCGGCTGCGAGACCGTGTCGAGCCTGGTCATCAACGACCGGGACACGCCCATCAAGACCTTCCCCTACAGCGCTGGCACCGCCACCCTGGAGCTGCAGGCCGCGGACCTCCCCTACCGCACCGCCGGGCTCGCCGCGAACCTCTCGCTGGTGGCCGAGGCCACGTGCGATGACGGCCGGAAGAACCGCTCCGCGCCCCAGCCGGCCAGCTTCCTGCCGGTGGCCCGCAGGGTGGTGAACACGCAGAACGGCCAGCAGGTCGTCACCGACTTCTTCATCGCCGAGGGCAGCGGCGCCAACGTGACCTTCCTCGGCTGTGGAAATCCCGGCACGGGCCTGCCCACCCTCTATCGCGTCGACGCCAACGGGCAGGTGAAGGGCGAGTGGCAGATGCCCTTCGCCTGCACCGCGGACACCGCCATCACCGAGCGGCACCCCGTCACCGGCAAGCGCTGGGTCTGGACGCCGGGCGAGGGCGCGATGGCGGTGGACGCCAACAACCTCACCATCACCTCCCGGACGCGCTCGGACCTGCGCCCCACCCTGCTGACGGTGATGCCGCAGGGGGACGCGCTCATCGTCACCCGCATCCACGAAATCATCCGGCTGTCGCACACCCCCTCCTCCCCGTCGGGGAACGTCGGCACGGAGCGGCTGCTCTTCGACGAGGTCGAGCCCCTGCTCACCCCGCCCATGGTGATTGGCGACCGGGTGCGGTACGCGCACATGGGCGTCGCCAATGACCCCTCGCAGACCGCCGTGCAGGTGAGCGACGTGGATGCGGAAGGACGGGCGGAGTTCCCCATCCACAACCTCCTGGACCGGTACACGCTGCGCACCATCTCCCGGAGCGACGGCACCCCCGTGGGCGCCTTCAACGCCGATGGCAGCATCCTCTACCTGGGCTCCCAGCTGGCGGGGGGCCAGTCCCACGTCCAGTCCTGCTCGGCGACCCGCGGCGAGTGCGAGGGCGGCAACCAGGCCTGGACGAGCACGGCGCTCCCCGCCCCCCTCTCCGGGCTCATCTTCCACGGCCCCACGTCGCGCGTGGTGGCTCGGGGCAAGCAGCGCGTGTGGATGCTGGACAGCAATAGCGGCGTCATGCGCAACAAGGACAGCCGCTCCGTGGACGCCAACGGCGCGCTGAACGTGCTCCAGGTGCTGCCGGCCCGTCCTCCCGCCACGGCGCTGTTCCTGCTGACGGGCCCCGCCCGTACGGCGGGCGGGCTCGCCACCTACCCGCAGGAAATCGTCGCCATCGAGCAGACGTCCAGCGGCGAGGCGCGGGAGCTGTTCCGCTACCAGGAGCCCGTCAGCCTGAGCGCCGCCGTGGACGAGGAGGGCCGCGTGTGGCTGCGCACGGGGCTCAACCTGGTGCAGACGCTGCCCATGGGGGACTACCGCCGCTACCGGCCGTAGTCCGCCGCTCAGGGTCTGTCGGCGACGAGGAGCGCTTCCACGTTGCCGGCGGGCCCGGGCACGGGCGAGTCCATCAACCCGCGCACGGTGAGGCCCTGCTCGCGCACGAAGGCCGTCACCGAGTCGATGGCCTCCTGGCGCGCGGCGGCGTCCCGCACCACGCCGCCCTTGCCCACGCGGTCCGGGCCCACCTCGAACTGGGGCTTCACCAGGGCAATCAAGAGCCCGCCCGGCTCCAGGTACGTCAGCACCGAGGGCAGCACCTGGGTGAGCGAGATGAAGCTCACGTCGATGACGACGACGCCCACCTTCTCTGGCAGGTCCTCCTCGGTGAGGTAGCGCGCGTTGACGCGCTCGCGCGAGCGCACGCGTGGGTCCTGCCGCAGCTTCTCGTGGAGCTGCCCGTAGCCCACGTCGATGGCGTGCACGCGCGTGGCGCCATGCTGGAGCAGGCAGTCCGTGAAGCCGCCGGTGCTGGCGCCAATGTCCGCGCACACGCGGCCCTTCACGTCCAGGCCGAAGCGGTCGATGGCGGCCTTCAGCTTCAGCCCTCCGCGCGACACGTACGGCAGCACCTCGCCCTTGAGGCGCAGCTCCGCCTCGACGGGCACCAGCGAGCCGGGCTTGTCCAGGCGCTGGTCGTCCACCACCACCTGCCCGGCGAGGATGAGCGCCTGGGCCTTGGTGCGCGACTCCGCCAGCCCGCGCTCCACCACCAGCACGTCCAGCCGCTCCTTGCGAGGCTTCACCGCCGGCCTCCTTCCAGCAGCTCGCGGCCCGCGCGCAGCAGGCCCGCCGCGTCCAGGCCCAGCTCCGCGCGCTGCGCCCGCGCGTCGCCATGGGGCACGAAGGCGTCCGGCAGCCCCATCAGCCGCACCCGCGCCGGCACGCCGCGCGCCGCGTACAGCTCCAGCACCGCGCTGCCCAGCCCACCGCGCGTGGTGCCCTCCTCCACCACCACCACATGGCCGCCCGCGGCGGCCTCCAGCAGCGCGGCCTCGTCCAGCGGCGAGGCGCACCGCGCGTCCAGCACGCTCCACCCGGCCTCCGCTCGCGCCGCCTCCAGCGCCGCCAGCCCCAGCGGGCCCAGTGTCACCAGCGTCAGCCGGGGGGCCTGGGCGCGGCGCAGCCACCGCGCGCCCTCCACGGGCGCGTCGACCGGATGCGCGGGCACCTCCGGCGGCAGCGCCGGCAGGGTGCCTCGGGGGAAGCGGATGACGGAGGGGTGCGGCGCCGCCAGCGCGGTGGCCAGCATGGGCTCCAGGTCCTCGCCCACCATGGGGGACCACAGCCGCAGGCCCGGCAGCGGGCGCAGCGAGGCCACGTCGTAGGTGCCCTGGTGCGTGGCGCCGTCCGCGCCCACCAGCCCCGCCCGGTCCACCGCGAAGACGACGGGCAGGCCCGGCAGGCACACGTCGTGGATGACCTGGTCGTACGCGCGCTGGAGGAACGTGGAGTAGATGGCGCACACCGGCCGCGCACCCGCGGCGGCCAGGCCCGCGCTGAAGGTGACGGCGTGCTGCTCGGCGATGCCCACGTCGTGCACCCGGTCCGGGAAGCGCGCCTTCAGCGCGTTCATGGCCGAGCCCTCCAGCATCGCCGGCGTCACCGCCACCACGCGCGAGTCCCGCGCCATGGCGTCTTCCAACACCGCCGCGAACGCCTCGCTGAAGGTGCGCTGGCCCTGGCGCGAGCGCACCAGCTTGCCGTCGCGCCACTCGTACGGGCCCATGGCATGCCCGCGCGTCTGCGCGTCCGCCTCGGCCGGCGGGAAGCCCTTGCCCTTCAGCGTCAGCGCGTGCACCACCACCGGGCGCGAGGACGCCTTCGCCTCGCGCAGCGCGTGCACCAGCGCGCCCAGGTCATGCCCGTCCACCGGGCCCAGGTAGGTGAAGCCCAGCCCCTCGAAGAAGGCGCGCGCCCCGCGCGTGCGCAGCAGGGAGGGAATCGCGCCCACGTTGGCGCTGATGGACATCTGGTTGTCGTTGAGCACTACCACCAGCGGCAGGTGGCTGCCCCCCGCGTTGTTGAGCCCCTCGAAGGTGAGCCCGCCGGTGAGGCCGCCGTCGCCCAGCACCGCCACCACGTGCCCGCGCTTGCCCAGCACCCGGCGCCCCTCCAGCACGCCCAGCGCCGCGGATACCGCCGTGCACGAGTGCCCCGCCAGCAGCGCGTCGTGCGGGCTCTCGCGCGGGTCCAGGAAGGGCCCCAGCCCGCCGGGCTGCCGCAGCGTGTGCATCCGCTCGCGGCGTCCGGTGAGCAGCTTGTGCGCGTACGTCTGGTGGCCCACGTCGAAGAGGAGCGCGTCCACCGGCGAGTGGAACACCCGGTGCAGCGCGACGATGAGCTCCACCGCGCCCAGGGACGCGCCCAGGTGGCCGCCCACGCGGCCGCAGATGGAGATGATGTCCTCGCGCAGCTCCTCGCACAGCCGAGGCAGCTCCGCCTCCGGCAGCGCCCTCACGTCCGCGGGCGAGGCGACGCGTGCCAGCACTCCGGACATCAGGACTTCCGCTCCACCGTGTAGCGCGCCAGCGCCGCCAGCGGCCCGTCCTCGCCCTCCAGCGGCCGCACCGCCGCCATGGCCTGGGCCACCTTCTCCTCCGCCATGCGCTTCGACGCCTCCAGGCCCACCACCGCCGGGAAGGTGAAGCGCCCCGCCGCCGCATCCGCTCCCGCCGGCTTGCCGAGCTGCTCTGGCGTGGCCGTCACGTCCAGCACGTCGTCGGCAATCTGGAAGGCGAGGCCGATGGCGTCCCCGTACGCGTCCGCGCGGGCGAGCGCGTCCACGTCCCCACCACCCGCCAGCACGCCCATGCGGCACGCGGCGCGGATGAGCGCGCCCGTCTTCAGCCGGTGCAGCCGCACGAGGTAGTCCAGCGCCGCGGGCCGGTCCTCGGCGGTGTCCCGGTCTCTTATACACATGTGACGCT
>NZ_JABBJJ010000407.1 GCF_012933655.1 Pyxidicoccus fallax | reverse complement strand
AGGGCGGAAGCGGGTCGGGCGGGTTGGTTGGAGGGGCACGTGCTCCGCGTTTTTCACCACTATTTTTCTGCCAAGAAACTGACGTTCTTCCTCGCCGAGAGTTCGGCGATCGCGTTGGCCTGCGTGATGGGCGCGGCGGCCTGCGCGGCACTCTTCGCTCCCGCGGGGACCCAGCCCCCGCTTTCCGAGATGTGGCCCACCTTGCTGGGGTTGGGCGCGGCTTTCGTCGTCACGTTCCAGTTCACGCTGTACCTGCTGGACCTCTATGACCTCCGCATCGCGGCGGAGGACCGGGAGCGCGGCTACCGCTTCCTCAAGGCCGCCGGCGTCACGGCGATGGTGGCCGGCGGGGTGATGCTGGTGGTGCCGCTGGTGCTGCCGGTGGCGCTGCCTCCGGGCACGCTCCTGGGCGGGGCGATGGGCGCCCTGGCCGGCACGCTGATGGTGCGGGTGTCCATCCGCGCGCTGGTGGGTGCGCCGGACACCGTCCTGCTGGTGGGAGATGGCCTCAAGGCCCGCGCGGTGGCGAGCGCCATCGAGGCGGGCGGCGAGGGCAGCTACCGCGTGGTGGGCATGGTGGACCCGCGCAAGGCGAACGAGCCGCTGGAGCAGCTGGCGTCGCGGCTGAATGCCTCCTACGTGGTGCAGGCGGCCGACGACATGCGCGGCGCCAACTGGGTGGAGTCCCTGCTGAGCTGCAGGCTGCAGGGGCGGCGGGTGTACGAGGCGGCCGGCTTCTGCGAGCGGGTGCTGCGCAGGATTCCGGTGCAGTTCCTCCGCGCCAGCGACTTCGCCTTCGCGGATGAGTTGACGGTGTCGCCGCTGCGCCGGGCGCTCAAGCGCGCCTTCGACATCCTCGTGGCCTCGGTGCTGCTGATGCTGGCCGCGCCCTTCCTGCTGGTGGTCGCGGTGGCCATCAAGCTGGACTCGAGGGGGCCCATCTTCTACCGCCAGGAGCGCACGGGCCTGGCGGGCAGGAGCTTCCACCTGTGGAAGTTCCGCAGCATGCGCACCGACGCGGAGAAGAACGGCGCGGTGTGGGCCCGGGCGAACGATGACCGCGTCACGCGGGTGGGGCGCTTCATCCGCCGCACGCGCATCGACGAGATTCCCCAGGTCTTCAACGTGTTGATGGGGGAGATGAGCTTCGTGGGGCCGCGTCCGGAGCGCCCCGTCTTCGTCGAGCAGCTCAAGCAGCAGATTCCCTTCTACGGGCTGCGCGAGGCGGTGAAGCCGGGCCTGACGGGGTGGGCGCAGATCCGCTACCCCTATGGGGCCTCGGTGGAGGACGCGAGGAACAAGCTGGAGTTCGACCTGTACTACGTGAAGAACGGCTCGTTGTTCCTGGATGTGGGAATCATCTTCCACACCGTGAGGCATGTGCTTCTCGGTCGTGGGGCTCGGTAGAGGGATTGGAAGTGCCCATCGCCTTGGCCCCATTCTTGGATGGGGCCTTGGCGGTGGGCCCGCCACAGGGGTGGCGGGTTCGGGCGTCGTGGATGGGGGTAGGGTCATGGTGGGAATGGACATGGAATCGCCCCTCCCGGAGGGTTGGGAGGAGACGCGTCGCCGGCTGGAGCTGGAGCGCGAGCGCAACGAGCTGCTGCAGCCGCAGGTGGAGCGGCCCACGCGCATCGTCGCCATCGGGGGCGGCACGGGACTGCCCATGGTGCTCCGCGGCCTGTCCCGGCGTGCGATGCCGAAGCCCGGAGACCCGGGCGTGGACATCACCGCGGTGGTGGCCATGAGCGACGACGGGGGCAGCTCGGGCCGCCTGCGCCGCCTGCACGGGGCGCTGCCGCCAGGAGACATCCGCAACTGCCTGGTGGCGCTGGCGGGTGGGAAGAACGCGATGAAGGACGTCTTCCAGTTCCGCTTCGGCGGGGCGCGCGGCCTCGCCGGGCACGCGGTGGGCAACCTGCTCATCGCCGCGCTGGCGGAGCTGAAGGGAGACTTCCTCGAGGCGGTGCGCATGTCCGGCGAGCTGCTGGGCGCGCGCGGCCAGGTGCTGCCCTCCACGCTGTCGTCGGTGCAGCTCGTCGCGCAGATGCATGACGACACGGAGGTGGTTGGCGAGCGCAACATCTGCCGCGCCCACGGCCGGGTGCGCCGGGTGTCGCTCAGCCCGCGCTCGCCGCCGCCCACCGAGGGCCTGCTGGAGTCCATCTACACGGCGGACCTCATCGCGATTGGACCGGGCTCGCTCTACTCGAGCGTGCTGCCCAACCTGCTGGTGGACGGCGTGGCCCAGGCGCTGAAGGAGACGCGCGCGCTGAAGGTCATGGTGGCCAACCTGATGACGCAGCCGGGCGAGACGGACGGCATGACGTGCCTGGACCACGTGCAGGCGGTCATCGACCACGTGGGTCCGGTGCTGGACGCGGTGCTCGTCAACGGCACCCCGCCCACCGACGAGTCCATGAAGCGGTATGCGCGGCGCGGCTCCTATGTCGTACCGGTGAACCACCGGGATTTGATCGCCGCGGGCGTGGTGCCCGTGCAGGCGGACCTCCTCAAGGAGGGGTCCAGGATCCGACACGACAGCCGCAAGGTTGCCTCCTGCCTCCTGAAGATGGCCCGCAGCGGCTTGTAGCCGAGCAGTCCCATCACCACCTTTGGCGCCCTGATAATGGAAGCTAGACAACTCAACGCCCGGCCGTCGGTCGTGGAAGTCACTGACCGGGCGGCCTTCATGGCCCTGGAGTCCGAGTGGAATGCGCTCGTGGAGTCCACCTCCAACGAGCTGTTCTACCGGCACGAGTTCCTCCGCATCTGGTTCGACAACTTCGCCCCCGGTGCGCGCCTTCGGGTGCTGACGCTGCGGGACGGGGCGGGCCAGCTGACGGCGGCGCTGCCGCTGTGGGAGGAGCGCACGTCGATGTACGGCGTGCCGGCGCGGCAGCTGTCGGCCATGGCCAACGTGCACTCCTGCCGCTTCGACCTGCTGGCGCGCGAGCCGGACGCCGCGGCCCGGACCTTCCTCGGCCACCTGCGCGAGGCGGGCGGCTGGGATGTCCTGCGCCTGACGGACGTGCCGGAGGGCGGGGCCGCCTGGCGGCTGCACGCGGCGGCGCGCGAGGCGGGCCTGCCGGTGGGGGAGTGGGAGTCGCTCCAGTCGCCCTACATCCCGCTGCCCGCGAGCCGGGACGCGTACCTCGGCACGCTGCAGTCCAAGTTCAAGGCCAACTGCCGGCGGCGCCGGCGCAAGCTGGAGGAGAAGGGCCGCGTCACCTTCGAGCGGGTGGACGGGGGCCTGGGCCTGGAGGGGAAGCTGGAGGAAGGATTCCTCCTGGAGCAGAGCGGCTGGAAGGGCGAGCGCGGCACGGCCATGGCGCAGGACGCGCGCACGCGCGGCTTCTACACGGAGCTGGCGCGGGACGCGGCGTACCGCCAGCGGCTGGCGCTGTACTTCCTGCGGGTGGACGGCCGGCCGGTGGCCTTCCACTACGGCCTGGAATACGGCGGCCGGTACTTCCTCCTGAAGCCCGGCTACGACGAGGGCCTGCGTGAGTGCAGCCCGGGACAGCTCCTCATGGAAGAGGTGGTGGGGAGCTGCATCGACCGGAAGCTGAGCGAGTTCGACTTCCTGGGGCCGGACATGGTGTGGAAGCGCGACTGGACGGACAAGGTCCGGCGGCACACCTGGCTCTACGTGTTCAACGACTCCGCCTTCGGCCGGGCGCTGTGCGCGGCCAAGTTCCGGTGGGGACCCGCGATGAAAGAGGTGGTGGCGCGATGGAAGCGATGAAGTCCTCGGGGAAGCTGTTCGTCCCGTCCCTGCCCACGCTGTGGCCGCACATGCTGACGTCGCGGCCGAAGCCGGGGGCGCTGCCTCCGTTCTCCTCGCCCAACGTCCGCTACTTCTACTTCGCCCGCAACGCCATCTGGCTCACGGTGAAGATGCTGGGGCTGGACCAGGGCGAGGTGCTGATGCCGGCCTACCACCACGGCGTGGAGGTGGAGGCGCTGGTGGACGCGGGCGCCACGCCGCGCTTCTACCGGGTGGGCAGCCGCTGGGACGTGGACCTGGAGGACGTGGCCCGGCGCATCGGCCCGAAGACGAAGGCCCTGTACCTCACGCACTACGCGGGCTTCCCGGGCCCGGCCGCGGAGATGCGCAAGCTGGCGGACAAGCACGGCCTCATCCTCATCGAGGACTGCGCGCTGTCGCTGCTGTCGTCCGACGGCGCCGTCCCGCTGGGCACCACGGGGGACGTGGGCATCTTCTGCCTCTACAAGACGCTTCCGGTTCCCAATGGTGGCGCGCTGGTCGTCAACGGCCCGCGGCAGTACAGCCTGCCGGAGCCGCCGGCGCCGCCGTCCGCGTCCACCTTCAGCCACACGGTGTCCGCGCTCTTGCAGAACCTGGAGCTGCGGGGCGGGGCGTTTGGCCGGGGGCTGCGCAGCCTGGTGCGCGCGGTGGGGCACGGCACGGTGAAGGCCGCCAGCATCGAGCGCGTGGCCACGGGCACGCAGCACTTCGACCGCCGGCACGTGGACCTGGGCATGAGCCCGCTGACGAAGCGCATCGCCCTGGCTCAGGACCTGGAGTCCATTGTCGAGCAGCGCCGGCGCAACTACTTCTTCCTGCTGGGCCGGCTGCGCGACGTGTCGGCGCCGCTGTTCAACCAGCTTCCGCCGGGCGCCTGCCCGCTGTTCTACCCGCTGGTGGTGCAGGACAAGGCGGAGGTGCTGGCGAGGCTGCGGGCGCAGGGCATCGACGCCATCGACTTCTGGAAGCGCTTCCACCCGGCGTGCGACGCGGGGGCCTTCCCCGAGGTTGCGCAGCTGCGGCGCAGCATCGTGGAGATTCCGTGCCACCAGGACCTCTCGCCGGAGGTGATGGCGGACGTGGCGCAGGCGGTGCGCGACGCGCTGAAGTCGGACCGCAAGACGAAGAAGCGCGCGGGTTGAGCAGGTAACGGGCACAGGGGAGGGACGGGGCGTCCCTCCGGGAGGACGGGCGGTGATTCGCGAGGAAGAGCTGAGGCAGGGACCGCAGAGCGCGCAGTGGCTGGAGGTGGGGGCGGTGGGCAGTGCCTCCACGCTGGCGGGGATGCGCGCGGAGTGGGACGCGCTCTTGGACGCGAGCGAGGCAGGACCCTTCAACGCGTGGGAGTGGCTCTACCCCTGGTGCCGGCGCATCGCCACGGACCGGCGGCCGCTGGTGCTCACCGCGCGCGACAGGAGCGGCGCGCTGGTGGGGCTGATGCCGCTGTGCGTGGAGTACCGGAGCGTGGCGGGCGTGCCGGTGCGGCGGCTGAGCTTCCTCGGTGAGACGCACGTGGGCAGCGACTACCTGGACGTGGTGGCGAAGCGCGGCCAGGAGAAGGACGTGGCCCGCCACTTCGCGCGGATGCTGTACGCGCTGCGCGACGAGTGGGACGTGCTGGACCTCACGGACCTGCGCGAGGGCTCGCCCACGGTGGACGTGCTGCGCGAGGTGTTCCCCTCCGGCGATGTCCGGGTGGCGGAGCGCTACGTGTGCCCGTACGACACGCTGGACCCGAAGGAGCCCTTCGACGCGTTCCTCAAGCGCACGGGCCGGCGCGACAACTTCCTGCGGCGGCGCAAGTGGCTGGAGAAGCAGGAGGGCTACCGGATCGAGCGCACGGAGGCGCCGGGCGAGCTGGCCGCGCCGCTGACGGACTTCTTCCGGCTGCACTCGGCGCGCTGGGCGTCGGACGGCGGCTCGCAGGGCATCAAGGGCACGGGGGTGGAGGCGTTCCACCGCGATGCCACGCAGTTGCTCGCGGAGCGGGGCCGGCTGCGCATGTACATGATGAAGGTGGGCGGCCGGGCCGTGGCCTCGGTGTACGGCATCCTGCACCGGCGGAGCTTCATCTACTTCCAGTCCGGCTATGACCCGGAGTGGCGCAACCGCAGCGTGGGCCTGGTGCTGGTGGGGGAGACCTTCCGCGACGCGCTGGCGTCCGGCATGACGGAGTACGACTTCCTGCGGGGCACGGAGACGTACAAGTCCGACTGGGTGACGAAGCAGCGGCAGACGGTGTCCGTGCGCGTGCACGGTGAGTCGTGGGCCGGGCGCTGGTTCACCCGCTCCGAGGAGCTGGCGCGCGAGGTGCGCAACGGCGCAAAGGCGGTGATGCCGGACACGCTGGTGGAGAAGGTACGCCGCTTCCGCCGCCGCAGGGCCGCCGTGCACTGAACCGCGCCGCGCTGGGCTCAGGTCGTCCGGAGGATGACGACCCCGTCGCGCACCGCTTCGAACGAGAGCGACGGTCGCACCTGGGTCCGTTCATCGAAGCCCCATTCGCTGAGCAGCCACTGGAGGTCCTGGATGAGGGCCTCCGGTGTGAGGGGCGAGTCCGGGTCGACGCAGCGTGCGTCCGGCTTGAATCGGACGAGGGTGTGCCACGGCGGCGTGGAGGGACCCGTCTCCGCGGGGCGGGGCTCGCCCGCCTCGAAGCGCTGCCGGTACACCCCTTTGGGCTGATTCACCTCGAAGGTGAGCCATTCGCTCAAGAGATTGGCGACTGGCAGTCCAATCCCCCGCGAGATGGAATAGCCATGGCTCAGCTCCGTGAGCAGCAGCTCGACGTTCGAGCCTCCTCGCGAGGTGTGTCCCGTCTCCACGCTCCAGTCGTCGTCGCGCATCTGCACGACCCCGTCGGAGGTCCAGGAGACCTCCATGCGCGAGCACCGCGCCTCCTTCCCGAAGAAGGGCTCCAGCGCGGGTCGGGCGATGAGCATCGTCCGCCGTCTCTCCTCCCCGATGTACATCGCCGGGCGGCGACGGACGGCTTGCGCGGGGGTGAGCTTCTGGATGTGCTCCGCGGAGTATTCGAGAGGGGGCTCGTCGCGCTTCGTCCGCTTCGCCATGACCTGCCCCCTTCGTCACTTCACTGCATGCCACCGCCGCCGCTGACCTCCGCGCGGAGCTGGGCAATCGCGGCGCCGAGCTGCGGCGGCTGCATGTTGCGTGGCACCTCGACGGAGAAGCGCTCGAAGTGCTCCAGCGCCTTCGCCTTGTCGCCGCGCCGCAGCGCGAGGCTGCCCAGGAAGATGAGCGCCTCCTGCGCGTCCGGCCACGTGTCCACCAGCTCCGTCAGCTCCGCCTCCGCGCCCTCCATGTCGCCGCGCGCCGCGCGGAGCACGCCCCGGTGCACCCGCATCTCCACGTTGAACGGGTCCGCGGCCAGGCCCTTCGCCGTCACCTTCGCGGCCTCCTCGAACTCCTGGCGGCGGATGAGCTCGTGGCTCAGCAGCGCGGCGGAGTCCACGTCGCCGGGGTTCGCCTGAAGCCGCGCGCGGGCCTCCTCCATCTCCGCGCCCTCCTGCATGGCGCCCATGTTGCCCGCCTGCTGCTGCCCGGCGCCCGGCGGCGTGCGGCCCGTGGCCTCCTGGCCGTCGGCGCGCGGCTGCTGCTCGGAGACGAGCAGGTAGCCCAGCCCGCCGAAGAACAGCACGATGCCGGCGCCCCACAGCGCGCCCGACAGCTGCGGGTGGCGCGCCGCCCAGCCCGTGCCCACCGGGGCCTGCCGGGGCTTCGCGCGCGCGTCGTCGGACGCCTTGCGCTTGAGGTGCTCGTCCTTGGCGCGCAGGGCCGCCGCGGCCTCGCGCTCCAGGCGGCTCTTCTCCGCCGTGTACTGCTCGGCGCCCAGGTTGTGCTTCTCGGCCTCCAGCGCGCGGAGCTGCTCGATGAGCAACTGCGCGCGCTGGGTCAGGTCGTCCAGCACGCCGTCGCGCTGCGGCTCGTTCTTCGCGAGCGTGCCCCGGCTGCGCTGGTAGAGCAGCCAGGCGGCGGCCGCCACGAAGGCGACCGACAGCACGATGATTCCAGGGAGCCAGTTGGTCGTCTGAGGCTGCATGGCCATGGCTTAGCGCTCCAGCTCCCGGCGCACGGCCTGGAGGTACGGGTCTTCTGCGTCATCCGGCGAGGACGTGCCCGCCGGCGCGGCCGGGGCCGCGGTCTGCTGTGTCGTCGGCTGCGCCGGGGCGGGCCGATGTTGGAATTGTCGCCAGATGACGAAGCCGCCCAGGGCGACGAGCGCCACCGGGCCCAGCCACACGAGCCAGTTGAAGCCGTGGGCCTTGGGTTCCAGCAGCGCCCACTCGCCGTAGCGGGCGACGAAGTAGTCCAGGACCTGCTGGTCCGTCTTGCCCTCGGCGACGAGCTCGCGAACGGTGTCGAGCTGGGCCCGCGCCATGGAGGCGGGGCTGTCCGCGATGGAGACGCCCTGGCACACGGCGCAGCGCAGCTGCTTGCCGAGGGTCTGGACACGGGCTTCCAGCTCCGGCGCGAGCGGCTCGCTTCCGCCCTGCTGGGGCGCGTGCTGGCCGGTGAAGAGGCTGAGGGCGAGGGTCAGGGACAGGAGGGCAGCGGTCATCGGATTCCCCGGGGGCCTCCCTACGTAGCGCTACCGGGCCCGGTTTGGACAGCGAAACCTGAGTGGGGGGCGCCTGTCCATCCGCCCGCCCCGGGAGGGAGCCTCGACCCCGTCAGGGCCCGTCCATCCCACCCGTCCGGGAGCCGGCCGGCCAGGCGGGTGCCGGCTCCCGGTCCAGCCGTCAGGCGGGGAGCGGGGTGTGAGAGCATCACGGACGGGGTGCCCACCGGGTTCGAGCCGCCTCGACCACGCGGGAGGCGGGTCCTCTCGAGGAGCGCGCGATGGGCGTCATTCGTTGTCCCATCCATGGTCTCGTCGGAATCGCGTCGTGCTGCGGGCACCTGCAGGCCGCCGTGGAAGCGGAGCGGAACGAGCCCCTGCAGGTCTTCCTCGATAGCTGGCAGGCTCCCAACTTCGTCTGCGAGCCGTGTTACGAGCGAGCCAGCGCCATCCTCGACAAGAAGGAGCCGCTGAAGGACGGCTTCTTCCTCGACCTGATCTCGCCCCCCGAGGTCTATTGCTCCTGGTGCGTGGACGATTGGTGCGAGCGGACCGGGCAGGGCAGCCTGCTCGACCACATCAATCAGGCGCGGAGCAAGGTGGGGCTGCCTCCACGCTCCCGGACACCCCGAAGGTCCATGGACGACTGAGGTCACGATGTCGCTGCACTACGTCTATCGCGCGCTCGACACCACACGTCTGCAATTCGGCCGGCGGGATGGGTTGCTGGTGACGTCCTTCTCCTTCTCGGACCGTGAGCTCTCGCACCTGGTGCTCTTCGGGGAGCAGGACGGGAACAGCCAGAGCAGCTCCGACTGGGCCATCCGGGCCACGCTTCCCCTCATCCAGGCGGACTTCATGTCGCGCGTGCGGGCCCACATGCTCCAGTCCATGGAGAAGTGGCTCGACCCCCAGGGGCATGTCAGCCAGGTAGCGCCGGTCGAGGAGTGGTTGCAGGAGATGACCCTGAATGCCGAGGCGTCCCTGAGCCCGCTGCGGGAGCGCCTCGCCGCGAAGTCGAATCCGCGAGGCGGGCCTTCGTCGAAGGACCACTTTCCCGTGGGCTTCTGCATCGCGACGCTTGCCATTCTTCCCCAGCGATGCGTCCTCTTCACGCTCGGGGACTTCCGGGTGGCCACCCTCTCGCGTGAGGGGTTTCAGCAGCAGGCGGCGGACTTCGCGCTGCGGCTTCCCTCGACGGGGGCCGTGGTGACGCTGGCGATGTTTGGCCACGCTTGCTTCGAGAAGCCCCATATCCGCGAGCGGCGGCCGCTACGCACGTTTCCGTGGACCGCGCCCACGAAGCTCCTGCTCTATCCCGCCAGGATCGACGAGGCAGTCGACGAGCTCGCGCCGGAGCTCTCGGTGGAGCAGTCGTGTGAGAGCATCGCCGACCGGCTCCTCGTCCGGGCCGCATCGCTCTACCCGAACACGAGGCGGTACCTCCTCGTCATGGACCTCCAGGTGGGCCCGTACTTCGAACTCGACCATGCTTACTAACCTGCTTCAGGGAAGTCCGGTAAGGCCGCGAGGATTGCCTGCGGCTCCCTTCGCCATTCCAGCGCCGCCCCTTCTGTTTGCAGGGCGCATCTTCCGCGCCTCGGATTCGTTCGGGGCGGGAAGCTTCCTGTCCTCGGAGGCGCCCTCCCTCATCGTGAGCGTGGTGCCAGGTGCCTCATCGCAGCCTCCATGGCGGTCAAGGTGTCGTCCCGCGGCACCGCCTGACTCCCGAGCCCGCGCGCGTGTCAGCCCTCGCCTCGGCCCCAGGGATGGACCGCAGGACACGCCATCGGATGAGCTGCCAGAGGGCATTCCCTGGCGCGAGCCGCATCCTTGCTGGCATGTCAGCCCTCTCCGGAAGGAGGGTCGTCGTGGAGGAATGATTCCTCCGGCGAGGCGGCATCCGAGAGGCGGGTCGTCGTGGAGGAATGATTCCTCCGGCGAGGCGGCACTCCCGGCGGGCCGTCGTGGAGGAATGATTCCTCCAGCGAGGCGGCACTCCCGGCGGGCCGTCGTGGAGGAAGGATTCCTCCAGCAAGGGGGGGGCGCCCGAGGTGGGTCGTCGTGGAGGAAGGATTCCTCCAGCGAGGCCGCATCCGAGGCGGGTCGTCGTGGAGGAATGATTCCTC
>NZ_JABBJJ010000406.1 GCF_012933655.1 Pyxidicoccus fallax | reverse complement strand
GTCAGATGTGTAAAAGAGACAGGTGCAGGACTTCGCCCGCCGCACCTTCATCCCCGACCGCCAGGTGGTGGTGAACTTCTCGCCCTTCGCCGGCTGAAGCCCCGCCCGGCCAGGGTGGGGGCGGGCAGGGGAGCGCCCGGGCTTCACGGAGTGTCCCATCCCACCCACGGCCTCCCACCTCTCGGAACCTTCCAGGGCGTACGGGATGTGGGACTTAGCAGTATGTCCGCAGTCCGCTATCCTGCGACCCGCGGCGGATCAGCGGATTTTTCCGCCCGAGCATCGGGGGGCTCCTCGTGGGGCCCGCGGAAGGAAGGCGACATGTGTTGGCGCAGCAGGCCCTGCTTCAAGTTCCGGGCTCTGGCCGGAGTCTGTGGCGAGAGGCCGAATGGCTCGGGGACCGCTCACGGTAGGGAGGGCGCCCGGTGCGTCTGAAGCTGAAGCTGAAGCTGATGCAGAAGATGATGGCGGTTCCCGCGGTGGCCGCGGTGTTCCTCGTCTCCATCCTCGTGGTCTTCGTCACGCTGGGGGTGATGTCGGGGAAGGTCTACGAGCGCATCAACTCCTCGCATGTGCCCACCATCGAGCTGAGCCGCGAGATGCACCTGCGCTACCCGGGGCTGCACCGCGGCGTCATGGCCGAGGTGAATCGCAAGGCCGAGGGTGGACTGGAGCCGCTGCGCACCGAGGTCACCGAGCTGCAGGAGAAGCTCGACCAGGCGCGCACCGTGCCGGGCGCGAACGTGGAGCGGACGGACACGCTCAAGGCCGACCTCGCCGCCTACTGGCGCAACGCGGAAGCCGCGCTGGCGCTCGCGGTGAAGGGTGACGCCGGGGCGGAGGCCGCGCGCGCGAAGCTGGAGTCGTCCTTCCAGGCGCTGAACACGGCGCTGAAGCAGGCGGCGGAGGACGACGCCCGGAACATCGCCATCTCCTATGACGAGGTGAAGGGGCTGCACATCACCATGCAGGTGCTCGTCACCGTGCTGGTGCTCTTGGGCATCGCCCTGACGGTGGGGCTGGCGCTCTGGGTGCACCGCGAGGTGACGGTGCCGCTGGGGAAGCTGACGTCGGTGGCCACGCGCATCGCGCAGGAGGGCGACCTGTCGCAGCCCATCGACGCGAGCTCGCAGGACGAGGTGGGCGAGCTGGCGCGCGGCTTCCAGGTGATGGTGACGCGGCTGCGCGACGTGCCGAACACCATCTCCTCGGTGGTGGCGGACCTGTCCGCGGCGGCCGGGCGGCTGACGCAGGCCAGCCAGGACCAGGTGACCTTCCTCACCAACCAGTCCCGCAGCCTCACCGAGGCGAGCACCACCATCGCGGAGATTGCCCAGACGTCCAACATGGCCGCCAGCCGCGCGGAGATGGTGCTGAAGGTGGCCGCCCAGGCGGACGCGTTCAGCGCGTCGGGCCAGCAGTCCATCGAGAAGAGCGCCGAGGGGCTCCAGCAGATCCGCCAGCGGGTGGGCGCGCTGGTGGGCAGCATCGGGCACCTGAGCGACCAGGCGGTGCACGCGGGCGAAATCATCAGCAGCGTGAAGGACCTGGCGGACCAGTCCAACGTGCTGGCGCTGAACGCGGCGATTGAAGCGGCGCGCGCGGGCGAGGAGGGCCGGGGCTTCGCGGTGGTGGCGCGCGAGATGCGCTCGCTGAGCGGTCAGTCGCTGCAGAGCACGCAGCGCATCGGCAAGATTCTCCTGGAGATCAATCAGGCCATCCGCTCGACGGTGTCGATTGCCGAGGGTGACAGCCAGAAGATGGAGGAGGGCATCGAGCAGGTGCTCGCCTCGGCGAACACGCTGAGGGAAATCACCACGGTGGTGCAGGAGAGCAGCCAGGCCGCGCGGCAGATTGTCGCCTCCGTCACCCAGCAGAACGCCGGCATCGCGCAGATGACCGAGGTGATGACGCAGCTGTCCGCGATGATGGCGGACGTCGTCACCGCGACGATGACCGCCGAGGAGGCGGTGACGCAGATCAACGCCTCGCTGGGTCAGCTCACCGAGCTGTCCACGTCGTTCCGCGCCTGAGCCGTGCCGGGGCCGGGTGGGTGCCACCATCCTGGGTGGCACCCCGGCCCGTCGGAGGCTTTCGCGCTCGCCTCACGCGGACTTCAGGGGCCCTCGGGGCCCGGGTTGCCGTTGCCGCTGTCGGCGACGTAGCGCCACTGCCCATCCGGCTGCCTGCGCCAGACGGAGAGGTACTTGATGTACGAGGTCCCCGGCTTGCCGTCCTGTCCGGGCGAGATGGAGACGGCGCGGCCCACGGTGTAGGCCATGTCTCCCGAGCTGGCGGCGCCGCCAAGCTTCGGCTCCCAGCGCAGCTCCACCTTGTCGCGGGTGATGGGCGCGTACCCGCTGACGACGGCCTCCTGACCGAAGAAGCCGGTGGGCCCGCTGGGAATCACGGCGTTGGGCGCGGCCCAGGCCCCGAAGGCGATGCCCATGCCCTCGCGCACGGACTGGTCGGAGAACGCGGAGTCGGCGGCGAACGCCTCGGCGAGCACGTCCGATGGAGCCGCGGGCGTGACCTGGGGCGCTCCGGCGGCGGTGACGGAGAACGTGGGGGGCACCTTGAGCGGACCGGGGGAGCGGCCGTACACGGCGGCCGCGAGGCGCCACGGCCCGTCCGGCGTCCGCGTCCAGACCGTGAGGTAGCGCTGGTAGCGCTTGCCGGGCTTGAGCTTGGGCGGTGCGTCCGCCGAGGCGGGAGGCGCGGACTGCGCCGTGGCGGAGCCCGTCGTTCCCGTCGGCGCCGCGCCCGTCCCACCGGGAGCGGCGGACACGGTCGAGTCGAGCAGCACGTGGCCCACCGTGTAGCCCATGCGCCCGTCCGCGCTCACGTCCCAGACCAGCGCCTCGGCGCTCAGCACGCCGTCCCGCTCCAGCGGCTCGGCGGAGAGCCGCGCGCGAATCTCTCCCGGGCCGCGCAGCGTGTAGTGCCCATCCAGCAGCAGCAGGGCGTCCTCGGCGGCGGAGGAGGCGATGCCCTCGGCGGAGCCCTGCTTCGCCATGGCATCGGCCATCGCGGCGTCGGCGGCGCGCAGCGTCTCGCGCACCTCTTCATGAGACAGCGGCGCCTTCGCCGAGGCGGCGGCTGCCTCTTCCGAGGCCGGCGAACGAGCACCCGCGCCAGGACCGGCGCAGGCCGTGGTGACCAGTGACACGAGGATGGCTCCCGCGAGCTGTTGCTTCATGGCTGATTCCCTCCCTCTCGAAGTCTTCCTGTCATTCGCCCTGCATCAGTCCGGTGACGCGGCCGTCATCGTGGACGGTGACGCGGCGGGCGGCCGGCTCGCGAGGCAGGCCGGGCATGGTGAGGATGTCGCCGGTGAGCGCCACCATGAAGCCGGCGCCAGCGGACAGCCGCACCTCGCGCACGGTGAGCGTGAAGCCGCGAGGCCGTCCCACCTTCGTCGGGTCATCCGAGAGCGACAGGTGCGTCTTCGCCATGCACACCGGCAGCTCCGCGCCGCCCAGCTCGCGCACCGTCTGCAGGTCCTTCATCGCCCCCGCGGTGAACACCACGTCCTCCGCGCCGTACACCGTGCGGGCAATCGCGCGCACCTTCTCCTCGGGAGACTGCGACAGCTCATAGAGGAAGCGGGGCCGCGGCGGCGCGGCATCCGTGCGGTCCAGCATCTCCAGCACCCGGTCCGCCAGCTCCAGCGAGCCCTCGCCGCCGCGCGAGAAGCCCTCGCACACGGCCGTCTCCACCCCGCGCGCCTTGCCGAACGCGCGCAGCTCGTCCAGCTCCGCCTCCGTGTCCTGCGGGAAGCGGTTGACGCACAGCACGGCGGGCAGGCCGAACGCGGCCACCGACTCCAGGTGCTTCTCCAGGTGCGCGAAGCCGCGCACGAGCGCCTCGCGGTCCGGCTCCGCCACGCGAGCGGCCGCCGCGCCGCCGTGGTGCTTCAGCGCGCGCAGCGTCACCACCAGCATCACGCCCCGGGGCCACAGGCCCGTGCTGCGGCACTTGATGTCGAGGAACTTCTCCGCGCCCAGGTCGAAGCCGAAGCCGGCCTCCGTCACCACCTCGTCCGCGTAGGCCAGTCCCATCCGCGTGCCCATCACGGAGCTGCACCCGTGCGCGATGTTGCCGAAGGGCCCCGCGTGCACCAGCGCCGGGCCGCCCTCAGGCGTCTGCGCGAGGTTGGGCATCAGCGCGTCCTTGAGCAGCGCCACCATGGACGCCGCCGCGTCCACGTCCCGCGCGCGCACCGGCTTTCCGTCCGGCGAGTGGCCCACGACGATGCGGCCCAGCCGGGCTTCCAAATCCTTGAGGCCCTCGGCCAGCGCGAGGATGGCCATCACCTCGCTGGCGGCGGTGATGTCGAAGGCGGCCTCGCGCGGCACGCCGTGCGCCTTGCCGCCCAGGCCGACGATGACGTTGCGCAGGAACCGGTCGTTCATGTCCATGGCGCGCCGCCAGCGCACGCGCGTGGAGTCGATGGCCACCGGCTGGCCGTAGTACACGGCGTTGTCCACCAGCGCCGCGAGCAGGTTGTTCGCGGTGGTGATGGCGTGCAGGTCGCCGGTGAAGTGCAGGTTGATGTCGGCCGCGGGCTCCAGGCTGGCCTGCCCGCCGCCGGTGCCGCCGCCCTTCACGCCGAAGACGGGACCGAGGGACGGCTCGCGCAGGGCGGCCACCGCGCGGCGCCCGCGCTTGCGCAGGCCCATGGCCAACGCCACCGACATGGTCGTCTTCCCCTCGCCCGGGGGCGTGGGGTTGATGGCGGACACGAGCACCAGGCGACCCTGCTTGCCGCCCTGGGTCTTGAGCGCGTCCAGCGACACCTTCGCGCGGTGGGTGCCCCACGGGAGCACGTGCTCGGGAGACAGGCCCAGCTCGGCGCCCACTTCGGTGATGGGTCTCAGCGTCATGCCGGGACTCTCGGCGCGACGGGGGCACGGGTCAACGATTGTGGTGCGCGGTGGAGCCCGCGCGGTCCCGGGTCCGTGTGGCACGGCCCTGGACGTCACGGCCTCAGGAGACCCGCCCCGCCTCGCGGAACCACGCCACCTCGTCGGCGAGCGTCTGGGTCAGCGGCCGGAAGCTCGCGCCCAGCTCCGCGCGGGCCTTCTTCGCGCTGACGGTGTTGCGGGCGTGCATGGTGCTCACGCCCTCCACGGTCATCACCGTGCTCTTCCCGCTCAGCCGCGCCCACAGCTCGGAGGTGGCGGCCACGCCCAGCACCAGGGGGTAGGGGAGCTTCTTCGGAGGCTTCCGCCCCGAGAGCGCCGCCAGCTCCCGCGTCACGTCCACCAGCGAGGCGTACTCTCCGGACAGGATGTACCGCTCCCCCGCGCGGCCCTGCTCCGCCACGCGCAGCATGCCGTCCGCCACGTCGCGGGCATCCGCCACGGAGGCGCCGCCCTCGAAGACGCCGGGCAGCTTGCCCTGGAGGAAGTCCAGCACCAGCTGCCCGCTCCCCGTGGGCGCCGCGTCGTACGGGCCGAACATCCACCCCGGCAGCACTTCCATCACCTCCATGGGACGCAGCTCGGGCGCGAGCGCATGGAGGCGCTCGCTCGCGACCACCTTGCTGCGCGAGTACAGGTTGGTCCGCGCCAGCCGGTCCGGAGGGGCGCTCTCATCCCCGGGGCCGCCGTCCTTCGCGCGGCCAATCACGCTCGACGAACCCGTGTGCACGAAGCGGCGCACTCCGGCGCGCGACGCCGCCCTCGCGAGCTGGAGGGTGGCGTGGACGTTGAGCCGCTCCAGCGCGGGCCAGTGGTCCCCGGGGCCGTAGTACTCGCGGAAGTAGGCGGCCGTGTGGAACACCACGTCGCAGCCGTCCAGCGCCGGGGCGAAGGCGTCCACGTCCTCCAAATCCCCCGACACCACCTCCGCGCCGGTGTCCCCCAAAAGCCGCCGGGCCTTCTCCGGCGAGCGGGCCAGCGCGCGCACCTCATGGCCCCGCTCCCGCAGCAGCCGCACCAGGTTGACGCCCAACAGCCCCGTGCTTCCCGTCACGAACGCCTTCATGCCGCCTCCAATCTGAACAGTGCTTAAATTAAGTAACGACACATCTGAACGGTGTCAAGATGAGCGTCCGGAGCCCGGGGGCGGTAAGGAGGGGGAAGCGATGGCGCAGCGAGGCACGGGCGAAAAGAGGCGGGCGCGGTACCACCACGGCGACCTGCGGCGGGCGCTGGTGGAGGCGGCGCTCGAGGTGTTGGCGCGGGAGGGCGCGGCGGCGCTGTCACTGCGCGAGGTGGCGCGGCGGGCGGGCGTCAGCGCGGCGGCGCCCTATCACCACTTCCCGGACAAGCAGTCACTGCTGGCGGCGGTGGCGGAGGAGGGCTTCGTCGCGCTGAACGCGGCGATGAAGCAGGCCCGGGAGGCGAGCGGCGGCTGGGCGGAGCGCCTGGAGGGGATGGCGGCGGCGTACATCCAGTTCGCGGTGAAGCACGCGGCGCACTACCGCGTCATGTTCCTGCCGGAGCTGAAGGAGCCGCGCTTCGAGGAGTACCACCGCCTGGGCACGGAGTCGTTCGAGCTGATGCGCGGCGCGGTGGCCGAGGTCCGCCCGGAGCTGTCCGAGCCGGACACGTGGGTGGTGGCGGTGTCCGCCTGGAGCGCGGTGCACGGCTTCACCTCGCTGTGGACGGAGGGGTTCCTCGGGCACAAGGCGGCGCGTCTGCCGGAGCTGGAGGGGATGGGCCGCGCGGTGGGTGCCTCCGTCGCGAGCCTCATCCTCCATGCGCCCCCCACGAAGCGCTGAGCGGGTCAGCGCTGCCGGACGAGGCGCAGCCGCCACAGCGTCAGCGGCAGGCCCACGCCGGTGCCGGCCACGAGCCACGGCCAGGCACCGGCCCGCGCCACCAGGGTGCGCACCTGAGCCGGAGCCTGCGCCACCAACAGGAACGCGGCGGTGGCGAGCACGAACACGGCGAAGCCCCGGCGCAGCGTGGCCGGTGACACGAGCCCCGCGAGCCGCCCGCCCACGACGCTGCCCGTCACCGCCGCCGCCAGCACCGCGCCGGTGAGCGCCCACGGGAGCTGGACGTGCCCCAGGTGTCCCATGAAGCCCGCGGCGCACTGGAGCGAGATGACCACCAGCGACGTCGCCGTGGCCACCGGAGTGCTCAGGCCCACCAGCGTCAGCGCGGGGACGATGAGGAAGCCGCCGCCCGCGCCCACCAGCCCTGACAGCAGGCCCACGGCCATGCCCTGCGCCAGCACTCGCGGCACGGGGAGCGTGGGTGCCTCCGGAGCGGGTGTGCTGTCGGCGCGAGGCGGCGCCTCCTTGCGCCGCAGCGTGGCCACCGCGGCGGCCACCATGACGCTCGCGAAGAGCAGCAGCAGCGCGGTGGAGGGGAGGAGCGGGTTGATGCGCCCGCCGATGAACGCGCCGGCCATGCCGCCCGCGCCGAACACGAGCGCCGTGTGCCACCGCACCCGGCCCGCCCGCGCGTGCAGCACGGCGCCACTGGCGCTGGTGACGCCCACCACCACCAGCGACATGGCGATGGCCGTGCGCGGCTCCACGCCCAGCACGTACACCAGCAGGGGCACCGTGAGGATGGAGCCGCCGCCTCCCAGCAACCCCAACAGCACGCCCACCAGCAGCGAGGCGGCGAGGCCCACGTACAGCATCACTGGGGACTCCACGGTCTCGCGACCGCGAGCAGGTCGCGGCAGTCGCGCAGCAGGCGCTCGAAGCCCGCGGGGTCCCTCATGCCCGCGGGAGGCGAGCCCTGCAGCGCGTCCAGCAGGGCGGCGAGCGTCTCGCGCGACGGGCCCTGGCCGAAGCCGGGCAGCGGGATGTCCGGCGAGACGGTGCGGTGCAGGCCGGCGAGCAGCTCGTCGAGGACCCGGTTCAGCGTGGGCGGAGAGCCCAGGTACGGGCGCACCACGGGCAGGTCCGCGGTGTTCCACGCGAGCATGCCACCGCGCAGGTTCATCACCCGCGTGAAGCCTCGTGCCACGAGCTGCACCGCCGCCTTCGCGGAGCGTGCCCCGGAGCGGCACACCAGCAGCACCTCCTCGTCATGCGGCCAGTCGATGGCCGCCTCCTTCACCGTGGCGAGCGGCACGAGCCGGGCGCCGTCGATGTGGCCGAGGAGGCCGTCGAACTCGGAGGGCTCGCGCACGTCCACCATCGGTGGCCGCGAGAAGGTCCGCATCGCGAGCTGCCGCACGTCCACGTCGCGGTAGCCGTCGGGGTGAGGGGTGGCACTGTCGAAGAGGCTGTTCATGAAAAAGCATCTCCCGTCCCGCGTCCTCGAAGAGGCGCGGGCAGGTGGGTGTGGGTTGGGGTCTCTCTGGAGTGGGGAGGAGCGGAGCGGCGTTGTGAAGCCGGCTTCAGGAGTGCGCGCGAGGCTCCGCGACCCGGCCGCACGCCCTGTTGGCGGGCACGGCCACGTCGAGCTTCTTCGGCGGCGGGAGCTTGCGGTCCTTCATGAAGGCGATGAACGCGTCCCGCGTCTTGCCGGCCAGGCGCGGGTTGTGGTTCCGCTCCTCGCCGATGGTGGACAGGGCATGGCCGGCGTAGTCGTGGCCCGGGTACACCACCGTGTCATCCGGCAGGGAGAAGAGGTGGCGGGTGATGGAGTCGTAGAGCTGGCCCGCGTCGCCATTCTGGAAGTCGGTGCGGCCGGTAGCGCGGATGAGCAGCGCGTCGCCGGTGAAGAGGCGCCCCTCGCAGAGGAAGCTGAGGCTGTCGTCGGTGTGGCCCGGCGTCTCCAGCACCTTCACCTCCAGGCCGCCCACGCGCACCACGTCGCCGTGGCCCACCTTCCGGTCCACGCACGGCGCGCCCCGTGCCGAGGCCACCACCGTGGCGCCCGTGCGCTCGCGCAGCACGGCGGCGCTGGTGATGTGGTCGGCGTGCACGTGGGTCTCCAGCACGAGGACGAGCTTCAGGCCCAGCTCGGTGAGCAGCTTCAGGTCGCGCTCCACCTGCTCCAGCACGGGGTCGATGAGCGCCGCCTCGCGCGTGGCCTCGTCCGCCAGCAGGTACGTGTACGACGAGGTCTCCGCGTCGAAGAGCTGTCGGAAGAGCATGGTGCACCTCACAGGAAGTTCTTGCGACGGGAGGTATTGCCAGCCGCGTGCCAGTCCTGGCGTACGGGAGGTCCCCGGCAGTATGCGCCGTCTTCCGCTCCCAGGGCGAGACGCCTGTCTCGAAGCACACCGTCGCCGTACGCCCGGACCGGTGCGCACGGCCGGGTGCTCCAGGGGATGAAACAGGTGAAACGCCGGATGAAACGGTGTGACGCGGCCGCTCCCAGGCGTTCGTCACGCGCCCATGTCGGGCGGTGTGTCCCGGAGCGGTGTCCTCGCGCCTATTCGCTTCCAGGCACGTCCAGGTCGCGCAGGCGGCGCCACAGCGTCACGCGGCTGATGCCGAGCAGGCGCGCTGCCTCGGAGCGGTTGCCTCCCGCCTGGGCGAGCGCGGCGCGCACCTTCTCCGCGTCCAGCAAGCTCGGCGGGCCGGCGAGCGTGGCCGGTGGAACACGGCGCGGTTCGGAGAACTCGGGCGGCAGGTCCGCCTCGCGCACCACCGGGCCTTCGCCGATGACGTAGGTGTACTCCATGACGTTGCGCAGCTCGCGCACGTTGCCCGGCCAGGTGTGTCCCTCCAGCAGGCGGCGGGCTCCGGGCGAGAAGCGCTCCACGCGCCGAGAGCCCCGCTGCCGCAGCTCGTCGAGGAAGCGCATGGCCAGCGGGAGGATGTCTCCGGGGCGCTCGCGCAGCGAGGGCAGGAAGATGGGCACCACGCGCAGCCGGTACATCAGGTCGGCGCGGAAGCGGCCGGCCTCCACCTCGCGCCGCAGGGCCCGGTGGGTGGCGGCGATGATGCGCACGTCCACGGGCACCGGCTCGCGGCCGCCCACGGGGATGACGGTGCGCGTCTCCAGGACGCGCAGCATCTTCGCCTGGAGGTCCAACGGCATCTCCGCCACTTCATCCAGGAAGAGCGAGCCCTTGTTGGCCAGCCGGAAGTGTCCCGGGCTGTCGCGCACCGCGCCGGTGAAGGCGCCGCGCACGTGGCCGAACAGCTCGCTCTCCAGCAGGTTGGGCGGGAGCGCCGCGCAGTTGATGGCGCGGAAGGGGCCCTTGCTCCGGGGCGACAGCGCATGCAGCGCGTGGGCGATGAGTTCCTTGCCGGTGCCGGACTCGCCGCGCACCAGGACGCTGGACTCGGTGCGGGCCACCTTCTCCACGATGCGGAAGATGCGCTGGAGCTCCGGGTCTCTCGTCCACACGCCGTGGAACAGCTCGGCGTTGCCCTCCGTGTCGCGCTCGGCCTCCGGCGCGACGAGCAGCGCCCAGCCGAGCCCCTTCGTCCCTTCCGTCAGCGCCACCGCGCGCACCCGCACCGGGTGCGTCCGGCTCCCCGTGCGCATGCGGGCGGACGTCTCACGTCCCTCCGTCAGCAGGGACTCCAGTCGCTCGGCGCCGCCGTGCGGGACGAGCACCTCCGTGAGCGGCGTTCCCGCGCGGACGGTGCCGCCGAGCCGCGCCTCCAGCGCGGGGGTGAGCGCGGCCACCTGCCTCCCGCCGTCGACGAGGAGCACGGGGCCCGCGAGGGCATCCAGGGCGGGAAGCACGAGTCGGGACGGAGCGGGAG
>NZ_JABBJJ010000405.1 GCF_012933655.1 Pyxidicoccus fallax | reverse complement strand
CGCCCCCATCACCAATTTGCAACCCCACCCCATCGGGTTCGAGACTGGAGGGCATGTAGGTGCAGGGCGCCCCGTGGATCAGGAGCCCGGGAGTGCCGCCTACCGGAGGCCGCGCGCGTCGAAGACCTCCTTCAGGGCCTGCGAGGCATCGATGGCGCGCGGGAAGCCCGCGGGCACGGTGATGAGGTAGACGATTTCCTTGAGCTCCTCCGGCTTCACGCCGGCCTCCAGCGCATAGCCGGCGTGGACCTTGAACTGCGCGAGCTGGCCCAGGGATGCGAATGCCGCCAGGGCGGCGAGCTGCCGGGTCCGCACATCCAGCTCCTTGCGCCCCCACACGTCGTTGAGAGCGTAGCCGGCGGTCGCCTCCGCCAGGAACGGGAAGTCGCGGCGCATGGCCTCCAGCACCGGCTGGGGCCTGCCGCCGTTCAGCCCGGCCACGAGCGCCTCGCCCCGGGCGACACGCTCCCGGGTGGAGAGGTCCTCCCGGGGAGGCTGGACGCGCGGCGTGCCCTGCGCGGCCGGCATCGCGCGCACGCAGCCACCGAGGGCGAGGGACAGCAGGGCGACAGAGCACCATGAAGCCTGGATGTGCATGACGACTCCTCTCAGTAGGGGCTGGCGGTGGGGCGGACGATGATTTCGCTGACGTCGACGTCGTCGGGCTGCTCGATGGAGTAGGCGATGGCCCGGGCGATGGCGTCGGCGGGGATGGCGATGCGGCGGAACTCCTTCATGGTGTCCCGGGCCAGGGGGTCGGAGATGGTGTCCGCCAGCTCCGACGTGGTGACGCCCGGCGAAATCACCGTCACCCGGATGTCGCCGCCGACTTCCTGGCGCAGGCCCTCGGAGATGGCCATGACGGCGAACTTGGTCGCGCAGTACACGGCCGCCGTGGGCGACACCGCGTGGCCACCGATGGACGAGAGGTTGATGAACTGCCCGCTCCCCTGCTTCTTCATCAGCGGCAGGCCCGCGGCGATGCCGTGCAGGACGCCCCGGATGTTCACGTCAATCATCCGGTTCCACTCGTCCACCTTCAGCGCGTCCAGCTTGGAGAGCGGCATCACGCCCGCGTTGTTGATGATGACGTCCACGCGGCCGAACGCGCCGAGCGCGAACTCGACGAACGCCTCCATGTCCTCGCGGCGCGTCACGTCCAACTGCCGGTAGCGGGCCGAGCCGCCCTCGGCGGTGATGGCCTTCGTGAGCTCCTCCAGCTTGTCCGTGCGCCGCGCGCCCAGCACCACGTGGGCGCCCTGCCTGGCGAGCAGGCGGGCCGTCGCCTCGCCAATGCCGCTGCTCGCTCCGGTGATGACGACGACCTTTCCCTTGATTCCAGCCATGATGTGCCTCCGTCGGGTGTGTCCCGGATGCCCGTGGCGGATTCGCCCCGGGAACGAGGCTATGAGTACGGATTCGCACCCGGCCGGCGGTAGACCATTCCTGGCGGCGTCTTGCCTGATTCTGCAAGCCGCCACGGAACCGTGGGGAATCTCGTCCTGGATGAGTAGTCTGATTCTCCATGGCGACGAACCCACGAGAGAAGCAGGCGCTCCTGGCCGAGCTGGCCGCGCTGGTGGAGCGGCTCACGCCCGGAGACGGCATCCACCCGACGGCCATCGAGCACGTGTCCCTCCTTCGCGCCGCGCGGCCCGCCGAGCCGCTGCGCGTGCTCTACAAGCCCGCGCTGTGTGTCATTGCCCAGGGCAGCAAGCAGGTCATCCTGGGCGACGAGGTGTACCCCTATGACGCCTCGCACCACCTGATTGTCTCGGTGGACCTTCCCGTCATCGGGCAGGTGACGCGGGCCACGCCCCGGGCGCCCTACCTGTGCTTCCAGCTCGACCTGGACCCCGTCGAAATCGCCGACCTCGTCCTCAAGGCGGGGCCGCCGCCACCGCCGTCCCAGCGGGGCCTCGCACGGGGGTTGTTCCTGGGTGAGACGTCCCCGGTGCTGCTGGACGCGGTGCTCCGGCTGGTGCGCCTCTTGGAGACGCCCGAGGACATCCCCGCGCTGGCGCCGCTGGCCACGCGCGAAATCCTCTACCGCCTGCTGAAGGGCGAGCACGGCTGGCGGCTGGCGCAGATTGCCTCGGCGAACAGCCAGGCGCAGCGCATCGCGCGGGCCATTGGCTGGCTCAAGACGCACTTCGCGGAGCCGCTGCGCATCGAGGACGTGGCGCGCGAGGTGCACATGAGCACGTCCTCGCTGCACCACCACTTCAAGGCCGTCACCGCGATGAGCCCGTTGCAGTACCAGAAGCAACTGCGGCTCCAGGAGGCCCGCCGGCTCCTGCTCAGCGACGACGTGGACGTGGCGACCGCGGGCTTCCGGGTGGGCTACGAGAGCCCGTCCCAGTTCAACCGCGAGTACCGCCGCCTCTTCGGGACGCCGCCCGGTCAGGACCTGCGGCGGCTGCGCGGCCAGCCGGCGACGCAGCTCGCCTCCTGACCCTCCGCGCGAGGTGTGACGTGCACGGGCGCGAGCGAGCCCTCATGCCCGCCCGTGCCAGCGCGTCTCCGTGGAGGGCGCTCAGGGTGCGGATGTGACGTGCACGGGCGCGAGCGATTCCCCATGCTCGCCCGCGCCAGCGCGTCTCCGTGGAGGGCGCTCAGGGTGCGTATGTGACGTGCACGGGCGCGAGCGAGTCCCCCATGCTCGCCCTCGCCCGTGTCGCGCCAGCGCGTCTCCGTGGAGGTTGCTCAGGGCGCGTGCAGGATGCCCGTGAAGGCGTACGCGTACGCGTTGGGGAAGTCCTGGCGGAAGAGGTACCGGCTCAGGTCCACGTTCCCCTCGCGCAGCGACTGGATGCGCGCCACGTACGCCGCGCCCGGCACGAGGACGCCCGGAGGCACCGTCAGCTCCCGCTCGGCGGTCATGAAGGTGACCGTGCCCTGGATGCGGGTGCGCGTGCCGTCCTCGGTCAGCCGGAAGAACGTCACCAGGTGGTTGCCAGGACGGCCCACCGCCGGAGGCGCCCAGCGCAGCGTCGGCGTCAGCGAGCCGAGGGCCTGGTCGTCGTCGGCGGAGACGCCATCCACCCGGATGTCACGCACCGGGCTCATCAGGGGCTCGATGCGCTGGTACGGAGACCCGGACAGCTCGGCCGTGGTTCCGAACATGCCCGTCGCCACCCACGGCTGCGTCCCGTTGAGGGAGAACGCGACGGAGCTGTAGCGCGCGAAGCTGATGACGAGCGGCCAGTCTCGCGGGTACGGGTTGCCGTAGGTCATGGGCACCGGACGTCCCTCCTCCAGCGGCGCGGCCAGCACGTCCGGAATGGCGGTGGCGTAGTACCCGTGCTTCGCCGTGTAGGGCGCGACGCTCACCGTGAAGAGGGACGCGCGGGTCGCCGAGGGCACGGCCCGCGGATGGACGTCGGCGAGATGGGTGTCGAAGCTCGAGGTCCGGTAGTCGTAGACGAGCAGCTCCCGCTGGGGCACGTCCTGGAAGCTCCCCTGGATGACCGTCTCCTGGCCGGCCACCATCGTGAAGGGCGCGGGCCGGAAGACCTGCGTCACCGCCTGGTAGGACTTGTCCCCGGACACCTTCGCCGACAGTCGCGTCACGAGGGCCGTGTCGCCCCGAGTCCCGTCGATGAGCGTCCCGAAGGGCTGGGCGGAGAAGTCCACCAGCGCGCCTTGCAGTCGGGTGTCTCCCTCCGAGAGAGGCCCTGCCTCGAAGGAATCCTGCACGTCGAATAGCGCGGTGGCGGCTCCCCCGGAGAAGAGCTGGAGGGTGTCACCCGTCCGCCAGGGCGTCAGGCCGTCCACGTTGAAGGTGAGCGCCGTGGGCTCGGATGGCACGGCCGCGTCCGGACGCCCGAGGTACTCCCGGCTCAGGTCCAGCTCGCGCTCCGTGCCCGAGACGTAGAGGTCACCCACCCAGAGCGAGTACCTGGCGCCCCGGGGCACACCGGCGACGGTGAAGGTGCCCTGCGCGGTCCCCTGCCCCTCGTACCGGACGAAGCCGCTCCGCGTCTGGACCCATGCGTAGATGGAGACCGCGGACAGGTCGTGGGGAACCTCCACCCGCTCCCGGTCCTTCAGATAGATGTCGAAACGACGCCCCTTGATGCCGGACTTCTCCCGCGACTTCTCCTGCGCGGCGCCTTCCACTTCCGCGCCCACGGCGTACGCGGGGGCGGCGGAGAGGAACAACAAACCGGCGGCCATCACTCCACTGCTCATGCGAGCTGTTCTGGTCATATGCGGCCGGAACGCATGACCGCGGCCCACATATCAGTCCTCTGGAAAGTCGTTGCCGGGTGCAACGAATCAGCGCGCCGGGCCCGGCTTGGACGGACCCGGGCGCTCGAAGCCGAGCACCGCGGGCAGGACGTAGCGGCCGAAGAGGACCACCGGCAGTGCGGAGCCCGCTTCGTTGTAGTGACTGCCGGTGAAGGCCGCGGTGAGGCCGAGCGACGGCACCACGAAGACGTACTGCCCGCCGTTGCCGCGCGCGAACGCCACGTCCACCGGCTGGTCCTGGATGACGAAGCGGTTGCTCCACCACAAGAGGCCATACCGGGAATCGCCCAGGTCGCCGTGCGGCGTGGTGGAGGCGGTCACCCACTCCTCGGACACCACGTGCCGGCCCTGCCACCTCCCGCCCTCGACGAAGACCTGGCCGAGCTTCAGGAAGTCTCGCGGGCGCAGCCGCAGGTGTCCTCCGGTGTCCGTGCCCCGCTTGCCCGCGGGCTGCCACTCGAAGTCCTTCACGCCGAGCGGTTCGAAGAGCCACTCGCGGGAGAGCTGGGGAATGGACAGGCCGCTCGCGCGCTCCAGCACCGCCCCCAGCAGCACCACGCCCGCCGTGCAGTAGCGCGTCACCGTGCCCGGCTCGTCCTTCATGGGCAGGTCCACCACGAAGCGGGCCCAGTCGCCCGTGTCATACATCTTCTCTTCGTTGCCCGGTGAGCGCGCGTTCCAGTCGTCGCAGTCCAGGCCCGAGCGCATCTCCAGCAGGTGGCGCAGGGTGATGCGCTCCTTGCGCGGGTCCGGGTTGCGCACCGGCGCGAGGTCCGGGAGGAAGGGCAGCACGGGCGCGTCCAGGTCCGGCAGCACCTCGCGCTCGTGCGCCATGCCCACCAGCAGCGAGGTGAAGCTCTTGGTGGCCGAGCGCAGGTCGTGCGGCGTCTCGCGCGTGAAGTCGTTCCAGTAGCGCTCGTAGAGGAGCTTCCCGTCGCGGGCGATGAGCACCGAGTCCGGCGCCTCCACCGTGCCCTCCGCCACGTCGTGCTCCAGCCACTCCAGCCAGGAGCGCCGGACGCCCGCGTCCTCGAAGGACGCCACGGGCCAGCCGTCATCCCGCGCGTCGGGCGGAGAGCCGGGCCCCGTGGGCGTGCGCTTTCCTCCGCACGCGGTCAGGAGCAACAGCAGGCACGGCAGGGCGGCTCTCACGGACATGGGACGCATCCTCCTGGTACCCGTCCGGCCGCCGGGCGGCCCCGAGGTCCGGGGCCGCCGCAGCATAGTGCACGCTCAGTGCCCCGGGGCGCCCGTCGCTCCGGGCGGGAGCACGGCGGGCTCCGGCTCGGGCTTGCGCACCTCCAGCTTCCGGATGACGACGTAGAAGACGGGCGTCAGCACGAGGCCGAAGAGCGTCACGCCCAGCATGCCGGCGAGCACCGCGATGCCCATCGCCTGGCGCATCTCGGAGCCCGCGCCCGTGGCGATGGCGAGCGGCACCACGCCCATGATGAAGGCCACCGACGTCATCAGGATGGGCCGCAGCCGCAGCCGGCACGCCTCCAGCGCCGCCTGCACCACGCCCATGCCCTCGTCCTCCTTCGCGCGCGCGAACTCGACGATGAGGATGGCGTTCTTCGCCGCGAGGCCAATCAGCACCACGAGGCCAATCTGGGTGAAGATGTTGTTCTCCCCGCCCACGAGCCATACGCCCGCCAGCGCGCTGAGCAGCGCCATGGGCACGGTGAGCAGCACCGCCAGCGGCAGCGTCCAGCTGTTGTACTGCGCCGCGAGGATGAGGAAGGCGAGCAGGATGGCCAGCGGGAAGACGAGCAGCCCCGCGTTGCCGGCCAGCTTCTCCTGGTAGGTGAGGTCGGTCCACTCGAAGCTCATGCCGGCGGGGAGCGTCTGTGCGGCGAGCCGCTCCATGGCCGCCACCGCCTGGGCCGTGCTGACACCCGGGCGTGCCATGCCGTTGAGGTCCGCGGACGGATAGCCGTTGTAGCGCGTCACCTGGTCCGGCCCGAAGGTGGGCGCCACGTCCACGAGCGAGGCCAGCGGCACCATGCCTCCCGTCTGGTTGCGCACCTGGAGCCGGCCGATGTCCTCCGCGTGCATGCGGTACGGCGCGTCCGCCTGCACGTTCACCTGGTACGTGCGCCCGAAGCGGTTGAAGTCATTCACGTACAGCGAGCCGAGCTGGATTTGCAGCGTGTCGAAGATGTCTCCGAGCCGCACGCCCTGCGTCTTCGCCTTCACGCGGTCCACGTCCAGCTTCAGCTGGGGCACGTTGATTTCGAAGCCGGACATCAGGCCCATCAGCTCGGGCTCGGCCGAGGCCCGCTGGGCGAGCGCCTGTGTGGCTTCGTAGAGCGCCCGCGGACCCAGCCCCGCGCGGTCCTCCACCTGGAGCTTGAAGCCCGCCAGCGCGCCCATGCCCGGCACCGGCGGCGGGGGGAAGATGGCGGCGAAGCCCTCCTGGATGGTGCTGAACTTCGCCTGCAGCCGGCCCGCGATGGCGTTGGCGGAGAGGTCCTCCGTGGTGCGCTTGTCGGAGGTCTCCAGGATGGTGAAGACCACCGCCGCGTTGGGCGCGTTGACGAAGCCGTTGACGGACAGGCCGGAGAAGGCCACCACGTTCGCCACGCCCGGCTCGGCCAGGGCCAGCTCCGACATCCGCTTCACCACGTCCGTCGTGCGGTCCAGCGACGCCGCGGGCGGCAGCTGCGCGATGCCCACGAGGTAGTACTTGTCCTGCATGGGGACGAAGCCCCTGGGCACGTGCGCGAAGCCCGCCCACGTCAGGCCGAGCAGCCCCGCGTACACGAAGAGCGCCACCGCGCTCACGCGCACCACCCGCTTCACCGCGCTCACGTAGCCCTCCGACGCCCGGTCGAAGAAGCGGTTGAAGGGCCGGAAGAGCCAGCTCCCCAGCGCCCAGTCCATGAGGCGCGTGAGGCCGTCCTTCGGCCCGTGGTGCCCCCGCAGCAGCACGCCCGCCAGCGCCGGGCTCAGGGTGAGCGAGTTGAACGCCGACAGCAGCGTGGAGATGGCGATGGTCAGCGCGAACTGCCGGTAGAACTCACCGGTGAGGCCTCCGAGGAACGCGGTGGGGATGAACACCGCCGCCAGCACGGAGGTGATGGCGATGATGGGGCCCGTGACTTCCGTCATCGCCCGGCGTGCCGCCTCCTTGGGACTGGCGCCCAGCGCGATGTGCCGCTCGACGTTCTCCACGACGACGATGGCGTCGTCCACGACGATGCCGATGGAGAGCACCATGCCGAAGAGCGAGAGCGTGTTGAGCGAGAAGCCCAGCAGGTGCATCACCGCCGCCGTGCCCACCAGCGACACCGGCACCGCGGCCAGCGGGATGATGGAGGCGCGCCACGTCTGGAGGAAGAGCACCACCACCAGCACCACCAGGAGCACCGCCTCCAGGAGCGTGCTCACCACGTTCCGGATGGAGGCGCGCACGAAGAAGGTCGGGTCGTACGCGATGCGGTACTCCATGCCTTGTGGAAAGGCCGCGCTCAGCTCCTTCATCCGCTCCTGCACCGCGGCGGACACGTCGAGCGCGTTGGAGCCGGACGCCTGGTTGATGCCGATGGCCACCGCGGACTTTCCGTCCAGCAGCGCCTTCAGCCCGTAGTTGTTGGCGCCCAGCTCCACCCGGGCCACGTCGCGCAGGCGCGTCACCTGCCCGCCCTCGCCCACCTTGATGACGATGTCCGAGAACTGCTCCTCGTTGGCGAGCCGGCCCTGCGTCGTCACGGTGATTTGGAAGGGCGCGCTGGCGTCCGGCTGCTGCCCGACGACGCCGGCGGCCACCTGCACGTTCTGCTCGCGGATGGCGGCCACCACGTCGCTGGCGGTGAGCTTGCGCGCGGCCAGCTTCTCCGGGTCCAGCCAGATGCGCATGCTGTACTCGCCCGCGCCCCACACCACCACGCTGCCCACGCCGGGGACGCGCTGGAGCACGTCCTTCACCTGGAGCACCGCGTAGTTGGAGAGGTAGAGCGGCTCCAGCTTTCCTTCCGGCGAGACGAGGTGCACCACCATCAGGATGTCCGTGGAGGTCTTCTCGGTGACGACGCCGAGCCGCTGCACCTCCTGCGGCAGGCGCGGCAGCGCGCGCGCCACGCGGTTCTGCACCTGCACCTGCGCGAGGTCCGGGTCCACGCCCTGGGCGAAGGTCACCGTCAGCGTGACGCGGCCGTCGCTGGTGGCCTGCGAGGACATGTAGAGCATGCCCTCCACGCCGTTGATTTCCTGCTCCAGCGGGGCGGCCACCGTCTCGGCCGTCACCTGGGGGTTGGCGCCGGGGTAGGCCGTGCTCACCACCACCGTGGGCGGCGCGACGGCGGGGTACTCACTCAAGGGGAGCTGCACCATCGCGAGCCCGCCCGCGATGAGCAGCAGCACCGACAGCACGGCCGCGAAGATGGGCCGGTCGACGAAGAAGTGGGTGAACTTCATGGCCGCGTGACCTCCTGGGCCATGGCCACCAGCTTCGGCGTCACCTTCGCGCCGGGCCGGGCGAGCCCCTTGAGGACGATGCGCTCACCGGGGGCGAGCCCCTTGCGCACCACGCGCAGGCGGCCTTCCGCCGCGCCCAGCTCCACCCGGCGCTGCTCCAGCGACGCGTCCGGACGCATCACCAGCACGTAGCGCCCGAGCTGGTCCGTACCCACCGCCGTCTCGTCGATGAGCACCGTGGGCCGGGCCGCGCCCGTCTCCAGCCGCACCCGCGCGAAAAGGCCCGCGGTGAGCTTGCCGCTCGGGTTGGAGAGCACCGCGCGCGCCCGCGCCGTGCCCGTCACCGGGTCCACCCGGTTGGAGAGGAAGTCCAGCTTCGCCTCCCACGGGAAGCCCTCCTCTCCGAGCAGCGCCAAACGCACGGGCACGGGGTGGACGCGGCCGTCGGCCTGTCGGCCCGTGGGGCCCGCGCTCGCGAAGCGCAGGTAGGTGGGCTCGTCCACGTCGAAGTAGACGTGGAACGGGTCCACCGAGACGATGGTGGTGAGCAGCGTCGCGCCAGCGGTGCCGCCGCTGACGAGGTTGCCCTCGGTGACGAGCGCCTGCCCCACCCTGCCTCCGATGGGCGCGCGGACCTTCGTGTCGTGGAGGTCGATTTCCGCCGCGCGCACGGCGGCCCGGGCGGACTCGACGCGCGCCCGGCCCTCCGCGCGATCCGCCTTGAGCACGTCGAAGTCGCTCTCGGAGATGACCTTGTCGGACAGCAGCTTCTCGCCCCGGGCGTACTTCGTCTCCGCCAGCGCGAGCCGCTCCTCGGCCTGGGTGAGGTCCGCCTTTGCTCGCGCGAACGCGGCTTCGTAGGTGCGCGCGTCGAGCTGGAAGAGCACCTGCCCGGCCTTGACGAGGCCTCCTTCCGCGAAGCGCACGGACTCGATGTAGCCGCCCACGCGAGGGCGGAGCTCCACTGTCTGCACCGCGGACAGCGTCCCTGTGAACTCGGCGCTCTCCGAGAGGGAGCGTGTGACGACCTCGGCCACGACGACCTCGGGCAGGGCCGCCTGGGCGCCGCCCGCGCTTCCTGGCGCGTCGCTCGCGTCGCTCGCGAGGACGAAGCCCCCCACCACCATCGGGGCGACCAGGGCCGCTCCGACCAATGCACGTCTCAGCTTCATGGATGACTCCTGTGTTTCCGGACTGCGGCCGGCACGAATGCGCTCGCCTCCCCGCGAGTCGGCAGTCGCGCCGGCCATGGAGGTTCAAGACGCGGAGCAGGGCTCCGCCTGGGCCCCGCCGGCAGTCACCGGCGGAGCGTGGAGGTTCAAGACGCGGAGCAGGGCTCCGCCTGTACCCGCCGGCAGTCGCACCGGTGGGCATGGAGATTCACGACGCGGAGCAGGGCTCCGCCTGTACCCCGCCGGCGGTCACACCGGCGGAGCGGGATTCAAGACACGGAGCGGGACTCCGCCTGTACCCCGGCCGAGTCACACCGGCGAGGCATGAGAGTTCAGGACGCGGAGCAGGGCTCCGCCAACACCCGCCGGTGTGCTCAGCGAAGCGTGGTTCACGTCACGTGGCAAGGGCTCCGCCGACGTGACCGGTGGAGCACGGGTGCGATTGGAAGGTCGAGAGCGGGTGGCGACCCGCGCACTCAGCCGCGACGGATGCCCGGAGTCCTCACGGGGCCCGCGTCGCGGCGCTGCGTTCACAACAACACCGGCGTTGTCGCGCACCGGGGCGGAAGGAGCCGCGTGCCCTGCCGGAAGCAGGGAGCGCGCGGGCGGTGGTGGCGGCCATCCGCGCGCCAGCCTCTGGCGCCTGGAACGGATAGGGGGTGTGTCCGGCCACGAAATGGAACATGGCGGGTTACTAATCACCCTTGCGCGAAGGCCGCAACGGATTGTGAAGCCCGGCATCCGCGCGCGGGGGGGTGGGGAT
>NZ_JABBJJ010000404.1 GCF_012933655.1 Pyxidicoccus fallax | reverse complement strand
CCCACCCCCAGCCCCTTCAACGCCACTTCCAGGCTGCGCTCGAAGAGCTGCACCGCGACGCGCCCGTCCACGTCGAAGCGGCCCCAGGTGAAGGCCTCCGCGCCCAGCGACAATCGCAGGTGCCGGTAGAGCCCGCCGTAGCTCTCCGCATCCCAACCCACCACCGCCTCCCCATAGAAGGAGAAGCCGTCCGGCAAGGGCGCCTCGGCCAGTGGCACGCCGTCAGGGCCCGCCGCTCGGAATCGCGCCAGCTCGTAGTCCGGGCCGAAGAAGCCCTGCCGGAAGCCGCCGTGTTGCCTGCGCATCTCCAGCCGCAGCGTCAGGTCCAGCGCTGGAGTCACCGCATCGGCACCCGCGCCCACCACCGCGCCCCACACTCCTCCCTCGCCCGGTCGTCCTCCCCAGCCCGCGACCACGAGCGCTTCAAAGCCCGGACGCACCAGCACCACGGCGGTCGCGTCCAGGTGCGCCAACGTTACCGAGGGAGCTCGTCCTCCCACCCTGCCCCAGTCATGCACGGCGGACAGTGCCAGCGTGTAGCGCCCCTTCTCCTTCGGCCTGCCAAAGAGGACGTGCTGCACGTCCAGGGAGAACTCCGCCCCCATCAGCCGCGCGCCCAGCACGTCCGAGACAAAGGCTTCCGTGTAGAGCGGGCCCGCTGTGCCGGTGAGGAAGCCTCCGGCCGGGTGATAGTCGGGATTCGTCCGGTTGGAGTAGCGCCGCACGAGGTGGCCCGTGAGCAGGCTGTAGTCCTCCAGCGCGCCGAACCACACCCCCAGCGGCGCGTTGTCGGAGCCCAGCTTGAGCCCGCGCACCAGCTGGCCCCAGTCCGAGAGGCTGTCCCAGTCCTGCCGCCGAACGACGCTCGCCCCCTCACCGCCACCCCACAAGCGCAGCCGCACAGGTGCGCCCACGTTGACGCCGAACTCCGGACCGCCGTCGAGGATGAACGTCGGCTCGATTTGAACGAACCCTTCCTCCGCGCCCGTGCCCGCGCGAGGAAGCAGCGCCCATGCCGTCGCCTCCAAACGCATCAGGGAGTACCACCTGCGAGCTGGAGGTGCCGGTGAGGGCGCGGCCTCCTCGGGGACGGGAGGCTCCGAGGCCCCTCCCGTCATCGGCAGCAGCCACAGCAACAGAATTCCCACCCACCGGCGTCTTCCCATCGCGTGCGCCTCCTGGACGTGATCCCCGAGCGAGAAGCAAAACCGTGCAATACCTGCCCAGTCCGACAAATACGCCGGACCGGAGGCACTTGCGCAGCGTGGGGCTGTACTGCCGTCCCACCGCGCGGCGTGTCCCCTCATCGGAGGCGGTCGTCACCTCGTCCGGGTCGCACGTCGAAGCGAACCTCTTCCTTCTCGCGCACTCCCCCCACGCGCGGAGCCCTCCGTGCTCCACCTCACCCCGTCCCCCGACGCACGGGAGAGCCAGCCTCCCGGGCAGGCGCCTGTCTGCCCGCCCGGGCTCCGGCCCACCTGCACGGGGTGTGCAATGGGCCCGGGAAGCGCCACATGTGTAGCTGTTGAAGTCCCAGGCAGCGTACGGGGACCGTGCGCCTGTCTCCCCCTTGGCACCGTTCATTCCGGCACCCAAGGTTGTTGGAGGGACGCACGGCCGACCGTCTCGCAGGGGCGAGGCGGCTTGGGGGCGAGGGCATTGAATGGCTGAGGGCTTCCAATACGCCGGCGTCGCTCCCGGAGAGCCTCAACCCGGGCGTCGGCTTGGCAACAGGTTCGAGCTGGTCCAGCGCCTGAAGACGGGCCGGGGCATCTCTACCTGGAGCGGGAACGACCTGCGCACCGGCGAGCGGGTGGTCGTCAAGGTGACGTCCGCCGTGGCGCTCGCCGCGGCCGCCCGGCATCGCCTGGAGCACGAGGCCGCCGTCCTCGCGCGGATGGACAGCCCCTTCGTCGTCCGCGTCGTCCATCTGGGCATCTCGGGCGAACTGCTCTACCTCGTGACGCCCTGGCTCCAGGGCGAGACGCTCGAGGAGCGCCTGTCCGCGGGGCCGCTCCCGGTGCCCGAGGCGCTCACCCTGGGCCGCTGCCTCCTCGCCGCGCTGGCGGAGGTCCACCGCCACGGCGTCCTCCACCGCGACGTGAAGCCCTCCAACATCCTGGTGCGCGGGGAACCCCTCGACCGCGCCACGCTCGTGGACTTCGGCCTGTCGCGCAGCGAGCGGCTGGACCCCTCCCTGCGCGACCTCCCCGTGGGCACCGCGCGCTACCTCTCCCCGGAGCAGGCCGGCCTGCTCAACCGGCCCGTGGAGGCCACGTCGGACCTGTACTCGGTGGGCATCGTCCTCTTCGAGGCGCTCTCGGGCCGGCCCGCGTTCGACGGCGCCTCCGTGGGCGAGGTGCTGCGCCAACACCTGGCGGCGCGGCCCCGGCTGCGCACGGTGGGCGTGGAGGTACCGCGCGCGCTGGAGGAGCTCATCGCCCGCCTGCTGCAGACGGACCCGCAGGACCGCTACCAGTCCGCGGAGTCCGCGCTCGCGGACCTGCGAGACATCGAGGACGCGCTGGCGCACGGGCAGGCGGAGCCGGAGCTCGTCACCGGCGCGCATGACCACCGCCGCAGCCTCGCCGAGCCCTCCTTCGTCGGCCGCCAGGAGGAGGTGGCCACGCTGGAGCGCGAGCTGGACCGCACCCGTCAGGACCCGGGCCGGCTGGCCATCATCGAGGGCGAGTCCGGCGGCGGCAAGAGCCGCCTCCTGGAGGAGCTGTCCGCGCGCGCCCTCCAGCACCGCGCGTGGGTGCTGCACGGGCAGGCGCTGGACCAGGCCGCCCAGCGCCCCTTCCAGCTCTTCGCCGGCGTGGCCACGGGCATCACCGCCGCCATGAAGGAGCGGCCCGCGCTGGCGGAGCTCCTGCGCGAGCGGCTCGCGGGCCAGGAGGCCGGGTTGTGCACGGTGCTGCCGCAACTGGAGCCCGCGCTGTGCCCCATGCCGCAGGGCGGAGGCCAGGGCCTGGGGCCGGAGTCGCTCGGCGAGAGCCGCAGCATCTGGGCGCTCACGGCGCTCCTGGGCGCGCTGGGCACGGAGGACGAGCCCGCGGTGGTGGTGCTGGACGACTGCCAGTGGGCGGACGAGCTGACGCTGCGGGCGCTGGAGGGCTGGTCGCTCGCGCGCCGCCAGGCCCGGGGCCGCGTGCTCGTCGTCCTCTCCTTCCGCAGCGAGGAGATTGGCCCCACGCACGTGCTGCGGCGGCTGGCTCCCACCGCGCACCTGCGCCTGTCCGCCTTCGGCCCCGCGGACGTGGCGCGCCTGGCCGAGTCCATGGCCGGCGCCCTGCCCCCCGAGGCCATCGACCTGGTGACGCGCCTGTCCGAGGGCAACCCCTTCATGGCCAGCGCCGTGCTGCACGGCCTCGTCGAGGACGGCGTGCTGGTGCCCGGCGCCGCCGGCTGGGAGGTGCAGCCCGAGGCCATGGCGCACGCGCGCTCCTCGCGACAAGCGGCCACCTTCCTCGTGCGGCGCCTGCGCCTCCTGCCCCCGGAGGCCCTGCGCCTTTTGTCGGTGGGCGCGGTGCTGGGCAAGTCCTTCGACGCGGTGCGCATGGCGGCCCTGGCCGGCACCTCCACGGAGCAGGTGGTGGGCGCGCTGGACGAGCCGCGCCGCCGGCACATGCTGTGGACGGAGGGCACGCGCTACACCTTCGTCCACGACAAGCTGCGCGAGGTGCTGCTGGACATGCTGACGCCGCAGGAGCGGCGCGAGCTGCACCGGCTGGCGGCACGGACGGCCGCGAAGGCCACCCCGCAGGACCCCTTCGAGCTGGCCTACCACTTCGACGCCGCGGGCGAGTACTCGCAGGCGCTGCCCTACGCGCTGCTGGCCGCGGAGCAGGCCCGCCAGCGCTTCGCCCTGGAGACGTCGGAGCTCAACTACCGCATCGCCGAGCGGGGCGCGCCCGGCGCGGACGCGGGCACCCGCTTCCGCATCGCCTCCGGCCTGGGCAACGTCCTCATGCTGCGCGGCCGCTACGAGGAGTCGCGGCAGCAGCTGGAGCGCGCCCAGTCGCTCGCGCGGGACAAGCCGGAGCAGGCCCGCATCCTCGGGCAGCTGGGAGAGCTGGCCTTCAAGCGCGGCGACTTCGGTCAGGCCAACACGTACCTGGAGCAGAGCCTCAAGCTCCTGGGGCGCTGGGTGCCTCCGCGCGGCCTGCTCACCGGCGCCAGCTCCATCTGGGAAATCCTGTCGCAGGCGGGCCACACCCTGGCGCCGCGCGTGTTCCTCGCGCGCCGGCCGCTGGAGCGCGGCGAGAAGGACATGCTGGCCGTCCAGCTCTACAGCCGGCTGGCCTATGGCTACTGGTACCGCCGCGGGCGCATGGCCGTGCTGTGGGCGCACCTGCGGGACTTGAACCTGGCCGAGCGCTACCCGCCCACGCCGGAACTGGCGCAGGCGTACTCGGCGCACTCGCCCGCGCTCACCACCCTGCCCTGGTTCAGCCGCGCGTACGCCTACGCGGAGAAGTCCCTGGCCCTGCGCCGGGAGCAGGGCGACGTGTGGGGCCAGGGCCAGTCCCTGCACTTCTACGGGCTGGCCTTCTACGCCTCGTCGCGCTTCCGGGACTGCATCGAGAAGTGCCGCGAGGCGGTGCGCCTGCTGGGGCGCACCGGCGACCCGTGGGAGGTGAACAACGCCAACTTCCAGATCGCCATGTCCCTCTACCGGCTGGGCAGGCTGAAGGAGGCACTGGAGACGAGCCAGCAACTGCACGCGGCGGCGCTCGCGCTGGGAGACCGCTACGCGCTGCGGCTGGGCCTGGAGGCCTGGGCGAAGGCCGCGGGGGGCCGCATCCCCGGCTCCCTCCTGGAGAGCGAGCTGACGAACCCGGACCAGCCGGACCCGCAGAGCCACGCGGGCGTCCTCCAGGCGGAGGCCATCCGCCTCTTGCACCTGGGTGACGCGGCGGGCGCGGTGGAGGTGCTGGAGCGCGCCCAGCGCATCGCCGACGACGCGCACCTGCGCCAGGAGTACGTGGCCCCCATCGGCCCGTGGCTGGCCACCGCGCTGCGCCAGCTCGCCGAGGGCACCTCCAGCCTGCACCCGGCCCGCCGCGAGGCGCTGCTGGAGCGCGCCGACGACGTGGCGAAGCGCGCCCACCACACCGCGCGCACCTACCACAACAACCTCCCCCACGCGCTGCGCGAGCGGGGCCTCCTGGCCGCCATGCGCGGTCACCCCCGGCGCGCGCGCCGCTTCCTGGAGCAGGCCCTGCGCGTGGCGGAGACGCAGGAGATGCGCCAGGAGCGCGCGCTGACGATGAAGGCGCGCGGCGAGCTGGGAAGGGCGCTGGACTGGCCCGGCGCCGTCGAGGACCTGGCCGAGGCCACGCGCGAGCTGGAGGAAATCGAGGAGGGCATCGCCCCGAAGGAGGCCGAGCGCGGCAACGGCGTGGGCACGCTGTCGCTGGTGGACCGCTTCCCGCGCGTGCTGGATGCCGGCCGCAGGCTGGCCTCCGCCCTGTCCCGCGAGGCCGTCTTCGAGGCCGCGCGCGAGTCGATGATGGAGCTGCTGCGCGCCGAGCACTGCGTGGTGCTGGACCCGCGGAATCTGTTGTCCGACGAGGAGGTGGAGGCCCAGCGCATCAGCCGCACCGCCCTGTCCCGCGCCATGGAGACGGGCCGCATCGCCGTCATGGGCCAGGGGCTGCCCGGCGGTGTCAGCGAGAGCATGGAGCTGCTCGGCGTGCGCTCGCTCTTGTGCGCGCCCATCCAGGTGCGCAGCAAGACGGTGGCCTGCGTGGTGGCCAGCCACCGGCAGGTGGGCGCGCTGTTCGGCGATGACGAGGAGCGGCTGGCGGAGTTCGTCACCGTGCTGGCCGGCGCCGCGCTGGAGAACGCGGAGAACTTCGCCCGCATCGCCGCCCTCTCCGAGGAGCAGGGCCGCCTGTACCGCGCCGAGCAGGAGGCGGTGCGCCGCCGCGACGACTTCCTCTCCATCGCCGCGCACGAGCTGAAGACGCCGCTCACCTCGCTGCAGCTCCACATCCAGGGGCTCCAGTCCCAGGTGCGCGCCGGCACGCAGAAGCCCCTGTCCCCGGAGAAGCTCTCCACCAAGCTGGAGTCCGCCTTCGCCCAGACGCAGCGCCTGGGGCGGCTGGTGAGCGACCTGCTGGACATCTCGCGCATCGCCCAGGGCCAGCTGCAAATCAAGCTGGAGGACGTGGACCTGGTGCCGCTGGTGCGCGGGCAGCTGGAGCGCAGCCGCGAGGCGCTCGCCCGCGCCGAATGCCCCCTCCACTTCCACACCTCCTCACCCTCGCTGGTGGGGCGCTGGGACGCGATGCGGCTGGAGCAGGTGGTGGGCAACCTCGTCGCCAACGCCATGAAGTACGGCGCGGGCAAGCCCATCGACGTCCTCATCGAGCACGAGGACGGGCGGGTCCGGCTGAAGGTGCGCGACAACGGCATCGGCATCGCGGAGGAGGACCGCGAGCGCATCTTCGAGCGCTTCGAGCGCGCCGTGTCCGTGCGCCACTACGGCGGCTTCGGCCTGGGCCTGTGGATTGTCCGCGAAATCGTGCAGGCCCTGGGCGGCACCATCACCGTGGACAGCACCCCGGGCCACGGCTCCACCTTCACCGTCACCCTGCCCCGCTCCGGGCCCGTGCACTGACAGCACGGGCCCCGGGCCCTAGCGGCGCGTCAGCTCCAGGTAGATGACGTTGTCCTGGCTGTCCCGGTACAGGCGCAGGGAGGCGAGCTGGTCCATGGGCACCTCGCCCAAGAGCGCGCGCATGTCGTCCTCCTCGCGGTAGATGAGCCACCAGTCCATGAAGGCCTCCATGTAGCCCGTCTCCGGAGGGTACCGCGCGAAGTTGGCCACCAGGATGCGGCCGCCCGAGCGCAACATGCCGAACAGGAGCCCGGTGAGGCGCGTGGCCACCGGGTCCGACAGGTAGTCGTACAGGCCCGCCGAGTAGACGAAGTCCATGTCCTGGAACGTCGTCTTGCCGGACAGGAGCGAGCGCACCGAGCCGGCGACGGGCTTCACCACGCCATGCGGGTTGTGGTGCGAAATCTCCGCGAGGCTCAGCGCGTCCTGGTCGAAGGCGATGAGCTCGGCGATGCGCCGCTCCGCCACCGCCACGGACGTCTCCGCCTCGCGCAGGTGGCCGCACGCCACGGAGAGGATGCGCGCCTCTCCCGGAACGCGCTCGGCCGTCTCGTCGATGGCCCGCGCCAGCAGCTCGCGCCGCTCACGCACGCTGAGCGAGCTGGGCTGGGCATGCATGTACCGGTAGATTTCACGGCCCGCGTGCAGCTCGTCGGACGCGTGGTCCATGTAGAGGTAGTCGATGAGGACCGCGTCTCCCGCGTACCCGCGCGGGCGTTCCCAGGCGCGGCGCGTGAAGGGGCACTGGTGCAGGAAGGGCCGCAGCGGGTGCTTCTTCGCCGTCTCCTTGCAGAACTTCCGCCAGACCTCCGGACTCCAACGCCGCCGCAGCGTGAGCAGCCCCAGGTGCAGCGAGTGCATGTTCTGCCACAGCACCTCGTCCGGGCCCTGCACCATCCGCTCATAGACGTTGTCGAGCCATCTCCGCGCCTCCGCCAATACGTCATCGAACGGGGGGTCCGCTGGCGCGGCGACCAGCCGGTTGCGCTCGCCCGGACGGACGGTGGAGACGCTGCTGCTGGCGAAAGAGCTCTGGGATTCGTGCATCGCCAACAGAACGCGGAAGGGGCCGGCTTTCACTTCCCCTGGAAATGGGCTTCCACCTTCTCGTGTTACAGGCGTTCAGGTTGGAGCTCGACCCCTCGTGTGATTTCCAGGCGGGTACCCTCGTCCGGGGGCAGCTCGATGGGCGCCAGCTCTCGGGGGCCGGACACGCCGTGCCAACGCAGCGTGCGTTCGATGTCCTCCAGCAGCGCGAGGACCGGACGCACCGTGAAGTTGGTGACGAACGCCAGGTCATCCAGCCGCGCGAGGTCCTCCGGCTGGTGGGTGGCCACGTAGAGGGTCCCCCGGGTGCCGTGCCAATCGGCGCGCAGCGGGCACACCTTCAAGCGGGCGAGCACCTCGGGGGCCACGCTCGCCACCACCGCGGCGGGCACCTTCGCCATCGCCTCGCCCCGAACGAAGGGCACCCCGAGCTGCCTCGACCGCGCCCGCAGCACCTGCTCCGGCGTGAGCACCCGCAAGTGGACGAGTGCCTCGCCCAGCCGGCAGTTCCACCGCGCCTGGTACGTCAGCGCCGTGGCCACCTGCGCCTCCGTCACCAGTCCCAGACGGACCAACAGCTCTCCCAACCGCATCCGGCGCACGCTCCACCCCCCGCGCCCATCTGCATCGCGTCACGCGGAAGTGCGTACGGCGTGCCACCGCGTGGCTCAGTGCTTCCGCGCGGTTGCGAGGGGCTTTCACAGGGCGGGTGAAACCTTTTCCGCGTGGGGGCTCCACAAATGACGGAAATGTCGGGTCCCAGCCTTGAACGGCGCGAGCGTTGCGCCACAGTCCTCCGCCCGACGGGAGCAGCCGCCTCCCGTACCTACGCGTCGTCTGGAGGCTCGATGCCGTCCTGGTCCAGGTTGTCCTTCGCGCTCGCCACCTTCGTACTCGCCCCCGCTGTCTCGCTGTCCGCCCCGGCGCCGGCCACGAAGCCCACCACGGCTGCCCGCCCCTCCTCGCGGTCGCCGAAGCAGTACACCATCGACCAGTTCATGAAGACGACGGACGTGCTCGGCGCGTCCTTCTCCCCCGACGAGAAGCGGGTGCTCTTCACGTCCAACCAGACGGGCGTCTTCAACGTCTTCTCCGTCCCGGTTGCGGGCGGCAAGCCCACGCAGCTGACGCGCTCCACCACGGATGCCACCTTCGCGGTGGGCTACTTCCCGAAGGACGAGCGCGTGCTCTTCTCCCGCGACCAGGGCGGCAACGAGCTGACGCACCTCTACGTGCGCACCCCGGACGGCCAGGAGCAGGACCTCACCCCGGGCGACAAGCACCGCGCCACCTTCCACGGCTGGAGCCATGACGGCTCCGCCTTCTACGTCCAGAGCAACGAGCGCGAGCCGGGCGCCATGGACGTCTACCGCTACGACGCCAGGACGTACGCGCGCACCCTCTTCTTCCAGAATGACGGCGGCTACGCGGTGGGCGCCGTGTCTCCGGACGAGAAGTGGCTCTCCCTGGACAAGCCCAACAGCCTGGCCGACGGCGACGTGCACCTCTACAACGTCGCCACGAAGGAGCTGAAGCACCTCACCCCGCACAAGGGCACCGCCACCTGGAAGTCCGCCACCTTCGACCCGGCGTCCACGGCCCTGTACCTGCTCACCAACGAGGGCACCGAGTTCACCCGCGTGGTGCGCTACGTGCTGGCCACCGGGAAGCTGGAGGAGGTGGAGAAGGCGGACTGGGACGTGGAGTACACGACCCTCTCCAGAAAGGGCGCCTGGCGCGTCACCGGCTTCAACGAGCATGGCCGCATCGTCATCCGCGTCCATGACGTGAAGGCCCACAAGCCGCTGGCGCTGCCCCGGCTTCCCGGGGGCGCCATCACCGACGTGGTGCTGGCCCCGAGCGAGAAGCGCATGGCCTTCTACGTGAATGGCGACCGCTCACCGCCGAACCTCCACGTCTACGACTTCGCCACGAAGAAGACCACGCGGCTGACGGACACGCTCAGCCCCGACATCGACGCGGACGACCTGGTGGACTCGGAGGTGGTGGGCTTCCCGTCCTTCGACGGGCTGAAGATTCACGCCGTCCTCTACAAGCCGCATCAGGCCACGCCGGAGAACAAGCTGCCCGCGCTCGTCTGGGCTCCCGGCGGGCCGGGGCAGGGGACGTACCGGGGCTACCTCGGCTTCATCCAGTACCTCGTCAACGCCGGCTACGTGGTGCTCAGCGTCAACAACCGGGGTACCGCCGGCTACGGCAAGACGTTCTTCACCGCCGATGACCAGAAGCACGGCCGCGAGCCGCTGCGCGACCTCGTGGAGTCGCGGAAGTACCTCGCCAGCCTGCCGTACGTGGACGGCTCGCGCGTGGGCATCTTCGGTGCCAGCTACGGCGGCTACCAGACGCTGTCCGCCCTGGCCTTCCACCCGGACGCCTTCGACGTGGGCGTGGACGTCTTCGGCATCTCCGACTGGCTGAGCGCGCTGAAGGAGCTGCCGCCCGTCGCCTTCCGCGACGCGCTCTACCAGGAGGTCGGCAACCCGGAGACGCAGGAGGAGATGCTGCGCGCCGTCTCGCCGCTCTTCCACGCGGAGAAGATTCGCAAGCCGCTGCTCGTCATCCAGGGCGCCAACGACCCGCGCGTGAAGAAGGCGCAGTCGGACGCAATCGTCCAGGCCGTGCGGCGTAACAAGGTGCCAGTGGACTACATGGTCCTCGAGAACGAGGGCCATGGCTTCAGCACCAAGAAGAGCGAGGCAGACACGTCCGTGCGCATCCGCGAGTTCCTGGACACGCACCTCAAGAACGCGCCCGTCCCCGCCCCGCCGAAGAACTGAGTACCTTCCCGGCGGGCCCGCTTCCGGAGCCCGCCTTTTTCGTCCCCCGCACGCAGTCTGGAGGTCGCATGCCGTCCTGGCCCACCTTGTCCCGAGCACTCACCGCCGTGGCGCTCCTCCCCACCCTGGCGCTGGCC
>NZ_JABBJJ010000403.1 GCF_012933655.1 Pyxidicoccus fallax | reverse complement strand
GCTCGGTCGGGGACGGAGTCGGCTGGGCGACGACGGGCGGCTCGGTCGGAGCCGGGGTCGGAAGCTGCGGCTGCTGCGCGGGCGGCTCGACGGCCCCTGGCGAGGTGACTCCCTCGTTGCCAGGATTGTTGCAGCCAGAGGCGGTCGCCAGCGAGAGCAGGGCGCCACACGTCGAGGCGAGAAGTCGATTCCGGATCAATGTATCGGTCCTTCTTCGGGGGACCGCGAGAGTGACCGGAGCCGCGACGCCAGTCGCCGGCAGCCTCCTGGACGCGCCCCCCGCGCCACGGGCCGGAATGCCTCGCGGACGGACGACGCCTGGTTGGTCTCGTGGCCCCGTGACTCTTCAGTCCAACCGGGACGCGGACCAACTCACCAGTTAACAGAACACTTCCCAAGCCCTGGCCGGGCGTAGGGGCCCCTCGCCGCCCTCCCCTCCAGTGGACAGGCGAACGGGCCCTCGCCGGCTGATGCTTCGGTTTTTCCGAAGAAGCGTGGCCAGAAACTCTATTTGTCGAAGGAAGCGCGGCTTCTTAACTCACAGTCTCCATGGAAACCTTCGAGAGTGTAGGCAGTCCTGCCCTATGGGGCGGCTTCATCGCCTTTGTGATCGCGATGCTGGCGCTGGACCTGGGTGTGTTCCACCGGAAGGCGCACGTCGTGAAGTTCAAGGAGGCGCTGGGCTGGAGCGTGGTGTGGATCAGCATGGCGCTCCTCTTCAACGTGGGGGTGTGGTGGAAGTTCGGGGCCGAGCCGGGGATGCAGTTCCTCACCGGCTACCTCATCGAGAAGTCACTCTCCGTCGACAACATCTTCGTCTTCGTCGTCATCTTCTCCGCGCTGCGCATCCCCGCGCTGTACCAGCACCGGGTCCTCTTCTGGGGCATCCTCAGTGCACTGGTGCTACGCGCCATCATGATCTTCGCGGGCGTGGCGATGCTGGAGCGCTTCCACTGGCTCATCTACGTCTTCGGCGGCTTCCTCATCCTCACCGGCGTGAAGCTCTTCCTGCAGCGCAACAAGGATGAGCACCCGGAGGACGGCTGGATGATGCGCTTCGCCCGGCGCTCCATCCCCTCCACCAACACCTTCGACGGCCATCACTTCTTCACGAAGGAGAACGGCCGCTGGCTGGCGACGCCGCTGTTCATGGCGCTGCTGCTGGTGGAGGCGTCGGACGTCATCTTCGCGCTCGACTCCATCCCCGCCATCTTCGCCGTCACGCGAGACCCGTTCATCGTCTTCACGTCGAACATCTTCGCCATCCTCGGCCTGCGCTCCATGTTCTTCCTGCTGGCCGGCGCGGTGGAGAAGTTCAGCTACCTGAAGGTGGGCCTGTCCGGAGTGCTCGTCTTCGTCGGCGCGAAGATGGCCCTCGTGGACTTCGTGAAGATTCCCCCCGCGCTGTCGCTGGTCGTCATCGCCGCGATGCTCGGGGCCAGCATCGTCGCCTCGCTCATCAAGAGCCGGAAGGCCCCGCCCTCTCAGGAGGCACTGAAGCGGGAGCTGACCGAGGCGTCCGAGGCCTGACGCCCCGGCGGCTCAGGAGGCGGAGGCGCGCGGCAGGCGCACGAAGTCCTGCCAGGCGCGCACCGCCTCCTCGAAGTCCTCCACGGGCAGGTGCAGGGTGCGACCGGGGATGGCGTCCTCGGTGCGGACGGTGGCCCGCACCTTGGTGAGCTCCACGCTCCAGCAGTCCCCCGGCACCTCCCAGCCGCCCAGGTGCCCGGAGCGGACCTGGAGAATCAGCTCCAGCAGCCGCTCCGCCGCACCCGAGCCGGGCTGGAGCTCCTCGGAGAGATAGTCCGCCAGCACGTCATTGGGAGGCGGCGCCCGGACCACCACCGCGCTGCCCCGCGAATCCCACGTGAATCGGAGTTTCCTCGTCGACACGCACCCAGGGTGGCACGCCCTCCGGCCGCTTCGTACCCGCGGGTGGGACGAAGTCCGAAGCAGTGAACATTCAGGGGCCGAAAAGCCGAGAGGCCGTGAGCCCTGGGTTCAGTCCCGGACTCACGGCCTCTTCGAAGTGGGCGCAGCAGGGTTTGAACCTGCGACCCCTGCCGTGTGAAGGCAGTGCTCTACCGCTGAGCTATACGCCCTTCTGCTGTCTGTCCCGCCGCTGCGTGCTGCGCGTCAGCGGCGAACGCGGGTGTAGATGCCATTCGCCCGCTCAGGTGTCAACGCAATTTCGACTACAGCGCGTTGAGCTTCTCTTCCAACTCGCGCAGGCGGCGCTTGAGTCCCGAGAGCTGCTTGCCCAGGGCCTTGAACTCGCTGCGGGGCGCGAAGTGGAAGGCCTTCATCAGCTCCTCCTGCCCCCGGTCGAGCGCCTGCTTGCCACGCTGCACGCGGCCAATGGCGTTGGCGATGGCCATGGCGCGCTTCTCGTCGGCCATGAGCTTCTCCATGGCCTTGCCGGACACGTCCAGCGCCTGCTTCTTCAAGTCGTCACGGATGCCCATGGTCCCTCCCCCGCCTCAGGGCTCGTCGATGAACTGCGTCCGCAGCTTCGCGAAGACCCGGTCGGCGATGCCCTTGTACCTCATCCGCTCGATGAGCGGCTGCAGGTCGCCCTGCATGGAGATGCGGCGCTTGAGCACCGCCTCCACGGGGTCCAGGGTTCCATTCAGGAGCTGCTTCCACACGCTATAGGGCGCGCGCGCCAGGTAGACGGGCTCCAGCTCGTCCAGGTCGTCCGGGTCCGGCAGCACGCGGGCCTTCTCGATGCGGCAGTCACCAGGGACGATGTGGACGACGAAGGGCTTCTCCAGCTTGCCCGGCTCGGCCTCCACCACCGCCCCGAAGTCGCCCTTCCAGCCCTTGCCGGCCACGGCGCACTCGGGGTCCTCATTGGTGAGACGGACGGCCTCGTCCACCCACTCCCTCGACGGAAACCTGGCCATCGCGCGTATCCCTACCTAACCCCTGCGGAAGAATGTCCCGATGCGGGACAGGAGCCCCCCGTTGTCGTTGCCGCTGCCGTTGCTGGGCCCCTGCTTCCGGATGCGCTCGGCGGCTTCCTCGAGGGCCCGCTTGAGCTGCTCCGGCGTGTCGCGCGTGGCGAGGTCCACCTTGCGCATGCCGCTGGCCTCCTCCACCGTCACCTGGAGCAGGCACTCCTCGGTGAGGCGGAAGTCGATCTTCCGGCCCGCGGCGGCCGAGGGCACGCGCACCGTGCCCAGGTACTCGTTGTCCACCAGGTGCTCGCTGTCGCCCTGGTAGATGTCCAGCTCGATGAAGGGCGAGCCCGGCTCCTTCGGCGGAGGCAGGCGGAAGCTCTTCACCAGCGGAATCAGCGAGTTCTTCTCGATGATGCGCTTCACGCGCCCGTTGGGCATCGCGTAGCCGATGGGCATGGACAGCGCGTCCAGCAGCGTCACCGAGTCGATGCTGCCCAGCGAGTCGCCCAGCAGCGCCGCGCCCAGGGCCACGCACTCGTCCGGGTGGACGCCCTTGCGCGGCGGCTTGCCGAAGTGCGCTTGAATCTTCTGCTGCACCAGCGGCATGCGGCTCTGGCCGCCCACCAGGATGATTTCGTCGATCTCCGAGCGGGCGATGCCCTTCTCCTCGAGCACCCGGTCGCAGATCTCGAACGTCTTGTCGACCAGGTCGCCGGTGAGGTTGTTGAGGTACTCGCGCGTCAGGGGGATGCGCAAATCCAGCGGCTTGCCCTTGCGCTCGTCGATGAAGGGCAGGTCGATGACGACGTTGGGGATGAGCGTCAGGTCGATCTTCGCCGCCTCGGCCGCGTTCTTGATGCGCTGGAGGGCGATGGGGTTCTCCGTGAGGTCGACCTTGTTCTCCTCGCGGAAGCGCTCCAGCACGTACTCCATGATGCGGTTGTCGAAGTCCGTGCCGCCCAGGAAGGTGTCGCCGCCGGTGGCCAGCACCTCGAAGACGTTGCCGGCCAGGTGCAGCACGGACACGTCGAAGGTGCCGCCGCCCAGGTCGTACACGAGGACCTTCTGGTCCAGGCCGCGGTTGAAGCCGTAGGCCAGCGCCGCCGCGGTGGGCTCGTTGACGATGCGCTTGACGTCGAAGCCGGCCAGCCGGCCCGCTTCCTTCACCGCGTTGCGCTGGTTGTCGTTGTAGTAGGCCGGGACGGAGATGACCGCCGAGTCGATGGGCCCGCCGAGGAACTGCTCGGCGATGGTCTTCACCTGCGACAGCACGAAGCTGGACACCTGGGGCAGCGTGTACAGCTTGCCGCCCAGCATCACCGCCGCGTCCCCGTTGGGGCCCTCGACGATGTCGTAGGAGAAGTAGCCCTTCAGTTCCTCGACGGCCTTGGAGTTGTACTTGCGCCCGATGAGCCGCTTGGTCCCCCAGAGGGTGTTCCGGGGGTTCGTCACCATCTGGTCCTTGGCCACCCCGCCGACCATCAGATCCCCGCGGGAGGACAGGGCGACCACGGACGGCAGGGTGAGGTTGCCGCGATCCGTGGGGACGATCTTCGGGATGCGGTTGCGCACGGAGGCCACCAGCGTGTTGGTGGTGCCCAGGTCAATCCCGATGATGCGAGGTCTGTCCGCCATGAAGTTGGGGGGCGAAGCCAGTTGGAGGCGCGCCTGCTCCTACTGTCTATCACGTCGCGCCCTCGCGTGCGCGTTTCTGGGCGTCCGCCTCAGTCCTCTGATTCCAGCCCCGACGGCAGGGGCCCGTCCGGCCCCAGGGGTGGGACGGCCCGGGTCGGCTGCCCACCTGCCTCCCCTGGCGCCGCCGCCACGGTCGCCAGGACGAGCCGATCATAGGGGGCGTCCTCCCCCGAGGGCAGCTCCTCGATGAAGCGGGACACCCGCAGGAGGATGCGCTCCCCCTCCCGGGGCTGCACCGTCAGGGGGTACACCAGCGCCAGCTCGTCCTTGGCCCGCGTCAGGGCCACGTAGAAGAGCCGCCGCTCCTCCTCTTCCTCCGCGTCCGAGCGGGTGGCCAGGGACAGCGGGAAGCGCCCGTCCGCCAGCCAGAGGACGAAGACGGCCCGCCATTCCAGGCCCTTGGCCTGGTGCACGGTGGACAGCGTCAGGTACTCGTCCGGCGCGTCCGCCCCGAGGGCCTCCTCCGCGGCGAACTCCGACACCAGGGCGATTTCCGTCAGGAAGCGCGCCAGGTCCTCGAACCGGCCGGCGAACTGGGCCAGTTGTCGGATGTCCTCCTCCCGTTGCTCCTCCGCGGCGTACTCCGCCTTCAGGTACTCCGCGTACCCGCCCGCCAGCACCTCCTCCACCAACACTCCGGGTGTACGTGCACCTTCCGGGCGGGTGAGCCGGGCCATCAGGTCCGAGAAGCGCTGGAAGCCCTTCTGGGCCTTGCGGGGCAGGTGCGCCCGGACGTCCTCGTGGGCCAGGGCATCCGCCAGGGGCGTGCCCTCCGGCAGGGCGCGCAGGGAGGTCCACAGGTGCTCTGTCGTCGCGGGGCCCACTCCGGGCACCCGGCGCACGACGCGCTTGAAGGCGAGCTCGTCCCCGGCGTTGTTCACCAGCTTGAGGTAGGCGAGCACGTCCTTGATGTGGGACTGCTCGAAGAAGCGCACCCCGGAGCGCACCCGGAAGGGGATGCCGCGGCGGGCCAGCTCCAGCTGCAGCTCCAGGGAGTGGCTGTGGGCGCGGTAGAGGACGGCCATGGCCTCCAGGGACATGCCCTCGTCGCGCAGCTCCAGGATGCGCTGGGCCACGAAGGCGGCCTGCTCGTCGGCGTCCCGGGTGGGGACGACCACCGGCATGGCGCCGGAGGGGCGCGCGGCGGTGAGCTCCTTGGGGAACTGCCGCGCGTTGCGGGAGATGGAGGCGTTGGCGAGGCCGAGGATTTCGGGCGTGGAGCGGTAGTTGCGTGTGAGGGTGAAGACGGCGCAGCCGGGGTAGCGCTCCGGGAAGCCGATGATGTTGGTGAAGTCCGCGCCGCGGAAGCTGTAGATGGACTGGCAGTCGTCGCCCACCACCGTCAGGTCCTTGCGCTCCCCGGCGAGCAGGTCCACCAGGTCGCCCTGGAGCCGGTTGGTGTCCTGGTACTCGTCCACGAGCACGCAGCGGAAGCGCTCGGCGAGCTGGGCGCGGATGTCATCGTGCTGGGTGAGCAGCCGCTTGAGGTGGAGCAGCAGGTCGTCGAAGTCCATCAGGTGCATCTGCGCCTTGCGCTGCTGGTAGCGCGCGGCGGTGGCGAGCACCTCGGGGGCCAGGGGGAGGAACTGGGGGCGCCGGTCCACCAGCACCTGGGAGACGGGCTGCTGGAGGTTGGTGGCCATGGACACCAGGTCCAGCACCAGCTCCGGCCGGGGGAAGCGCTTGTCGCTCTTGAGCTTGCGCTCGGCGATGCACGTCACCATGAGGTCTCTCGCGTCCTCGCGGTCCAGCACGGTGAAGTTCGTGGAGAAGCCCAGCGCGCCCGCGTGCTGGCGCAGCAGCACGTGCGCGGCGTGGTGGAACGTCCCGCCGAGGATGCGCCGCACGTCCGCGAAGGAGCCGGCCAGCTCCTCCACCCGCCGCGTCATCTCCCGCGCGGCCTTGTTGGTGAAGGTGAGCAGGAGGATGCCCTCGGGGGGCACGCCCCGCTCCAGCAGCCGCGCCACGCGGAAGGTGAGCGTGCGCGTCTTGCCGGAGCCCGCGCCGGCGATGACGAGCACCGGCCCCTCCCCTGCCTCCACCGCCCGCAGCTGCTCCTCGTTGAGGAGGGCGGCGTAGTCGATGCGCGGCGAGGGCTTCGCCGGAGCGACCTTGAGCGTGTAGGTGCGCGTGGCCATGGGGCGGGGAACTCTAACCGCCCCGCCCTTCACGGACACATGGATCCGGATGGATCAGGGCACGGGCTTGAGGGCCGTCAGCCGGTCCGACGCGGCGGCGCGGACCTGGGGGGACGGGTCCCGCTCCCTCGCCAGCTCGAGCAGCATCCGCCCCACCTGTTGCGGCAGCTTCGAGCCCACCGCCTCCAGCGCGGCGGTGCGCTCCTTCACCGCGCCGTCCAGGCGCTCGCGCACGGCCTGGTCCGCGCAGGTGCGCACGCCGGGCGTCTGCTGGCGCAGCAGCAGCTCCGCGTCCGCCAGCCGGGCCTCGGACAGGCGCTTCGCCTCCACCGCCCTGCGCTCGAACTCGGCCAGGTCCTCGGGGAACTCGGTGGCGACGGAGCGGGCGCGGGCGATGGCCTCCGCCGCGAAGCGCGCGTTGACGGCCGCGGCGCACAGCTGCCGCGCCGACGCCAGCGGCACCTGCCCCTCGGGCGTCACCGTCTCGTCGCGGGCCACGTCCAGGGCCCACAGCGCGAGCTGCCGCGCCGCCACGGCCGCGGAGAAGTTCTGGCGCCGCTCCTCGCGAATCTGCACCCAGCGGCGCAGCACCACCGGGTCCATCGCACCGCCCTCAACGACGCGCTGGTACTCCGTGGACGCGAGGGCGAGCTGGCCGGACAAATCCAACAGCACCGCCACCGTGAGGTACATCTCCGCGCTGCTCGCGCGCTCGCGCAGCGCGTCCAGGCGCGAGGCCACCTCGTACTCCGCCACCGGGCGCGGCAGCGCGGACAGCACCGTGCGCAGGGACTCCAGCGCGTGCTGGCGGATCAGCGGGTTGCGCGCGGAGCGCAGCGCGTCCAGCAGCGGGTCGATGGTGCGCACCGAGACGTGCTGGCCCAGCTCCTCCGCCGCCTGCCAGCGGTCCAGCGGATCCATCGCCGTCAGCGCGCGCTTGAGGTCATCGAGGTCGCGCAGGTAGTGCGCCACGTGGGCGGCGCGGGCCACGGGCTCCGGGCGGGCCAGGGCGGCGCGCTCGGCGCGAGCGCGGGCCAGTCGCTCGGGGAAGCGCGTGAGCTTCGAGCCCAGCGGGTGGCCCTTCACCTTCGCCTCGGCCTCCTCCACGAGGCCGGAGACGAGCAGCCCCTCCACCTCCAGCTCCAGCAGCTGGACGCGCACCTCCTCACGGTGCGCCCCGGCGGGGAAGTCCTTGAGGTACGCGAAGAGCTTCGACGCGCCCGCCGCCTTCGCCTGGGCGAAGGCCTGACCGTCCAGCCGCGCCTCCACCTCCTGGCGGCGCGGGTCATCCGGCGACGCGCGCAGGTACTCCGTCAGCCGCTGGGGGTCGTCGGTGGTGGCCAGCTCGTGGGCCTCGGCCTCGCCCAGCAGGCGCTTCGCCTCCTCGCGCTGCGCGCCGTCCGGGTGCTCCTGGAGGAACTGCCGCCAGGCGGCCACCGTGCCCGACTCCTTCGCGGCGTTGAAGCGCAGGCCCTCGAGCAGCGTCTTCGCGGTGCGCGCCTGCGCCGCCTCCGGGTACGCCTCCAGGAAGCGCTTGTAGGCAATCACCGTGTGCAGCCGCTTCGCCTCCTCGAACTCCAGCTCCTCCAGGCGCGCCTCGGCGGCGTCCACGTCCGGGTGCTTCGGGTACTCCCGCAGGAAGTCGCGGTAGGCCTCGACGGTGTCCGTCCGCGCGGCGCGGTCGTACGGCGACGGGATGCAGCCGGTGGCCAGCAGCAGGACGGCGAGGGCTCGACGAAGGGGGGCCATTCACCTCCAGCAATACCGCACCCGTGCCCACCCGGAAACCCGAGCCGTGACGGCCGGTTGCCTGGGTGGTTTTTTTGACCACACACGAAGTCCGGCCGAGCATGGGTGCCTCAGGACGCTACAGGGAGGTCGCTCCATGAGGGGTGCGCTGATCACCGGAATGCTCGCGATGCTGGCGACGGGCTGTGCCACCACGGCCGCGCCCCTGGAGCCCTGGCTGGACTCCTACACCCTGCGCTACCGCTCCGCCTCGCCGCCCGCCTTCCCCCGCGAGTCGCTCTCCGACTCCGTCGTCGCGCAGAAGAAGGCGGAGCCCGCGCCCCGCGCCCCGGTGGCCTCGCGTGGGGGCACGGGCAGGAAGGCGGCGCCCCGGCCCGCGAAGAAGGACGTGACGCCCGCTCGCGCCACGGTGGCCGCGCGTCCCGGAGCCAGCCCTCGGGAGACGGTGCTCGCCACGGCGCGCTCGCTGGTGGGCAAGTCGCAGGTGGTCCTCGGCGGCCGGAAGTACCCCTCCGACTGCACCGGCCTCATCGAGGGCGTCTATGCGCAGGCCGGCGTCACCTTCCGGGGCACCCTCAAGCCCGGCGACAACGGCGTCACCGCCATGTACCGCCACGCCCGCGCCAAGGGCCGCGTGTACACGGAGGGCCGGCCCATGCCCGGGGACCTCGTGTTCTTCCGCGAGACGTACGACCAGAACCGGGACGGCCGGCGCAACGACGGGCTCACCCACGTGGGCATCGTGGACGAGGTGGCCGCGGACGGCACCGTCACCGTCATCCACCGCGTGCGCCGCGGCGTCGTGCGCTACCGGATGAACCTCGCCCGCCCCCACCTGCCGAGAGATCCGAAGACGGGCCTGGTGCTCAACGACCTGCTGCGCCACCCCGGCCCCAACCGCGAGCCGGTGCTCACCGGACAGCTCTTCTCCTCCTTCGGCAGCGTGCTGCCCGCGGAGCCGAGAACGACGAGGCCGGTGCCGGTGGCCCTGCGCTGAAGGCCACCCCACCGGCTCCGTCACGTCGCGCGAGCGTGCGCACTCAGGCGCGCGCGGTGCGGTCCCACGCGGCGCGCTGCGTGTTGCGCAGGAAGCGCCAGAAGCCCACGACGATGGCCAGGTTCATGGTGACGAAGTAGTAGGCCACCGAGGCCACCCGCTTCGCGGAGCCACGCTTGAGGACGCCCAGCTTCCCCAGGTACGCCAGCGAGTAGAAGAGCGCCTGCCCGAAGAGGGTGAAGCGGTAGAACATGCTGTCGAGCAGGAACACGTTGGCGACGAGCGCCAGCCCCATCAGCGCGGGCGCGCACCAGCGCAGCAGCTTGTGGGACCAGAAGGCGAACGCGGGGAAGCCCGCCGTCGGCAGCAGCAGGCCCGGCACCATGCGCAGGCTCTGGAAGTTGCCCGCGGCGATGCGCGCCCGGCGGCCGAACTCCTTGCCGTAATCCTCCGTCGTCTCCTCGTGCGCGACGGCCGTCTCCTCGTAGACGACCTTGTAGCCCTTCTCCAGGATGCGCAGCGGAATCACGAAGTCGTCCACGATGGTGGACGGCGGCAGCCCGGTGAAGAGCGTGCGCCGGATGGCATACAGGCCGCCGTTGGCCCCCACCACCGCGCCGCGCCGCCCCTCGTACATCTTGATGAGCGACTCGTAGTTCCAGTAGGCGCTCTCCTCGTAGTCCTGCTTCGTCGGGTTGTAGAGCCGGAGCTTCCCGCAGACGGCGCCCACCTCGGGGTCCTCGAAGTGGCGGACCAGCCGCTCGATGGCCTCCGGTTCAATCATCGTGTTGGCGTCCGAGAGGACCACGATGTCGCCCTTCGCCATGGGAATGCAGCGGTTGAGCACCGTCGTCTTGCCGGCGCGCGGCGCCGGGGACAGCCGCACCCGCGCATCCGGGCACGCGCGGACGATGTCATCCGTCCCGTCGGACGAGCCGTCCGAGCCGATCAACACCTCGAACTTCTCCGCCGGGTACCGCAGCGCCAGGCTGTTCTCCAGCTTCTGCTGGATGCAGGACGCTTCGTTGTAGGCGGCCACCACCAGACTCACCGAGGGCGCCGGCCCCGCCTTGCGCGCCGTCTGCCTGCCCCCGCCCCCACCCCCCCTCTGCCTCTTTTTCACATTTGAAGCTTGCGACGAAACTGAAAGTGTAGAGTTTTGTGGTGTGCG
>NZ_JABBJJ010000402.1 GCF_012933655.1 Pyxidicoccus fallax | reverse complement strand
CCCCCCACCACCGCGAGGCTCCCCACGTCCAGCACCACCCCATCCGAGGCCCGCACCCGGGCCATGAGCACGTCGTCCTGGGCGCCCACGGTGCGGTGCGTCCACACCACCAGGTACATGCCCGCGCCAAAGGCCACCGCCTGGCGCGTGTTGATGACGCGGTTGGGCACCGGCACCGGCACGTCCAGCGCAATCTCCGGCGACACCACCGGGTCCAGCACCGCGGGCCACGCCGAGCCCTCCAGCACGCCCGCCGGCACGCGCAGCACCAGCGCGCCCTGCTCCCAGGTGGTCTCCACGTCCGTCCGCCGCCCCGCCGCGTCCACCCACGTCGCGCGGCCGTAGCGCGTGCCCAGCCCCGTCTCCCGGTCCACGAAGTGGTGCCCGTGCTCCGTCCGCCCGGCGTACTCCTGCCCGGACACCGCCACGCGCACCTCCAGGTCCCCCTCCCCCTCCGGCTCCGCCGCCCACTCCCAGCGCTGCTCCATCCCGGCGTCGCCGTTCTCCAGCACCTCCACCACCGGCCCGCGCCCCAGCGCCAGCGCGCCATCCTTCCGGACCGACGGCTCCAGCCCCCGCGCGAGCGACTCCGTCCCACGGGTCACCGACACCGTGCGCAGCGCCAGCGGTGCCGCGGTGACGGGCTGCGTCACCTCCTTCTTTCGCGACGCGTGTTCCGGCCCGCGCGGCTCCGGCGCCACCGGGGACTGGCGGGGCGCCAGCCGCACGGTGCCGTCCGCGTCCACCTCGAGGGCGTAGGTGTCCTGGTCCCCCGTGAAGGTCCCCGCCTGCCGGGGCTGGAAGGAGCGCTCCGCCCGCCGGATGACGGCCTGGACGTCGAAGGGCGCGGAGACGGTGGGTCCGGAGGCCGGCGCGGGCTCGGAGGACGCGGGTGGCTCCTCCGACCGCTGGCAGGCGGACATGCCGACGCACAGGGCGAGCAGGGCCGCGCCTCCCAGCACGAGGAGCCGGGAGGAAAACGCAGGTGATGGGCGCAAGAAGAACTTCCCCCTCTACGGAAGACGAGGCGTCCACCCTACCCCATCTGCCCGGTAGCCAACGAGACACGGCCGGTGGCCCCTTCATCCAACCCGGGCAAACCGGGGCGCCCCGTGCTAGAGGGGCGACCATGCCCAAGATCCGCAAAGTGCTCGTCGCCAATCGCGGCGAGATCGCCATCCGGGTGATGCGCACCTGCAAGGAGCTCGGCATCGCCACCGCGGCGGTGTACTCGGAGGCGGACCGCGCCGCCCTGCACGTGCGTACCGCCGACCAGGCCTTCTTCGTGGGGCCCCCGCCCTCGCGTGAGAGCTACCTCGTGCAGCAGCGCATCATCGACGCCGCGAAGCAGGCCGGCGCGGATGCCATCCACCCCGGCTACGGCTTCCTCTCCGAGAACGCCTCCTTCGTCCGCGCCTGCGAGGCCGCTGGCATCACCTTCATCGGTCCGCCGGCCTCCGCCATGGACGCCATGGGCGAGAAGACCCGCGCCCGCGCGAACATGATCAAGGCCGGCGTGCCCGTCGTCCCCGGCACCACCGAGCCCATCGCCACCCTCGAGGAGGCGCGCGTCTACGCCGAGAAGATTGGCTTCCCCGTCATGCTCAAGGCCGCCGGCGGCGGTGGCGGCAAGGGCATGCGCAAGGTGGAGCGCGGCGGTGACTTCGACTCCTCGTGGCGCGCCGCCAAGAGCGAGGCGATGAACGCCTTCGGCAACGACGCCGTCTACATCGAGAAGTACCTGGAGAAGCCACACCACGTGGAGATCCAGGTGTTCGCCGACCAGTACGGCAACACCATCCACCTGAACGAGCGCGAGTGCTCGGCGCAGCGCCGGCACCAGAAGGTGGTGGAGGAGACGCCCAGCCCCATCCTCACGCCGGAGATGCGCGCGAAGATGGGCGAGGTGGCGGTGAAGGCGGCCAAGGCCGTCAACTACGTGGGCGCCGGGACGGTGGAGTTCCTGGTGGACGTGCACCGCAACTTCTACTTCCTGGAGATGAACACCCGCCTCCAGGTGGAGCACCCGGTGACGGAGTGGGTGACGGGCCTGGACCTCGTCGCCATGCAGATTCGCGCCGCCGAGGGCGAGAAGCTCGCCCTCACCCACGCCCCCGAGCCGCGCGGCCACTCCATCGAAGTGCGCGTGTACGCGGAGGACCCGGCGCGCAACTTCATGCCCAGCCCCGGCAGGATTACGTACCTGCGCGTGCCGGGCGGGCCGAACGTGCGTGACGATTCGGGCGTGTTCCCGGGCTACACGGTGCCCAACTTCTACGACCCGATGATTTCCAAGCTGTCCGTGTGGGCCCCCACGCGGGCGGAGGCCATCGCCCGGGCGCAGCGCGCGCTGTCCGAGTACGTGGTGAAGGGCATCACCACCAACATCCGCTACCTCAAGGCCATCCTCGCGCACCCGGAGTTCATCGCCGGCGACTACGACACCAGCTTCCTCACCCGCGAGCACGAGACGCTGCTGGGCAAGGAGGACCCGAAGCTGACGGAGATGGCCCTGCTGGCCAGCGCGGTGCATGCCTACCAGCGGGACCAGAAGCGCGCGAAGTCGCTGCCCACGGCCGCGGGCCCCGGCGGCGGCAATGGTGGCGTCTCCCCGTGGAAGCTGGCGCTGCGGCGCCGCTAACCCTCCCCTTCGAGCTCGGAAAAGACCTCCATGCGTTACTTCACGAAGCAGCAGGGCCAGAAGGAAGCGGTGCCGGTGGACCTGGAGCCGCTGGGCAATGACCTCTACAAGCTGACGGTCAACGGCCAGACGTACCAGGTGGACGCGCTGATGCTCGAGCACGGCACCATGACCATGCTCGTGGACGGCCAGTCCTACAGCGTCGAGTTCGAGGAGAACGGCGACGAGGTGGGCGTGCTCCTGCGCGGGCAGGTGAGCCGCTTCGACGTGGCGGACGAGCGCCGGCTGCGGCTGCGCGCGGGCAGTGCCGCCTTCTCCGTGGAGGGCAAGCAGCTCGTCACCGCGCCCATGCCCGGCAAGGTGGTGAAGGTGCTGGTGAAGGTGGGCGACGAGGTGAAGGAGGGCCAGGGGCTCGTCGTGGTGGAAGCCATGAAGATGGAGAACGAGCTCAAGAGCCCCAAGGCCGGCAAGGTGACCGAGCTGTTCGCCAAGGAAGGCACCGCCGTCGAGAACAACGCGAAGCTCGTCGTCGTCGAGTAGCCCGCTTCGCTTCGCGGTCCGCCGGGAGCACGTCGTCAGGACGTGCTCCCAGGCGCGGTTCCTCAGCGCCTCACGCCCAGAGCTGCTGGGCGAGCGTGTCCACCAGGGACGCGGCGACCTCGGGCGCGGGCATGCCGGCCTCGGTGATGAGCGCGGCCTCCAGCGGCGTGGCCACCTCCGCGCGCAGCGTCTCCACGGCCTTGCGGCGCGCCTCTCGCAGGGCCTCGCGCTCGGCGGGGGAGAGCCGCTCTTGCGCCCAGGCGTCGATGGCCCAGGACAGCTCGGCGTGGCGCGTCTCGTCCTCGGCGATGCGCGTCATCTCCTGGCGCACCTCCGCGTCGCGCGCGTGCAGCGCCTGGTGGTGGGCCACCAGCGCGCCGAACGTCTCGCGCACGCAGCCCTCCACGGCGTTGTCCAGGGCCACCTCGAAGAGCGAGCGCGGCGGCAGCGCCTCCACCTGGGGCGGCCGGGGCGTCGCGCCGAAGCGGTGCGCCAGCCGCTGGCTGACGTCGGTGTGCAGCACCTCGTCCATGGCGCTGCGCAGCGCCGCGTCCCGCAGCTCCACGTCCGCGCCGTGCAGCTCCAGCTCCTCGCGCAGCCGCAGGAAGGCGTTGATGGAGGCCGCCTCCAGGTGGGCGACGACGGCGAAGTGGCGCCCCAGCGCGTCGGTGCAGGCGACATTGCCCGGTGCCCGCAGCCCCGCGGGCCGCCGGCCGATGGAGCACCCCGGGTCGCCTCTCTCGATGACCGCGCTGCTCACCTCCTTCACCTCGCCGGAGGGCGTCACCTCCAGCAGGTACTGCGTCACCGCCGTGTTCGGCCCGCAGGCATAGCCCTTCGTGCCGACGACGCTGAAGGTGCCCCCAGGGCCCGCCTTCACGGCGCCGCGCTTCAGGTCCGTGCAGGACAGGTAGTAGCCCTCGCCGAAGGCCAGCAGCGCGGCCTCCTGTGCCGTGTCGATGGGGCCCAGCAGGCTCCGGAGCTTGTCCAGCGTGTCGTGGGCCTTCACCTCGTCGCCCCGCGTCGTCGCGACGTAGTACTCGGAGCACAGGTCCTGGCAGTCGCGGCGGAAGCCTCCGGGCGAGGTGAGTCCGCTCAGGGCGGACTCGCAGGCCGCCTTGTCGTTGGCCGTCGCGCAGGCGGTGCCCGAGGAGGAGACAGCGGTTTCGATGCGGCCATTCTCGAGGCCGGGATTGGAGCCCACCTGCCGCAGCTGCACGAAGTCCGGCTGCGACGGGAGGGACAGGCCACTGACGGCGAGCGCGCTCTGCTCACAGGCCGGCGAGGCGTAGCCCGTCAGGTCCAGGTCGTCATCGCCATCGCAGCCGGCGAGCAGCAGCGGGGTGGCGAGCGAGGCGCGCAGGGCGCGGGTGAACAGCGGGCGTAGCAGCTTCGGTTGCATGAGGACTCCAAGCCTGGGTTGTGGGACGGCCCCATGAAGCTGAAGCAACGCGGATGCCAGCCTCATCTCCTGGAGGGCAGGCAGCCAGGAACCCAGAAAGCTGAAACCGGAGCCGCACCCGGGCTCAGATTTCTGAAGCCCCGCCCGGGGTACCCGCGAGGGCTCGGCCGCCCGCTCGTGCCTCGGCCAGTATCCAATCCCCAACCCCACTGGCGGGTCCTCGCTGACATGAATGGGCATTCATGGTTCGGTCCATGCGCGCACCCCAGGCGGGAACCCTCTGGAATGTATGAGTCCTCCGAAGCGGAGCTGAAGCAACTGCGGCTCCGTCAGTTCCTCCAGTGGATGCTGCCCGTCGCGGTCGGCTTCCTCCTCGTCTACGCCGCCTTCGCCTTCGTGCTGCGCAGCCCGGCGCTCGCGGGAGGGACGGTGGCGGTGGCGGTGTACACGGCGGCCCTCGTCTGGGCCCGGCGGCTGGCGCTGCGCGGGCACACGGAGCGGGCGGCGCTGGTGACGGGCCACGCGCTGCTGGTGATGGTCGTCATCGGGGCGCTGTTCGTGCACTTCCTGTTCGTGGCGCTGCTGCTGATGCCCGTCTGCGGAGTGTCGCTGGTCCTGCCGTACGTGGACCGGCGCGCCCTGGGCCGCTACATGCTCGCCGCGTTCGGGGTGGACGTCTGGGTGACGGTGATGGACGGCCTGCTGCCGCCGCTGGTGGAGCAGCCCCCGCGGGTGCTCCAGCAGTGGGTGCTCACCCTGGCGGTGCTGGCGTGCGTGGCCCTGACGCTGCGGCTCCTGTGGGTGGACTCCGCGCGCCTCCGCCACAGTCTGACGCTGGCCGAGAACGCGGTGGCCACCCGGGATGAGTTCCTCTCGGTGGCCAGTCACGAGCTCAAGACGCCCCTCACCCCGCTCAGCCTCAAGCTCCAGGCGCTCCGGCGCGAGCTGTCCGCGCCCATGCCCCTGTCCTCCCCCGAGCGCGTCCAGGCGCACCTGGACGTGGCCCAGCGGCAGGTGAAGAAGCTGGTGGAGCTGGTGGATGACCTGCTGGACGTGTCCCGCATCTCCGCGGGCCGGCTGGAACTGCACCCCTCGCGGGTGGACCTGGCGGCGATGGTCCGCGACGCCGCGCGGCGCTTCGAGCCGGAGGCGCTGCGCGCCGGGTGCACGCTCGCCGTCGAGGCGGAGGGGCCGGTGATGGCGTCGATGGACCCGCTCCGGTTCGAGCAGGTGCTCGACAACCTGCTGTCCAACGCCCTGAAGTACGGCGCCGGCAAGCCGGTCCGCGTGCGGCTGGAGCGCCAGGACGCGAAGGCGCGGGTGACGGTGCGGGACGAAGGCATCGGCATCGCCCCCGAGGCGCTCGAGCGCATCTTCGACCGCTTCGAGCGGGCCGTGTCGGGCCGGCACTTCGGCGGGCTGGGCTTGGGGCTGTACATCGTCCGCAGGATTGTCACCGCGAGCGGAGGCACCATCTCCGCCACCAGCGTCCCGGGCCAGGGCGCGACGTTCACCGTCGAGCTACCGCTGGACGCGGGCATGTCCCTTGTTCCGTTGGTGAGCGGTGGGAGGTAAGGTCCGGCCGCGTCCTCTTCCCTCACGCGCGAGGTCACACCGCATGGAGATGCTCTGCACCCTGCGCAGCGCCACGGAGGCGCAGCGCGCCGCCCTGCTCCAGGCCCCCGAGCGCCTGGAGGACTTCCTCGACGACGACGAGGACTTCGGCGACCCGAAGGGCGCGACCTTCGTGGAGCTGGACATCGGCGAGGCGTGGCACGGCCTCCAGTACCTGCTCACCGGGACGCCGTGGGAGGGCGCCGCGCCGCTGGACTTCCTCGTGCGCGGCGGAGAGGACGTGGGGGACATCCCCTCGGACGAGGGCACCGCGCGCATCTTCACGCCCGCGCAGGTGAAGGCGCTCTCCACGGCGCTCCAGAAGGTGTCCGAGGACACGCTGCGCCGCCGGTATGACCCGGCGAGGATGCAGGCCCAGGACATCTACCCCGGCACCTGGGAGGAGCCCGAGGAGGACGTGGACCCGCTGGAGGAGCTCGTCTCCTACTTCGAGGAGCTGCAGAAGTTCGTGGCCACCGTGGCGAAGCGCGGGGACGCGCTGCTGGTGCACATCGGCTGACGGGCCTTCAGCCCACCAGCAGGTCGCGCGCCAGCTTCAGCACCAGCGCCACCACCACGCCCAGCACCACCTTGCGCACCAGCTTGTCGCCGCCCTTCACGGCGAGATGCGCGCCGACGTAGCCGCCGATGAACTGCGCGGCGGCCATGGGCAGCGCCACCTTCCACAGCACCACGCCCTTGAGGGCGAACAGCACCACCGAGGCGAGGTTGGAGGCGAAGTTCACCACCTTGGCGTCCGCGGACGCGCGCGCCAGGCCGTGCCCCAGCAGCGTGGAGAAGCCGACGATGAGGAAGGTGCCCGTGCCCGGCCCGAAGAAGCCGTCGTAGGCGCCGATGCCCAGCGCCACCAGCCCGCCAATGGCCTGCGCGCGCGGACGCGGCCCGGGCTCGGGCCTGTCGGACGGGGGCGGAGACTTGCGGAAGGTGAGGAACACCGCCACCGCGATGAGCAGCACGAGCACCAGCGGCTTGAGCACCTCCGGCTTCACCAGCAGCACCAGCGCGGCGCCCGCGAAGGCACCCACGAGGCCCAGGGGGAAGGTGGCCCGCGCCAGCTTCCAGTCCACCAGTCCCGCGCGCGAGAAGCGCACCAGCGCCGCGAAGCTGCCGAAGACGGACTGGCCCTTGTTGGTGCCCAGCGCCACGTGCGGCGGCAGGCCGGTGGCCAGCACCGCGGGCAAGGTGATGAGCCCGCCACCTCCGGCGATGGCGTCCACGATGCCGGCGGTCATCGCGGCGATGCAGAGCAGGATGATGTGCAGCGTGCTGACGTCCACGTCCACCGGGAGCCCACCTCCTCGCGGGCGCGGCCTGGGTACCACGCCCCGCCCCCGCCGTCGCGGCTGCCCGCTTCTTGCGTCGCCGCTCGCCTTGGGCGTCAATGACGGGCGACTCCTGCGTTGCCTCCGAGGTCCTCCGTGCTCGCTTCCCTCCTCACCGTGCTGGCGCTCACCCTGGGCTCGGCCCCGCCGTCGCAGGACCCGTCCGCGCCCACCTGCCGCAACATTGATGGCCACGTGTCGTGTGGCTACGGGTGCAAGTCGGATGGACAGCGCGTGCGGTGCGCGCAGACGCCGCAGGGCCGCTGCCAGGTGGTGGACGGGCAGGCCGTGTGCTTCGACCCGCCGGCCTACGTGCTGAAGGCATACGGCTCGGCGCTGCCGGACCCGGAGTGCAAGAACATCGATGGCGTGGTGGCGTGCGGCTACAACTGCGCCACGCAGCCCGGCAAGGTGAAGTGCGCGAAGAGCCCGGCGGGCGTGTGCCGGGGCCGGGGAGGCGAAGTGGAGTGCTTCGACCCGCCGGCCTCGGTGTTCGCCGTGTATGGCCGCGAGACGCCCAAGGCGGACTGCCGCTACAACGGCGTGGAGCTGGTGTGTGGCTACGGCTGCGTGAATTCCTCGGAGGGGGTGCGCTGCGCCCGGACGCCCGCCGGGGTGTGCAAGGCGGGCGGGGGCCGCATCACCTGCTTCGACCCGTCCCCCGCGGCGATGTGCGCCTGGAAGCGCTCGCTGCCCACGCCGGAGTGCCGCAACAGCGAGACGGGCCCGGTGTGTGGCTACGGGTGCACCACCGCGTACTCGAAGGCGGCCTGCGCCGGGACGCCGGCCGGGATGTGCAAGGTCTTCGATAGCGAGGTGCACTGCTTCGACCCGCCCGCCGAGCAGCAGGCGGATGCGGCCTGTCTGTCCGCGCTGGGCCTGGCGGCGATGGCCGGCGCGGCGCCCTGAGGGGGCCAGAATCGAGTCTGGCCGGTCGTCTGCTTGGACGCGCCCGGGGACAGCGGTAGGTTCTCCCCTTCTCTCATTTTTCCAACGGAGCCGAGCGGCGCATGGCCGAGGGTGAGGTCCGGCAGTATTGGGTCCGCAATGACAGGGGCACCATGTGGGGGCCCCTCACCCTGCCGACCATCGAGCTGCTCGTCGAGAGCGGCTCCATCCAGGGCAAGCTGCAGGTGTCCGAGGACGGGCTGAACTTCGCCTTCCCCTGGCGCTTCCCCGAGGTCCGCGAGGTGTTCCCCCGGACGCTCTGGGGCGATGGTGTGCCCGCGGATGTGGCGGCGGCGTCTCCGGCCAGCTCGCTCGGGCCCAGGCCCGAGGCGGCGCCCGCGGGCGTGCCTCAGAACCTCATTCCCGGAGCGGGCCCCGGGGCCGTGCCTCCGGGCGCGCCCGTGGCCGGGCCAGGTGCCGCGCCGAGAGTCGGTCCCGGCGCCGCGCCCATGGCCGCCGGGCCGGGCGCGGCGCCGATGGCGGGTCCGGGAGCCGCGCCCATGGCCGCCGGGCCGGGCGCGGCACCGATGGCGGGTCCGGGAGCCGCGCCCATGGCCGGGCCGGGTGCCAGACCGGTCGCGGGCCCGGGGGTTCGACCGGCTCCGGTGGCGGGGCAGGCGCCTCGACCGGGTGCGCCCGCCGGAGCGCCCGTGGCGGGCCCGGGGGTCGCCCAGAGACCGCCTCCCGGGGTCGCCGGAGCGGCGCCGGGCGCGGTGCCGGGTCGGCCTCCCATGGCTCCAGGAGCGCCCGTGCCTCCAGGAGCGGTGCCCGGAGCCGCGGGTGCCGTGCCGGGCAGACCGCCCGGAGCCGCCGCTGCCCCGGGCATGGCGCCCGGCGCGGTGCCCGGAGCCGCCGGTGCCGTACCGGGCAGACCCCCTGGAGCGCCCGTGCCTCCAGGTGCCGTGCCGGGCAGACCGCCCGGAGCGCCCGTGCCTCCAGGTGCGGTGCCGGGAGCCGCCGGTGCCGTGCCGGGCAGACCGCCCGGAGCCCCGATGCATCCAAGCATGGCGCCCGGCGTCCCTGGAACGCCCGGTGGTCCCGTGCCCCCGGGCATGGCCCCAGGCGCGCCTCACGCCGCCGCGCGCGGCCCCAACGCTCCGACGCCTCCTCCCGGCACGGTTCCGAATTCCGCCGCGCGGGGAGCCACCGCTCCGACACCTCCTCCGGGCCCGAGCCCCGTGGCCGCGCAGTCCGCGCCCACGCCCGCCGTGGTCCCCGAGGACGCGTCTCCCTTCACGGTGCCCCCGCAGGGGCAGCTCGAGCAGCACTCGTCCATCCGCCTCTACGGCCGCATCGCCGCCGGAGAGCAGACGGGTCTGCTCTCGCTCACGCTCGCGGACCGCGCCATCCACATCCACTTCCGGAAGGGCAATCCGGAGTTCGTCGACTCGTCGCATCCGGAGGACGCGCTCGGCGCGTCGCTGGTGGGCGCGAAGCTCCTCACGCCCGAGCAGCTCCAGCAGGCCGAGGCCGCGAAGGAGCGCTTCGGCGGAGACCTCCTCGCCACGCTCTTCGGGCTGGGGCAGCTCCAGCCGGCGAGTGCCTTCACCCAGCTCTCCCAGCGCGCGCTGAGCATCCTGTCGAAGGGGCTGCGCGCCGAGTCCGGCACCTTCACCTTCGAGCCGCGAGACCTGCCGGGGCAGAAGGCGATGCCGCTCGGAAATCGCTGGGCGGTGCTGAGCGACACGGTGCGCCGCCTGCCGACGGTGGAGCTGCGCCGCCGGCTGACGCCGGTGCTCCAGCTGCCCATCATGAAGTCCGGCGGGCTGGTGGCCGCGAGCGAGCTGCGCCTCACCCCGCATGAGGTCCGAGCGCTGGCCGTCATCGACGGGGTGCGCTCGGTGGCGCAGCTGCTGAACGACTTCCCGCAGGACGCGGACCACCTGCTGCGCATCTCCTTCCTGCTGCGCGAGCTGGACGCGGTGTCCTTCGCCGCGCCCGCCCGGGGCGCCACCGTCTCGCCGCCGCCCGAAGCCACGGCCGCGACTCCGCCGCCCTCCGGAGCCACGTCCGCGACCGCCGCCGCGCAGCGGCCCGCGCCCCAGGCGGGGCCCGCCGCGGCCCCACGTCCGCCGCCCGTCGTGGGCCCGGCGGCGGCCGGAGCGCCCCCCGCCGCGCAAGCAGCCACCGCCAGCGCGGCCGCGCCCCGTCCCACGGGCGCCGCGCCAGGAG
>NZ_JABBJJ010000401.1 GCF_012933655.1 Pyxidicoccus fallax | reverse complement strand
CCCTCCTTGCCCACCGCCTCCACCTCCTCGTGTGGGGCACCGGTGGTGATGAGCCGGTACTTCTCCGAGGCCTCGCGGTCATGCTGGGCCTGCTCGGGGTCCAACCGGGCAATCAGCTGCCAGAAGAGGGCGGCGTGCTCGCGCTCCTCGTCCATGACGTGACGGAGGATGGCCTTGGCCTCCTCGTTGTCGGTGGCATCGATGTGGGCGGCGTAGAGGTTGATGGCGTCCAGCTCCGCCTCGATGTTCAGCCGGATGGAGCGGGCCAGCTCGGAGTCGGTCATCTTCCGGGGCACCAGCGAGTGGAACGGGTTGGTCTGCGGCATGAAGGCCCTCCCGAGGCCGGTGGTGGCGTCCACGTTCTGGACGGGGCGCCAGGGGACGCGGGGAGCATCCGCGCGGCCAGGGGCCCGGGTCAACGGAATCCCTCCGCCCGCGTTGCGTAGATACCGCTGCCTCCGCCATGCTCGGGCCATGGAAACACCCGCGCCGCTCTCCCAGTTGCTCCAGGCCCTGGAGGCGGGAGATCTGCCGGCCGCGCGCGCGGCGGCGGCGGCTCTGCAACGTGCGGGCGCGCACTCGGCACAGCTGGCGGCGGAGGTGCTGCACGAGCTGCGGCAGCCCCTGCTGGGCGTGAAGGCCTACGCGCAGCTGCTCGCGGAGGACGGTGGCCCCACCGGCCCGCTGCGGCTGCTGCTGGCGCAGGTGGAGCGGATGGAACAGATCGTCTCCGACTACATCCGCCTCGCCAGCGAGCGGCACGCGCCGCAGCAGCGCCTGTCGCTGGCGGCGCCCATCTGGGCGGCGGCGAAGCTGTTCAGCGTCAACCCGGACTCGGCGCGCATGTCTCTGGAGGTGGAGGCGCCCGAGGACATCACCATCCAGGGCAACGCGCGGCTCATCGAGCAGCTCACGCTGAACCTGCTGAACAACGCGCGCGACGCCATGGCCGGCCGCGGGCGCGTGAAGGTGGTGCTCTCGCGCGAGGGCGCCTCTCCGGTGCTGTACGTGGCGGACTGGGGCCCGGGCATCCCCGTGGAGCTGCGCGAGCGCATCTTCGAGCCCTACGTCACCGCCAACAAGCGCGGCACGGGACTGGGGCTGGCGGTGTGCAAGCGCATCGCCCAGGAGCACAACGCGACGATTGGCCTCGCGGCGCCGGGCGCCATTCGCGACGTGCCCCCGCCGGCCACCGTGTTCCGGGTGCTCTTCCCCGCCACGGACGCGCCGCCGCAGCTGCGCAAGCGGCTGCTGGTGGTGGATGACGAGACCATCATCCGCATGGTCTTCCGCGACCTGATGGGCAAGGAGTGCGAGGTCATCGAGGCGGCCAGCGGCGAGGAAGCGCTGGATTTGCTGCGCCAAGCGCCGGTGGACCTCATCGTCACGGACAAGAACCTGCCGGGCCTGTCCGGGCTGGAGCTTGCGCAGCAGGCGCGGCGGCTCTACTCCAACTCGCGCGTCATCCTGATGACGGGCTACCCGTCGCTGGTGACGACGCAGCAGGCGCTGGAGCTGGGCGTGGTGGACTACCTGCTCAAGCCCTTCGACGACATCCGGCAGGTGCGCGGGCTGTTGCGCACGACGCTGTCCTCGGAGCCGCCGGTGCCTCCAGTGGTGGCCCCCGGGGCCGAAGTGCGGCGGGTGGACGTGCTGGAGGACAACCCGACGACGGCGCGGCTCATCTCCGAGGCACTGGACATGCTGGGGCTGGAGGCGCGGGTGCTGCCCTCGACGGAGCTGATGGCGATGGCGACGCCGGTGGGCGTGGTGGTGAGCTGGGACTTCGCGCCGGCCTATGGGCGCAAGGCGCTGGAGCTGGCCAAGGCGCTGGCCCAGGGCGCCCCCTTCGTCGTGCTGGCCGAGCACCTCACCATGGAGACGGCGCTGGAGTCGCTGCGCGCCGGTGCCGCCGCGTGCCTTCCGAAGCTGCTGTCCGATACCACGGCGCTCAGCCGTGAGCTGAGCCGCGCCTTCAAGAGAGAGGTCCCATGAGACTCGCGCTCCTGTCCGTCCTGCTCTTCGCGGTGGCCTGTTCCTCGGACAAGCCCCCGCCGACGGAGCGGCCGGATGGGGGCGCGACGGAGGACTCCGGGACGGGTGGAGAGGACGCGGGCCCGACGGAGGACGGAGGCACGGAGCTGGATGGTGGCTCCGGCTCCGATGCGGGCACGGATGCGGGAGCGGGCGACGCGGGCACGGTGGATGGCGGAAGCTGTGAGGCGCCCGCGGCCGAGCCCGATACGGAGCTGGCCACGCGACTGAACACGCCGCGCCGGCTCGCGGTGGACACGACGGACATCTACATCTCCGAGTCACACTCCCTGAACCCCCAGCAGCCGAGTCCGGGACCGGGACAGGTTCTGAGGCTGCCCCGCGCGGGAGGTCCACCCACGGTTCTGGCCACGGGCTTCCGCGCACCGGACGCCATCGCCGTGGATGGGACGAGCGTCTACGTGCTCGACCTGGGTGGCCTATGGCGGGTGGACAAGGCGACGGGCAAACGTCACGAGCCGGCCATCGACACGACGCTCACCAACGTCACGGTCGGCGGCACCGAGGTGCTCCGTGCCACCCTCGCCGGCCGTGAGGTGCTGGTGGTGGCCACGGGAGAGCGGTGGTTGGTTCGGGTGGACACCGATGGCCGCAACCGCCTGGCGCTGTACACCGGCGTCGGCGGCGCCCTGGTGCGTGGCGCGCGAGTGGTGGACTCGGACGTGTGGTTCCTCGTCAGCGCGGGGACGGGAGCCGGAAACAGCTCGGGTCTGTACCGCGTCCCGCTGGACGGCAGCGCGCCCGCGGAGCGGCGGGACGCCACCATCCTCCAAGGCAATTCACTGGAGGTGACCCCCACGCACTTCCTCGTCACCGAGGGCGGTGGGGGCACCGGCCGGGTGTTGCGGCTGCCCCGCGCTGGAGGCACCGCCGAGGTGCTGGCCGACGGTCTCCAGGGCCCGTGGTTCCCGGTGGAACTGAATGGGACCATCTACTTCAAGGAGTCACGTGCCGACGGCGCGGACTTCCTGCGCCGCGTGCGCACGTGCGCGCTGGGGACGTCGGATCCGGTGGGGCCCCCGGGTACGGGACCGGGCGGGCTCATCGTGGACGGCAGCACCCTCCTCTACACGTCGCAGGAGAGCGGCACCGGCGGCGCCGTGGGCCGCGTGCCCTGACGCCCTCCCCTACCCCCGAAAAGACCACGGCCCCGGCGCCTCGCGAGGAGGCATCCGGGGCCGCGTCCTGCATCAGTGGAACACCTCACCGGCTCGGGGGGCCCGAGGCCTCATCGGCCCCGGACCGCCGTGAGCGGCTCAGTAGTCCATGTCGTCGCCGCCGTAGTCCGGCATCCCGGCGCCGCCGCCGTTCTTGCCCTTCTTCTTGGCGGGGCGGTCGGCGATCATCGCCTCGGTGGTCAGCAGCAGCGAGGCCACGGACGCGGCGTTCTGCAGCGCGGTGCGCTCGACCTTTGTCGGGTCGATGACGCCGGCCTTCTCCAGGTCCTCGTAGACCTCGGTGCGGGCGTTGTAGCCGAACGCGCCCTGGCCCTCGCGGACCTTGTTGATGACCACCGCGCCCTCGACGCCGGCGTTGGAGGCGATCTTCCGCAGCGGCTCCTGGAGCGCGCGGCGGATGATCTCCACGCCGAAGTCCTGCTCACCGCCCAGCTTCAGCTTCTCCAGCGCGGGCAGGCAGCGCAGGAAGGCCACGCCGCCGCCAGGGACGATGCCCTCCTCGACGGCCGCGCGGGTCGCATGCAGCGCGTCCTCCACGCGGGCCTTCTTCTCCTTCATCTCGGTCTCGGTCGCGGCGCCCACGTTGATGACGGCCACGCCGCCCACCAGCTTGGCCAGCCGCTCCTGGAGCTTCTCGCGGTCGTAGTCGCTGGTGACGGTGTCGATCTGCGAGCGGATGAGCTTGATGCGGCCCTCGATCTCGCTCTTGGTGCCGGCGCCGTCGACGATGGTGGTGTTGTCCTTGTCCACCGTGATGCGCTTGGAGCGGCCCAGGTCGTTGAGCGTCAGGTTCTCGTACTTGTGGCCCAGCTCCTCGCTGACGACCATGCCGCCCGTCAGGGTGGCGATGTCCTTCAGCATCTCCTTGCGGCGGTCACCGAAGCCCGGCGCCTTCACCGCGGCCACGTTCAGCACGCCGCGGATCTTGTTGACCACCAGGGTGGCCAGCGCCTCGCCCTCGATGTCGTCGGCGATGATGAGCAGCGGCTTCCCGGAGCGCGCCACCTGCTCCAGGATGGGAATCATGTCCTGCATCGACGAGACCTTCTTCTCGCTGATGAGGATGAAGGGGTCGTCCATGACGACCTCCATGCGCTCGCGGTTCGTCACGAAGTACGGAGAGACGTAGCCGCGGTCGAACTGCATGCCCTCCACCACGTCGAGGTTGGTCTCCAGGCCCTTGGCCTCCTCGACGGTGATGACGCCCTCCTTGCCCACCTTCTCCATCGCGTCCGCGATGATGGAGCCGATGGTCTCATCACCGTTGGCGGAGATGGTGCCCACCTGGGTGATGGCCTTCTTGTCCGCCGTGGGCTTGGACAGCTTCTTCAGCTCCTCCACGACGACCTCGACGGCCTTGTCGATGCCGCGCTTGAGGTCCATGGGGCTGTGGCCGGCGGCCACCAGCTTGAGGCCCTCCTCGTAGATGGCACGCGCCAACACCGTGGCGGTCGTGGTGCCGTCGCCGGCCTTGTCGGAGGTCTTCGACGCGACCTCCTTCACCATCTGCGCGCCCATGTTCTCGAACTTGTTGTCGAGGTCGATCTCCTTGGCGACGGTGACGCCGTCCTTGGTGATCGTGGGCGAACCAAAGCTCTTCTCGATGACCACGTTGCGGCCCTTGGGGCCCAGGGTCACCGCCACGGCATCCGCGAGGGTCCGGACACCGCGAAGGATGGCCTCACGCGCGGACTGGTGGAAGAAAATCTCCTTCGCTGCCATCGCAACCTCCTGAAATTACTGGGGGATTTAACTGTGACGACGCTGGCCGTTAGCACTCGGCCATGGCGAGCGCCAACATAAGGGCCAGCGAAATGATGTCAACCAGGAAGGGCGTGCCTGTGGGCGAGCGGACGGGGCCAGGGCCCCTCGGGGCCGTCTGGCCGGGGGGCTACTCGGCGAAGCGCACGAGGTTGAGCAGCTGACCCATATCCAGGGGCTTTCGCAGCGTCAGGGCCACGCCCTTGCGCAGGCCGCGGTCGGTGACGCCCTCGTCCTGGGCGCCCGTCATCAGCAGCACGGGAATGGCCTGGAAGCGGGGGTCGGCCTTGAGCATCTCCGTGAAGTGGATGCCGTCCAGGTGGGGCATGAGGTAGTCGGTGATGACCATGCCCACCTGGTTGCGCTCCAGGATGTCGAGCGCCTGCAGGGCATCCGCCGCCGAGTAGACCGTGTAGCCATGCATCTCCAGGAAGCGAGAGAGCATGGTGCACAGCTCGAGATCGTCATCGACGACAAGGATGTTCACGGGGCGGGCCGTCACACATGGACGGGCGCCGGAACCTAACAGCCGTGCCCGTCGTTGACAACGCACAGCGTGCCTTCATATGTGCCGGCCCATGGGGAAGCGGACCGCGAAGCGAGAGGGGGTGGGTGGCGTGGAGGCTCGGCTGGATGCGGTGGCGGACGCTTTCGAGGCCGGGGACTTCGAGGCCGCGCTGGCCGGGGCGGAGGGCCTGCTGGCGGACGCGCCCGAGCTTCCCGAGGCCCTCCACTTCCGGGCTTCGGCCCTGGTGGAACTGGGGCGGCTGGAGGAGGCCGGGAAGGCCTTCGGGCAGGCCCTGAAGGTGGCGCCGGAGGACCTGGAAATCCTGCTGAGCGCCGCGGACTGCCTGGTGTGCCGCGCCGGGGAGGACCGGGAGGCGGTGGCGGAGGGGCTCGCCCTGTGCGCGCGAGGCCGGCGCCTGGCCCAGAAGGCCGACGACGTGGAGATGCTGTACGAGTTTCTCCTCCTGGAGGGCATGGGGCTCAACCAGATGGGCGAGTGCGCCACGGCGCTGGTGAGCCTGGACGCGGCGCTCGGCCACATGCCGCGCTCGCTGGACGCGCAGGTCGAGCGGGGCATCGCGCTGTTCGAGCTGTGCCGCTTCGACGAGGCGAAGGCCGCTTTCGAGAAGGTGCTGAAGGACGCGCCGGACGACCCGTGGGCGCACCACTACCTGGGGCTCATCGCCGAGCGGCGCGGGGACGAGAAGGAGGCGAAGCGGCGCTTCGACAAGGCGCGAGCGCTGGTGCCCGAGGAGTTCCCCCCGCCGGTGGAGCTGGCCGAGGCGGAGTTCGACCGCGCGGTGGAGGACGCGGTGAAGTCCCTGCCCCGCCACGCGAAGCAGTACCTGGACAACGTCACCATCGCCGTGGAGGACCTGCCCTCGGACGAGGATTTGCTGGGGCAGGACCCGCCGCTGTCCCCGAGCATCCTCGGGGTGTTCCGCGGCACGCCCGTGGGCGAGCGGAGCGTGATGAACGCGTATGAGCTCCCCGCGTCCATCGTGCTGTACCAGCGCAACCTGGAGCGCTTCGCGAGGACGCGCGAGGAGCTCATCGAGCAGATTGGAATCACCGTGATGCACGAGGTCGGTCACCTCATGGGGCTGGATGAGGACGACCTGTGGCAGCGGGGACTGGACTGACGAGCGAGGCCCGCGTGGCCTCCAGCGTCTGGCGGATGCCCTCGCTGTAGGGCGTCTTGTGCACGGTGCCCAGCAGCTTGTGCAGCGCTGAGTCGTCCATGAGGACGGGCTCGGTGAGCAGGTAGTGCATCTCGACCATCTCGCGCATGAACGGGTTGAAGAGGCCCATGAGGCGGAGCATCCCCTTCCCCGCCGTCATGAACTTCGCGGGGTGGCCGGCCTGGGCGTAGATCTCCTCGACGAGCTTGCGCTGTGAGGTGACGCCGGCGCCGGCGAGGTTCCACCAGCGGCCGTAGGCACCGGGGGCGTCCATGAGGGCCGTCACGGTGGGGCCCACGTCGGGCACGTAGACGTACTCGTGCGGCGGGTCGATGGGGCCGATGAGCTGGGCGCGCTTGCCCTGGGCGGCGGCGACGAAGGCGGTGTGGAGGAAGCTCTTGTCGATGCCGGGGCCGTAGAAGTCCGGGAGGCGGAGGATGGTGGCGCGGAGCTTTCCGGCGGCGTCCGCGGCGAGGAGGATGTCCTCCTGCTCCTTGCGCATGCGGCCCTTGAAGGTGTGCGGCTCGCGGGGGTGGTCCTCGGTGACGGGCGTGGTGCGGGGGCGGCCGTACGGGTACACGGTGCCGATGAGCACCACGCGCTCGACGCCCTCGGCGATGGCGGCGTCCACGGTGCGGCGCATGAGCTCCGGGTGGAGCTGGAAGCGCCAGTAGTCCACGCCGACCATGTAGATGAGCGTGCGGATGCCCCGGGCGGCGGCGCGGATGGTGTCCGGCGCGTCGGGGTTCCAGGTGGCGATCTCCGCCTTCGGGTCCGCGCCGAACTGCGACTGAAGCGAGGCGCGCGAGCGGCCAACCACCCGGTACGCCCTCCCCTGCTCGCGAAGAGCCTTCACGATGCTGTGTCCGATGGGGCCCGACGCTCCAAACAACGCCACCTTGTCCGTATCCATGGTCCGCTCCCTGGGTTCCGAACGGCGAGCGTTTTGTGAACGCCGTTCATTATGAACACCGTTCATCTACTGCTGGCCGTTCAGGACGTCAAGCCCTACAGTGGGGATATGGGGATTTCGGAGCGGAAGGAGCGCCAGCGGGCGGAGCTGCGCGAGCAGATCCTCCAGGTGGCGAAGGACATGGTGACGCGAGAGGGCTTTGGTGCCCTCTCGATGCGCAAGCTGGCGGACGCGGTGGAGTACGCGCCGGCGACGCTCTACCTGCACTTCGAGAACCGGGACGCGATTGCCCGGGAGCTGTGCGTGCGCGGGTTCCAGGACCTGCTGGCTGCTTTCGAGCCGGCGGCGTCCGTGGAGGAGCCGGTGGAGCGGCTGTTCCGGCTGGCGGAGGCGTACGTGAAGTTCGGGCTGGAGCAGCCAGAGACGTACCGGCTCATCTTCATGGAGGACCCGAAGCTGTCGACGGAGCTGTTCAAGGACGCGCCGGAGGACGGCGCGGGGCCGCGGTCCTTCGGGGTGCTGGTGAAGGTGTTCGAGGACCTGAAGGCGGCGGGGAGGATTGCGGAGGACGCCGAGCCCTCGAAGCTGGCGGAGGTGCTGTGGGCCGGGGTGCACGGCATCGTGGCGCTGCGGCTGACGTGTACGGGCTTCAAGGGCTCGCCGCCGGAGGAACTGGCGCGGCTGTTGGTGTCCACGATGGTGAACGGATTGCCGGGGTTCAAGCCGGGCAAGGCGGCGCGGAAGACGCGGTGAGCGTGGCGTTGGTTGACGGGGCCCGTGGGGTTCGGCAGTAATCGACGGCGGTAGGGCCTCCGGACCTGGTGGCCGGCCCGGTCTTCAAAACCGGTGAGGGGCGCTGAGAGGCGTCCCTGGCGAGTTCGATTCCCGTGCCCTACCGCCACCCTATTTTCTCTGATTCCGGGTGGTTGACAGCGCCTGCACACGACGTCACGGCCATCAGAATGCTGCACCACTGATACTCATCCGCGCGATCGTGTTGATCTTGGCGCGCCAGGCCTCCGTCGTCATGAGGTAGGGCTCCAGCATTCTGATCAACTCCTGGCTTGGGCGGTTCGTTGTATAGCCGGGTTTTCCTGTTCGTCCCCCAGTTTTCCACGAGTCTGTCTTCGTCCACTCCATCGCCTCCGCGACACCAACGGACTCGGCGTACGTCAGCGCATACGCGCGAGTATCGGAGGGGCGATCGAGGTCCCATACATGGACAAGGAGAAGCCGTCGGAACTTCTCGTACTTCTTGTGGACGCTGAACGACCGATCCGAGTGAGCCTTCAGTTGGATAGGACAGGCTATGAAGTCCCCCATCTGATGATCCAGGTCACTGTAGACGATTAGGTCGATTCCGCGGTCTCGCTCTGGGCGTGCCACTTCCAAACCGGCACGGAGGAGTTCTGTGACGAGCCAGTTTCGACCAACAAGCTCCACCATCTGAGAGTCCATGGCGGCTTGTAGCACTCGGCCAACGTGGCGTCGTGTCGAAGCGGCGTCATGCCGTCTGGTGGATGACGCGCAGTGGCGGGCTCTTGCATCAGAAAGGCGCCCTGCTGCACTCGCTCCGAGTCCTGTGGTTGCACGTAATACTCCATGGGTTTATGACAAGTAGACCATTGACCGCGCGAGGTGCCGACCCTGTTTCCCGCAGCCGCGGCTCCAACAGGGAGCCGCGGGGCACGAGCCAGTGCCCGCCGCGCATCCCTTCCCACCTGGAGGCCACACATGACCGATAACAGCACGCCGACCGACGAAACGCTGATGGAGGACCCGACGCTGGAGAACACCTCCAACCTGGAGAGCGCCCGCCCCCGGCTCCGGTTCACCATCGAGACCACCACGTACGAAACCATCCGCACGCTGGAGCGGCGAGGGAACGGCGAGGTGGTGCTCCTGGCCGAGCGTCACCTCCCCCATGGACTCGCCGGGCTCGTCACCATCAAGCGCCTGCGCAATCCCGCTACCTTCGAGCGTTGCCAGCGGCTGATCGAGGAGGTCCAGCTCGCCTTCCGCCTCCACCACCCGGCCATCGCCCAGGTCCATCACCTGAAAATCCACGTTGACCGGCCGCACGTCATCGCGGAGCACGTGGACGGCCCCACGCTGGACACCATCATCAGCCTCGCCACCATGCGCGAGAAGCCGCTCTCCGCGCCCTTCGCCCTCTACATCGCCGCCGAGGTGGCCGACGCCCTCCACCACGCGCACACGCTGAGAGATTCGGAGAACCGGCCGCTGGGCATCATCCACCGCGACGTGGCGCCCCGGAACATCCGCGTGGCCCAGAGCGGCGAGGTGAAGGTGACGGACTTCGGCGCGACCTACTCGCTCATGGTGGGCCGCGAGGAGACGCCGGGCCTCCTGCTCAAGGGCGACGTGGCGTACGCCTCGCCCGATTACCTGCACCGCAAGCCCATGGATGGCCGGTCCGACATCTTCTCGCTGGGCCTCGTCCTCATGGAGATGCTGACGTGCAAGCACCTCTTCGACGTGGAGGACGAAAAGGCCCCCAACGCCACCGTGGACGTGAAAACGGAGGAGACGCCCTCGGTGCCCCTCACGCAGATGATCGCGCTCGTCAACCGCTACCGCCCCGATGACGTGGAGAACGCGATGGCGGGCCTGCCGGATGCGCTCAAGGCCATCGTCCACAAGGCCCTCCAGCGCAAGCTCTCCGAGCGATACGCCACGGCCGCCGAGATGCGCGATGCGCTGCGGGCGGCGCTCGCGGCGGAGTCACAGCCCTTCGGCCGGAAGGAGGCGAGCGAGGAGCTGGCGCGGATGCTGTCGGAGGCGTCCGTCCTGCGCGACCGGGTGGAACTGGACGAAGAAGGCATCTTCCCCGAGGGCCTGGACGCCGACGAGGCGACGCCCGCACCGAACGAAGAGTGAGAACGAGCGGCCGAGCATTCCTGGAGGCACGCGGGCCCCAGGTGTGGGCCCGCGTCGTTTCAGCGCAACAACACCTGGGCTACCTTCACGAGGGCATCGAGCTGGTCCTCGTCCATCTTGCGCGCCAGTCCGGTGAGCTGGCGCAGCTTGGGCGCCCCGCCCTGCCC
>NZ_JABBJJ010000400.1 GCF_012933655.1 Pyxidicoccus fallax | reverse complement strand
GCCCGGCGGTGGGTGCTGCTGGGCACCTTCCTGGACGCGGCGCCGGGGGCGCGGGCGAACACCACCATCGTTCCGGCGGGGGCCCCGGGGGCCCGCCCGCCCGCCAGGGAGGCGACATTCGGGAGTGGCGGAGGGGCCGGACGGCGTTAGCTTGGGGCGCCCATGAGCCCCATCGACACCGACGCCCTGGCCCGAGACCTTCTGGAGTACATCGACGCCTCGCCCACGCCGTACCACGCGGTGCGCGAGACGGCCCGCCGCCTCACCCAGGCGGGCTACCGCGTGCTCGACGAGCGCGAGTCCTGGACGCTGAAGCCCGGTGAGCGCGTCTTCGTCACCCGCGGGGACACCAGCATCGCCGCCTTCCAGCTCGGCACGAAGCCGGTGGACCAGGCGGGCTTCCGGCTGGTCGGCTCCCACACGGACTCGCCGAACCTGCGGCTGAAGCCCAACGCCGCGGTGACGAAGAACGGCTACCAGCAGCTCGGCGTGGAAATCTATGGCGGGGTGCTGCTGCACACGTGGACGGACCGGGATTTGTCGCTCGCCGGCCGCGTGGTGGTGATGGCGGGAGGTCGTCCCCAGTCGCACCTGGTGGACTTCCGCCGGCCGCTCCTGCGCGTGCCCAACCTGGCCATCCATCTCAACCGCGGGGTGAACTCGGACGGGCTGAAGCTCAACCCGCAGGACCACATGGTGCCGGTGCTGGGCCTGGAGAGCGCGGGCGCGGTGGACCTGCGCTCGCTGCTCCTCCAGGAGCTGGCGAAGGGTGGGGTGAAGGCGGAGGCGGGGGACATCCTCGGCTACGACCTGTGCCTCTATGATTTGCAGCCGTCCATCCGCTCGGGCGCGCATGGTGAGTTCCTCCACGCGCCGCGCCTGGACAACCTGGCGAGCTGCCACGCGGCGCTGTCCGCGCTGCTCTCCGGCAACGAGCCGCGCGAGGCCACCAGCGGTGTCATCCTGTTCGACCACGAGGAGGTCGGCAGCCGGAGCGCGCAGGGCGCGGCGTCGCCCTTCCTCCGCACGCTGCTGGAGCGCTTCACGCTGGTGCACTCGGACGGACGGCCGGACGCGTTCCACCGGGCCATTGCCCACTCGTTCCTGGTGAGCGCGGACATGGCGCACGCGGTGCACCCCAACTACGCGTCGCTGCACGAGCCGAAGCACCAGCCGCAGATGGGCGCGGGCCCGGTCATCAAGTCCAACGTCAACCAGTCGTACGCGACGGACGGCGAGAGCTGGGCGTTCTTCGCGGCCCTGTGCCGCGAGGCCGGTGTCACGCCGCAGCACTTCGTGACGCGCACGGACCTGGGGTGCGGCAGCACGATTGGGCCGATTTCCGCGGGCCAGCTCGGCATCCGCACGGTGGACATCGGCAATCCCATGCTGTCCATGCACTCCATCCGCGAGATGGCCTGCGCGTCCGACGTGGGGCAGATGGTGGCGGTGCTGCGTCGGTTGTTCGCGTAGCTCCGTGGCGTCTGGCCGGGGAGGGTGCCTTCTCCCCGGCCGTCGGTTGGGCGAAGCTGGGTGACTCTTTCTGGAGGCCCACGGATGCTGCCCCTTCCCATCGTCGTCCTGGCGCTGTTGAGCACGTCTCCAGCGCCTCCCGATTGCCCGAAGCCGCTGGAAGCGAAGGAACGAGCGGAGCTGGAGCAGAAGGCGAAGGCGGCCTTCCCCTCGGCGCGGATGCCTGGATTGCGGTGTGAGTGCTACGCCTTCAATGCCGCCTGTCCGGAGCGGCAGTGGCGGCCCGGGCCCTTCGAGACCTCCTCACTCGAGGTCAAGGCCGAGCGGGTGAAGTTCCGGATGCGCCCGCTGGTCAACGTCAACATGCATGGCAAGGCCGGGCTCCAGCTCGTCCCGTTCCGTGACGAGGCGCACGCGGCGGCCATCGCCCGGAAGATTCGGGCCGAGCCCGTCACCGCGGCGGCCTTCAAGGACGCCTCGCTCGAATGCGATGCCGGGGGCAACGAGCCCGGAAGCGTCACGTGGATCTTCTGCGCCCGCTCCCTTCCCGGCGAGGCCTTCCTCCCATTGAGCGAGCCCATTGGCGACAAGGGCTTCTCCGTCGGCTTCTTCGTCGATCTCGACACGCCAGACGTGGTGAAGCTGTCCGCATGGTCCTTCCCGGCCAACCGGGTGCCCGAGATGGCACCGGGGTGGAAGACGGCCCGAGAGACGGAGCCCGTGCAGCAGGCCGTCGCGAAGCACCCCCGGGCGCGGGTCGACTTCTACCACTGGCACAGCTTCCTGCTCATCGTTCGGCCGAGCGCCGATGCGAAGGAAGGCGCCGTCGTGAAGTTCGAGACGCCCCCGCGGTGGGACGCGACGGAGCCGGGGCCGGTCATCTCGGCGACCTCGAGTCTCGAGGCCCGGTACTGAGCGTCGCCGAGACAACCCGTGGCCCGTGCTCCCGTGACTACTGCTGCACGGTGATGCTGATGGTCAGCGGCACGCCGCCAACCCCCAGCGAGCCCCCCTCGCTGAAGGGCACCGCGGAGATGCGGTGGGTGCCCACGGGCAGGGAGATGGGCGCGTAGTCGCCGTCCGCGTCCGCCTCCAGGGAGTAGGGCGGGGTGGAGTCGACGGCCTGATTCACGCCGGTCCGGTCGATGCGCACGCTGCCCACCGACTCCGGCCACGTATTCATCCGCACGTTGAGCTGGGTGATGCCCTGGGCCGCGAGGTTGCTCAGGTCGATGACGGCGCCGTGGAAGAGCGGGTTGAAGCCGGGGACGGGCACGTCTCGCTGCGCGTCCATCAGGGTGAAGCTCGCCAGCGTGGCCACGTGGTTGGGAAGCTGTGGCTGCGTCGCGGTCACCGTGACGCTGCCCTGGAAGGTGTCCACCTTGAAGCCGGGGAAGGTGTCCTCCCGGTACAGGCGCGCCCAGTCCTGCAGGGCCCGCAGCGCGTAGAGTTCTCCCAGGCGCGAGGCCTGGTCATGGTCGCTGCGGTAGTGGACGCCTCCGAAGAGCCGGCCCACGCCGATGTTGGACGTCAGCTTGTGCAGCTCGCCGTAGAAGGTCACCGGCGCGTTGCAGGGCACCAGCGCCGTCCCGTCCGTGTTGGACGTCACGGGGTTGGTGACCTCGAAGTCCCGGTAGAAGGCCTTGAGGATGGTCACTCCGGCGCCGATGTACGTGGAGTGGCCCGAGGCATAGGCGGGGTGGATGGGGCTGCCCTCGGGGAAGGCCTGCGCGAGCAGGTAGCTGTCCGCCGTGCTCAGGCCGCGCCGGGTGTTGATGGCGAGGTTGTTGTCCCGCACGCGCGTCAGCACCGGCGAGTTGAGCAGCATGGCGGGCACGGGATAGGTGCGGACGCCCGTCTTCGTGTTGTGCACGCGCCCGCCGTACTCCTCGGGGCGCAGGCGGCGGTGGACGGCCCACTTCTGGAACCACTGCGAGCGCAGGGCGGTGTTGGTGACCAGGGTCGTCAGCGACTGCGCATCGCTGTTGCCGAAGGTGATGAACGCGTCCTGATTGCGGTAGTTGAGATAGGGATTGCCCTGATTGAAGGCCCTCGGCGAGGACTTGGGGTCCGGGTCGTAGGTGCCATCGGGGAGGAAGTCTCCCTGCCGCGCCATCAGCAGCGCCGCGCTGAGACTGGACTGGAAGGGGTAGTCCAGGTGGACGTACTCGGCCAGGTCGCGTCCGTTGCGGATGTAGCGGCGGACCGGGTCGTAGTCCTCCAGGGTGTCCGTCGGGTCCGCGGGGGGACGCCCGTTCTGGATGTCCAACCACTCGTTGTAGGCGGTGACGCGGTCATCGCCCGCGAAGCGCGTGAGGTTGCGCTGCTCGAGGAGCTGGCCTCCGGTGGGCTCCACGCCCGGGGCGGGGTTGGTGTCCGACGTAATCGCCAGGGGCCCGCTGCTGTAGGGAATGGGCTTGAGGAGGAACTGGGAGACGAAGCAGCCCTGCTGGGCGCCATTCACGTCCGCGCGGAAGACCTTGTCCGCGTTGACGGTGCCCCCGGCGCCCATGCCCCGGTACTGCGGGAGGGCGTTGAGCCGGGCGATGGCGGCGGCGACCGTGGCGTCTCCACCGTATGTGTTGAAGGGCACGTCGCGCACGAGGGACATCCAGTAGAGCTCCTCCATCTCACCAGCGGCCTCGGCGCCCTCGAAGGCGGGCGCGGGCGCCATGGTGAGGGCCCTGGGGTCGGCGCCCTCGAGCGTCAGTGCGTAGCCGGCCAGCGGGTTGACGAGCTTGCGCGTTCCGCCGAGGACGATGGCCTCGAAGTCGGCGGGGTTGCCCGTGAGGACGGCCTGCAGCAGCCGGTCGTACTGCACCGGGTCCGGCTCGCCGAACGCGTCATGCGGGAGGCCCTTGGAATAGCTGGCGAAGCGGCTCGGGTAGCGGGCCTCGTCACCGTTGTTGACGTGGGCCGGGAGGGGCTGGCTGCGCTGGAAGTCGGCGGCCTGGATGCGGACCTGCCGGGCCCGGTCCGCATGGGCGGTGTCGGAGGTCTGTGCGGATGCGGCGGAGGCAAGCAATACGACGGGGACCAGCAGACCGGGATGGGCGGGCTTGGCCATGAGGGCTCCTCGGGTGTTCGGGCGGTACCCGGGCGCGGAGGGAGGACATGGAGGCGTACGGCGGACCCGGGCGGCGAAACAGGTAGCGCAAGCCCTTGCGCGCGGAAGGGGCGTGCCAGCCCAATCACTGACAGCCAACGACGTCTCGGATTGATATCAGACGAAAGGGCAGGGGATTGAATGGCGGCGAACGGTTCGCCCACGCGCGTCAATCGCCATTCGGGTTGCTGGAGTGACTCGGATGCTCAGCGTCCCATGTCCACGGGGCTTTCTCCTTCACTACATGACGGGCACGCCGCCAGTGACGGCGATGCGCGCCCCGGAGACGTAGCTGGACTCCTCGGACGCGAGCATCACGTAGATGGGCGCCAGCTCCACGGGCTGGCCGGGACGCTTCAGGGGCGTCTCCTCGCCGAAGCTCTTCACCTGCTCGTTGGGCATGGTGGACGGGATGAGGGGCGTCCAGATGGGGCCCGGGGCCACGCTGTTGGCGCGGATGCCCTTCTCCGCCAGCAGCTGCGCCAGGCTGCCCGTGAAGTTCACGATGGCGGACTTGGTGGCGGAATACGCGAGCAGCTTCGGCTTCGGCGTGTCCGAGTTCACCGAGGCCGTGTTGATGATGGCCGACCCCGGCTTCATGTGCGGCACCGCCGCCTTGCACAGGTAGAACATCGCGGTGATGTTCGTGTCGAAGGTCTGCCTCCATTCCTCGTCGCTGATGTCATCCAGCGAGTCGCGCGTCATCTGGAAGGCGGCGTTGTTGACGAGGATGTCGAGCCGGCCGAACGACTCGATGGCGCGGGCGACGATGCTCCGGCAGTGAGCGGCGTCCCGGATGTCTCCGGGGACGAGGGCGACCCTGCGGCCGGCCTCCTCCACCAGCCGCGCGGTGTCGCGGGCGTCGTCGTCCTCGTCGAGATACGAGATGAGGACATCGGCGCCCTCGCGCGCGAAGGCGATGGCCACCGCCCGGCCGATACCGCTGTCGCCCCCGGTGATGATGGCGGCCTTGCCCTTCAGACGCCCGGTGCCCTTGTAGCTGGTCTCCCCGTGGTCCGGCTTGGGCTGCATGGCGGCGGTTCGACCGGGCACCTTCTGTGGCTGCTCGGCGAAGGGAGGCTTGGAGAATGAGGCCATCGGTGCGCTCCGTGGGGAGCGGCGGCGAGATGCCGCCCCGGCTCCTCCTTCCACCGAAGATGAGGAAGCGAAGCGGGCACGCCAGTGTCCGTCAGGCGCGACGGGCTGGAGGGACTCCCACCCAGGGGCCGCATCGCGCGCCCGTCCGGGTGCCTGCTTCGCCCTACGAGGCCACCCGGGTCAGACGCTGCTCCCGCGCCTCCGCCAGCGTGCCCGCGTCCAGCAACACGGCCACCTTCTCCGGCGCGGAGAGCGGCTCCACGGAGCCGCCCAGCAGCTTGCGTCGCGCCGAGGCCAGCGCCACCGGCACCGCCTCCAGCCCTGGCTGCGACTCCAGCAGCGCCAGGTGCAGCGCGTGCGCCTTCGCGTCCGTGAGCACGTGGTCCACCGCGTCCGCCACCGGCGCCACCGCGTGCTCCTCCGTCACGTCCTGCGCCCGTGACAGCACCCTGGGCGGCTCCGTCTCCTCGGGGATGAGGAACAGGCCGGCGCGCTCCGCCCACAGGCCCAGCGACGCGCGCGCCGTCAGCACGGAGAGGGGAATGGACAGCAGCAGTCCGGCCACCACCGGCGCCAGCCACGCCACCAGCCCGGGCGACAGCGCGAAGGTCCCCACCGCCAGCGCCACGCCCACCGCCGTGTGCACCGCATGCCGGCGCGCCGCCTCGGACCAGGGCAGGTCCGCGTCCTCGCGCTGCTGGCTCGTCCAGGACACGCGGTAGCCCAGCAGCGTCCCGAAGACGAAGTGCGACTGGAACAGCATCATCACCGGCGCCAGCAGCGTGGCCAGCACGCTCTCCAGCAGCACGCTCGCCACCAGCTTCGCCCGGCCGCCCATGCGCGCCGCGTCCTCGCCGCGCGCCAGCGCCAGGCCCAGGCCCAGGAACTTCGGCGCCAGCAGCATGCCCATGGACACGCTCATCAGCCGCAGCGCGCCCACCGTGTCGAAGCCCACGTCCACCGGCTGCGCCGCCGGGTGCATCCACGACACCCACCCGTCATGCAGCGCCGCCACCAGCCCGGCCATGAGGAACATCAGCCACAGCGGCGAGGCCACGTACGACATGACTCCCATGAGGAAGTGGCCCCGGCTGATGGGGTGCAGCCCGCCGGCCATCACCAGGCTCAGGTGCTGGAGGTTGCCCTGGCACCAGCGCCGGTCTCGCTGCGCGTACGCGAGCAGGTTCGGCGGCGGCTGCTCGAAGCTGCCGCCCAGCTCCGGCACCAGCCACACCGTGAAGCCCGCGCGCCGCATCAACGCCGCCTCCACGAAGTCGTGGCTGAGGATGTGCCCGCCGAAGGGCTGCTGCCCCGGCAGCACCGGCAGCCCGCAGTGCTCGATGAAGGCCGACGTGCGGATGATGGCGTTGTGGCCCCAGTAGTTGGACTCGCCCAGCTGCCACGCCGCCGCGCCCGCCGCCACCACCGGCCCGTACACCCGTCCGGCGAACTGCTGCAGCCGCGCGAACAGCGTGCTGCGCCCCACGCACAGGGGCGGCGCCTGGATGATGCCCGTGCGGGGGTTCAGCTCCATCAGCCGCGCCATCTTCACCAGCGTGCGGCCGTCCATCAGGCTGTCCGCGTCCAGCACCACCGTGAAGTCGTAGTGCCGGCCCCAGCGCTCGCAGAAGTCCTGGAGGTTGCCCGCCTTCTTGCCCGTGTTGTCCGTGCGGCGCCGGTAGAAGATGCGCCCCTGGCCGCCCACGCGACGGCACAGCTCCGCCCACGCCAGCTCCTCCGCCACCCACGCCTCCGGACGGGTGGAGTCGCTCAGCACGTAGAAGTCGAACGCGTCCAGATGCCCCGTGGCCGCCACCGACTCATACGTGGCCTGCACGTTGGCGAAGACGGCCGCCGGGTCCTCGTTGTGGATGGGCATCACCACCGAGGTGCGCGACGACAGCTTCGCGGACTCCTCCTCCGCCGTGGGCCACCGCAGCCCGGGCAGGCGCCCCCCCGCGGCGAGCTGGAGGAAGCCGGCCACCGCGGTCCAGAAGGACAGCGCAATCCACCCGAAGCACAGGGAGAACAGCGCCACCAGCACCAGCTCCGGCGCGGTGGTGCCCCGGACGCTCAGGAGGCGGTGCATCTCCCACGTCCCCAGCACGGTGGACGCGGCGGCCAGGCCGAGGACGCACGCGCGCCTCCGGCCGGCGCTCTCGGGGGAGAACGAATGGGCGTGCATGGGGCAGGGGCTCCGGAAGGGAAGAGGGCCGTGCTTCTTCAGGGCGAGGTGGACACGTCCGCCCGCGCCGCGCCGAACCAGCGGCGGAGCAGGTCGCCGAAGGGCCACAGCACCAGCTGCTGCTCCGGCATCGTCGTGGGCACCTGCGCCGGCGCCGGCACGGGCACCGCCGCGCGCAGCTTCCGCGCGAAGTTGTCCGGCACCGAGCCGCGCATCAGCAGGCCGGCCCCCAGCCGCGCGCCGTCGCACAGCACGAAGGCCGCGCGGCCCCGGGCGAGCACCGAGCCTCCGGCCTCACGGCCCAGCACGCCGGCCAGCCACGTCTCCATCCTCGCGCGGGCCAGGGCCACGGCCGCCTGGGGCCGCTCACCCTGCTCGCACGCGCCCGCCAGCACCCAGAAGGCCAGCGCGGCCAGGTCCTCGTCCGAGGTGAAGCCGAAGCCCTGGAAGAAGGTGTCGAGCGCCGCGCGGGTCTCCGGGCGGACCCACACGGACTCCAGCGTGGAGGGGCGGGAGGTCTGCATCATCACGGTGTCCACAGGTAGCTCCAGGTCTCGGTGAGGGTCTCGGAACCGCGCTTGAGGTACGCGCGCAATTCGGTGGGCTGCTGGCCGTCCGGCACCAGCTCGAAGGTGGCGCGCCAGCCGCCGGAGGGCTCGTGGCGCCGCACGGTGGTGCGCAGCACCTGGCCCTTCGACGCGGTGATGACGGCCTCCACCGGGCCGTCCCCCGCGGTGGCGGGGCGCGAGAAGTCGAGCACGAAGCGCCGCGCTCCCGCCGCGCTGCCCGCGGCCTCGCGCGTGGCGGTGACGGAGGCGCCCGACGCCGGCCACGGCGCCTGGGAGCCCCAGTGCAGGCGGTACGCCACGCGCATGGGCGTGCCCGGCTTCAGCGGCGCGTCCGGCACCCAGAAGGCGACGATGTTGTCGTGAATCTCCTCGGGCGTCGGAATCTCCACCAGCCGCACCGCGCCCGTGCCCCAGTCGCCCACCGGCTCCACCCACGCGCTGGGGCGCAGCTCGTAGCGGGCCTCCAGGTCCTCGTAGCTGGTGAAGGCGGTGTCGCGCTGCAGGAGGCCGAAGGCGCGCGGGGCCTTCGCGCGGAAGCTGGAGACGCTCAGGTGCCGCGGGTTCTTCAGCGGGCGCCACAGCTGCTCGCCGTCGCCATTCCAGACGAAGAGGCCGTCCGAGTCGTGCACCTCGGGGCGGAAGTCGTCGTACGCGCCCCGGTCGTTCTCCCCGAAGAGGTACATGCTCGTCAGCGGCGCCACGCCGAGCTGCTCCACGGCCTTGCGCGCGAACAGCGTCGCCTCCACCTCCATCACCGTGTTCGCGCCGGGGATGACGGTGAAGCGGTACGCGCCGGAGACGCTCGGGCTGTCCAAGAGCGCGTGCACCACCACGCGGTCCGCGCCGGGGGCCGGACGCTCCAGCCACAGCTCGCGGAAGGAGGGGAACTCCTCCGGGCGCGGCAGCGCGGTGTCGATGGCGAGGCCGCGCGCGGACAGGCCGTACACGTTGCCCTTGCCCAGGGCGCGGAAATAGCTGGCGCCGAGGAAGGACAGCACCTCGTCGAAGTGGTCCGGCCGGTTGAGCGGGTGGGTGAGGCGCAGGCCCGCGAAGCCGTCCGCCTTCTCCAGCGGCGGCGCCGGCACCAGCGAGCCGTAGGTGTACAGGTCCGGCGAGAAGCGCACCGGCTCCGCCCGGCCGCCGGCCACCACGTGGATGACCACCGGCTCGGGGTAGAGGAAGCCCGGGTGGAAGAACTGCGCCTGGAAGGGCAGGCCATCCGCGCGCCAGAAGGCCTTGTCGTTGCGGTAGCGGATGTCCCGGTACGCGTCGTAGGACATCCGCGCGTAGGCCTCGGGAAGCGTGCGCTTCGGCGCCTCGTAGGGGCGCGCCGCCAGGGCCCGGGCCCGCTCCACCACCGTGGCGGCGGTGAAGGCCCGCCCGGAGGACGCGCCGGCCTTGCTGGGAGTGGACTCACGCGCGCTGGCGGCCCCGCCCGCGGCCACCACCGCCGCGCACAGCCACCCCGCGCCCGTGCTCCATGCTTTGCGCCGCAACGACTTCACGTCCAGGTGCCTCCGACAAATCCAGAATGTCGAACGGCCCCCCAGGCCCTTTCGGACCACGCCCGACCACAGGCCGCCCCACACTCGCGGAGCGGCGCGTCAGGGCATGAGCAACCCGCGTACCAGCGCGTCAGGTGGGGATCAGCCCGTGCGGAATCCCTCGGAATTCCGGGCACCTGCGTGTGCCCGCCCGTTGAGACTCCAAGCGACTCCGGGATTGGAGAGTTACCGGCCCACGGTTCCCGGCCGCGGGGGCGCGGCGGTTGGGGAGAAGAGGGACAGCCCCGGGGTGTGGCTGTCCAAAACTTCCACAGGTGGACACTCCACTAGGGGTGCGCGAGCCGCTCCTGCACGAGTGAAAGCAATTCGCGGCCGGCGAAGGGCTTCTCCAGGTGGGGGCTGGGGACGGACTCGAGGAAGGCGCGGGCCTGCTGGGTGACGGCGCCGCCGGTGAGGAACACCACGCGCTGGGCCTGCTCCGGGTAGCGCTCCTTCAGGACGCCGTAGAACTCCATGCCGCTCATGCCCGGCATCATCAGGTCGCAGAAGACGACGTCGAAGCGCTCGCCGGCGATGATGCGGTCCAGCGCCTCCTGGGCGCGCGTGGACATCGTCACCTCGTGGTGGGGCCGCAGCGTGCGGGCCAGGGCCGTGCACACCAGCGGCTCGTCGTCCACCACCAGCAGCCGGCCCCGCTTCTCCGCCGGAGCGGGGGGAGGGGGTGGAGGC
>NZ_JABBJJ010000003.1 GCF_012933655.1 Pyxidicoccus fallax | reverse complement strand
AGCCCACCCCCCCCGCCGACCTCGGCTGGGGCCGCTGGCTGGGCATGCAGCCGCGCGTGCTGGAGCTGCCGGGGAGCCGTCATTTCACGATGCTCCGTCCGCCCACCCTCTCTGCTGTCGCGGAACGGCTCACGGAGTTGTTGCAAGCCCTGGAGGTGAACGCCGCCTGAGCGTCTGCCGGGATACCGGCCTGACATCCTGGATTTCCAGGGAGGTAATTGGAGTGACTCCGATCACGGCGCCGGCACCCGGCACCGGGGATTAGGGATGCGTCTGCTTCTGGCGCTATTCTCGTTATCGCGGAGTTCTTCTTCCTCACTGTTTTTCACCTCCCGCTGGAGATCCTCGTGGGCTCGCACACAAACCGGCTGGTTCGGCGTCGCTCGTCCTGGAGCGGCCGCCTCGCGACCAGGCGGTGTGTCGCCACGGGACACGCATAGACATGGCGCTCACCCCCGAACAGAAGCGCGCGCGGCTCGCCGAGCTGCTGCGCGACAAGAGCCGTCAGTCCCGCCGTGCGCCGGTGTCCTTCGCGCAGGAGCGGATGTGGTTCCAGGAGCGGCTGAACCCTGGCAGCGCCGTCTTCAACCAGCCCATCGCCGTGCGCCTGTCCGGCGCGCTGGACGTCTCCGTCCTGCACCGCTCGCTCCAGACGCTGGTGCAGCGTCACGAGGCGCTGCGCACCACCTTCGTCGAGCAGGACGGCAAGGTGGCCCAGCACATCTCCGCGTCCGTCGAGGTGCCGCTGCCCGTGGTGGACCTGCGCGACGCGCCGGCCGCCGAGCGCGAGGCCGAGGCGTGGCGGCGCCTGCACGCCGATGCGCAGCAGACCTTCGACCTGGAGAAGGGCCCGCTGCTGCGCACCGTGCTGTACCGCTGGGACGAGCGCGAGCACCTGCTGCTGGTCGACGTGCACCACATCGTCTCCGACGGCTGGTCGCTGGGCCTGCTCGTCAAGGAGCTGGGCGCGCTCTATCCCGCGCTCGCGGCGGGTCAGCCCTCGCCGCTGCCGGCGCTGCCCATGCAGTACGCGGACTTCGCCGGGTGGCAGCGCGACTTCCTCAAGGGTGAGACGCTGGACTCGCAGCTCGGCTGGTGGCGCCAGCGGCTGGACGCCGACGCGGTGCTGGAGCTGCCCACCGACAAGCCCCGGCCGTCCATCGCCAGCACGCGTGGCGCGCGCCTCACGGTGGTGTTGCCGCCCGCGCTGCTCCAGTCGCTGAAGGACCTGTCCCGCCGCGAGGGCCGCACCCTCTACACCGTCCTGCTGTCCGCCTACGCCGTGCTGCTGTCGCGCTACAGCCGCCAGGAGGACGTCGTCGTCGGCACGCCCGTGGCCGGCCGCAACCGCTCCGAGCTGGAGGGCCTCATCGGCCTGTTCGTCAACACGCTCGCGCTGCGCACGGACCTGTCCGGAGACCCGAGCTTCCTGGAGCTGATGGGCCGCGTGCACGAGGCGTCGCTGGGCGCCTTCGCGCACCAGGACGTCCCCTTCGAGAAGCTGGTGGAGGCGCTCCAGCCCGAGCGCAAGCTGAGCACCTCGCCGCTGTTCCAGGTGAGCTTCACGCTGCAGAACGCGCCGCTGCCGCCCCTGGACGTGCCGGGGCTGCGGCTGGAGGCGCGGCCGGTGGACAGCGGCACCGCGCAGGTGGACCTGTCGCTCTTGGCCACGGAGCTGCCCCAGGGCCTGCGGCTCGTCACGCTCTACCGCACGGACCTCTTCGAGGCGTCCACGGTGACGCGGCTGCTGGGCCACTTCCAGGCACTGCTGGAGGGCCTCGCCGCCCACCCGGAACGGCGCCTGTCCGAGCTGCCGCTGATGGACGCGGCCGAGCGCCAGCGCGTGCTGACGCAGTGGAGCGGCGCGCCCGCGCCCTTCCCGGACGGCGCCACCGTGCACGAGCGCTTCGAGGCCCAGGCCCGGAGCACGCCCGACGCGACGGCACTGCTGCACGGTGACACGTCGCTGAGCTACGCCGGGCTGGACGCGCGCGCCAATCAGCTCGCGCACCACCTGCGCTCGCTGGGCGTGGGCGCGGACACGCTCGTCGCGCTCCACCTGGAGCGCTCCGTGGACCTCGTCGTCGCCATGCTCGGCGTGCTCAAGGCCGGCGGCGCCTTCGTCCCGCTCGACCCCAGCTACCCCGCGGACCGCCTGGGCTACATGCTCACCGACGCGGCCGTGCCAGTCATCGTCACCACCGAGGCGCTCGCGGACGAGCTGCCCTCGCGGGGCGAGCAGCTGGTGATGCTGGACGCCGACGAGGCGCTGCTGGCCCTTCACCCCACCACGCCTCCCGGGGTGCGCGGCCAGGCGGACCACGTCGCCTACGTCATCTACACCTCCGGCAGCACCGGCCGCCCCAAGGGCGTCATGGTGACGCACCGGGGTGTGCCGAACCTGGCCCAGACACAGGCCGCCGCCCTGGGCATCGGGCCGGGCACGCGCGTGCTCCAGTTCGCCTCGCCGAGCTTCGACGCCTCCATCTACGAAATCTTCATCACCCTGCTGTCCGGCGGCACGCTGTGCCTGGGCTCGCGCGACGAGCTGCTGCCGGGGCCCTCGCTCATGGCGCTGCTGCGCCAGCGGCGGGTGGAGGTGGCCACCCTGCCTCCCACCGCGCTGTCCGTGCTGGAGCCGGCGGGGCTGGACGCGCTGCGCACCGTCGTCTCCGCCGGTGAGGCGTGCTCCGCCGAGCTGGTGGCGAAGTGGGCCCCGGGCCGCCGCTTCATCAACGCCTACGGCCCCACCGAGGCCACCGTCTGCGCCACCCTCACCGTCTGCGCGCCCGACGGGCAGAAGCCCTCCATCGGCCAGCCGCTCGCCAACGTGCGCGTCTACGTCCTCGACGCGCACCTGCGGCCCGTGCCCGCCGGCGTCCCCGGCGAGCTGTTCATCGGCGGCGTGGGGCTCGCGCGCGGCTACCTGCGACGCCCGGAGCTGACGGCCGAGCGCTTCGTGCCCGACGCCTTCAGCGGCGTGCCCGGTGCGCGGCTGTACCGCTCCGGCGACCTCGTGCGCTGGAAGGCGGACGGCACGCTGGAGTACCTCGGCCGCACCGACTTCCAGGTGAAGCTGCGCGGCTTCCGCATCGAGCTGGGCGAGGTGGAGTCCGCCCTGCGCGCCCACCCGACGGTCTCCGAGGCCGTGGCCGTGGTGCGCGCGGACGGGCCCTCGGGCTCGCGGCTCGTCGCCTACGTCGTGCCCGCCTCCGAGGAGGGCGACGGCCCCGAGCCGGACACGCAGACGCTGCGGACCTTCCTCGCCGAGCGGCTGCCGGAGTTCATGGTGCCCGCGGCGCTCGTGGTGCTGAAGGCGCTGCCGCTGACGCCCAACGGCAAGGTGGACCGCAAGGCCCTGCCGGCTCCGGAGGCGTCCCGGCGCGAGGCCGCGGACTTCGTCGAGCCGCGCACGCCCCAGGAGAAGGCGCTGGCCACCCTCTGGGCGGCCCTGCTGGGCGTGCCGCGCGTCGGCCTGCACGACAACTTCTTCGAGCTGGGCGGCGACTCCATCCTCTCCATCCAGCTCGTCGCCCGCGCCCGGCAGGCGGGGCTGCACCTGGCCGCCAACCACATCTTCCAGCACCAGACGCTGGAGGCCCTGGCGAGCGTGGCGAAGAGCGAGGGCCACACCCGGGCAGACCAGGGCCTGGTGCTCGGCCCCGTGCCGCTGACGCCCATCCAGCGCGCCTTCTTCGAGCAGCCTCCCGCCCTGCCGCACCACTACAACCAGGCCGTCCTCCTGGCCGCGCGCGGCGCGGTGGACGTGCCGAGCCTGGAGAAGGCGCTCCAGGCGCTGGTGGCGCACCACGACTCGCTGCGTCTGCGCTTCACGCGCGGGGCGGACGGCGCGTGGCGGCAGGACGTCGCCGGCCTGGACGCGCCGGTGCGGCTCGTCCAGGTGGACCTGTCCTCCACGCCCGAGGCCGCCCAGGCCCAGACGCTGGAGGCCGAGGCCACGCGACTCCAGGGGAGCCTCGACCTGGGAGAGGGGCTGCTCTTGCGCGCCGGCCTCTTCCACCTCGGCGGCAACCGCCCGTCGCGCCTGCTGCTGGCGGTGCACCACCTCGCGGTGGATGGCGTCTCGTGGCGCACCCTGCTGGAGGACCTGGCCACCGCCTACGCGCAGCTCCAGCGCGGGCAGACGCCGTCGCTGCCTCCCAAGTCGACGTCCTTCAAGGCGTGGGCGGAGAAGCTCCAGTCCTTCGCCAGCTCCGAGGAGCTGACGCGCGAGCTGCCCTACTGGCTGGAGCAGGGCCGCGCCGAGGTGCCCGCCCTCCCCGTGGACGTGCCGGGTGGCGCCAACACGCTGGCGTCCGCGCGCGTGGTGCAGGTGTCGCTGGACGCGGAGGAGACGCGCCTGCTGTTGCAGGAGACGCCCGCCGCGTGGCGCTCGCACATCCATGACGTGCTGCTGGCCGGGCTCGCGGAGAGCCTGACGCAGTGGACGGGCCAGTCCCGGCTGCGCGTGGAGCTGGAAGGCCATGGCCGCGAGGCCCTCTTCGACGACGTGGACCTGTCGCGCACCGTGGGCTGGTTCACCGCCACGTACCCGGTGGTGCTGGACGTGTCCGGCGCCGCCACGCCGGGCGACCGGCTGCGCGGGGTGCGCGACTCGCTGCGGCGGCTGCCCCGGCGCGGCATCGGCCACGGCCTGCTGCGCCACCTCTCCGAGGACGCGCGGGCGCGGGCGCTCCGCGAGTCGCCTCGGGCGCAGGTGCTCTTCAACTACCTGGGCCAGTTCGACCAGGTCGGCGGCGCCGGGGCTTCCGAGGCGCTGCCCTTCGCGCCCACGCGCGAGCCCACCGGCGCGCTGTGGAGCCGTCAGGGCGACCGCGCCCACCTGCTGGAGGTCAACGGCTACGTCTTCGAGGGCCGGCTGACGCTGGGCTGGACGTACAGCGAGGCCCTGCACCACGAGGAGACCGTGAAGGCGCTGGCCACGCGCTGCCTGTCCGCGCTGCGCCGGCTCATCTCCGAGCGCACGTCCGCGGACGCGCGCCGCTACACGCCCACCGACTTCCCGCTGGCGAAGCTGGAGCAGGCCGCGCTGGACCGGGTGCTGCCGGCGGGGCTGGCCGTGGAGGACCTGTTCCCGCTGTCGCCGCTACAGCAGGGCATGCTCTTCCACACGCTGTCGGAGCCCGCCTCGGGCGTCTACGTCTCGCAGCTCGCGTGGACGTTCGGCGGCACGGTGGAGCTGGCCACCTTCCGCCGCGCCTGGGAGGCCGCCGTGGCGCGCCACCCGATGCTGCGCACGGCCTTCGTCTGGGATGGACTCGAGGAGCCCCTGCAGGTGGTCCACCCGGAGGTGGCGCTGCCCTGGGAGGAGCAGGACTGGCGCGGCGTGCCCGAGGCCGAGCAGCAGGCGCGCTTCGACGCCCTGGCCGCGGCCGACCGCGCGCGCGGGTTCGCCCCCCAGCGGGCACCGCTGACGCGGATGACGGTGGTGCGGCTGGGCGAGCGCGACCACCGCGTTCTCTGGACGCACCACCACCTGCTGATGGACGGCTGGAGCCTGGGGCTCGTGCTCCAGGGGCTGTTCACCGCCTACGAGGACCTGCGCGCCGGCCGCGCGCCCCAGCAGGGCGAGGCCCTGGCCTACCGTGACTACGTCACGTGGCTGCGGCAGCAGCCGCTGGAGAAGGCGGAGGCGTACTGGCGTCAGGCGCTGCGTGGCTTCACCGCCCCCACGCCGCTGCCCGGCCTGCTCGCCGAGCGCGCCGGCGCGGCCCACGCGCGCGCGGAGCTGAGCGCGCCGCTGTCCGCCGAGACCACCTCGGCGCTCCAGGCCTTCGTCCGCCAGCACCAGCTCACGCCCAACGCCGTGGTGCAGGCCGCGTGGGCGCTGGCGCTCTCGCGCCACACGGGCGAGGACGACGTCGTCTTCGGCGCCACCGGCTCCGGCCGCTCGGCCGAGCTGCCCGGCATCGACCGCGCGGTGGGCCTGTTCATCAACACGCTGCCCGTGCGCGTCCGTGTGGACGAGGAGGCTCCGGCGCTCGCGTGGATGAAGGGGCTGCACGCGCAGCAGGGCGAGCGCCGCCACCACGAGCACGCGCCGCTGGTACGCATCCAGGGCTGGAGCCAGGTGCCGCGGGGCACTCCGCTGTTCCAGTCGCTGTTCATCTTCGAGAACTACCCCGTCGACGCGGCCGTGAAGTCCGCTCGCGCCGAGCTGGCCATTCGCGACGTCCGCGCGATGGAGCAGGCGGACCTGCCGCTGGTGGCGCTCATCCTCCCCGGCACGCGGCTGGAGCTGCGCCTGGCGTACGACACGGCGCGCTTCGACCCGGCCCGCCTGGAGCGACTGCTGAAGCACTGGGCCCTGGCCGTGGAGGCGCTGGTCGCCCGGCCCGACGCGCGCCTGGGCGAGCTGTCCCTCCTGCCCGATGCCGAGCGCCAGCAGGTGCTGGTGGAGTGGAACGCCACGGCTTCCGAGTACCCGCGCGGCTCGACGCTGCCTGAGGTCTTCTCGCAGGTCGTCGCTCGCTTCTCCGACAAGGTCGCCATCGAGTTCGGCGAGGAGAAGCTCACGTATCGGCAGCTCGATGAGCGCGCCAACCGGCTGGCCTGGCACCTACGCGGGCTGGGTGTGTCCACCGACTCGCGCGTGGCCATCGCGCTGGACCGCTCGCTGGAGCTGATTGTCTCCCTCGTCGCCATCCTCAAGGCCGGTGGCGCCTACGTCCCGCTCGACCCGTCCTATCCTCGCGAGCGCCTCACGGCCATGGTGGAGGACGCACGTCCGCGCGTGCTCATCACTTCGCGCACGCTGCTGGCGAAGCTGCCCGTGTCAGAGACGTTGGCCTCCCCGGAGCAGCCGGCCTCCGCGCCGCTGTCAGCCGCGCGTGGATTGCCCTTGGACGGGCTGTCCACCGTGGTGATGGAGGACGTGTCCCTGGAGGGGCAGCCGACTTCCGCGCCTCCGTCGACGGCGCTGCCGCAGAGCCTCGCGTACATCGACTTCACCTCCGGCTCCACCGGCAGGCCCAAGGGTGTCGGTACCCCGCAGGCCGCCGTGCTGCGCACCGTCTTCGGTGTCGACTACGCGCACCTCGGGCCGGATGAGACCTTCCTCCTCATCGCGCCCGTCTCCTTCGACGCTTCCACCCTGGAGCTGTGGGGTCCGCTGCTCCATGGCGCGCGCCTCGTTGTCTTCCCGTCCAGCTCTCCCTCCGACCTGAAGGAGCTGGAGTCCGTGCTGGTGAAGCACGGTGTCACCACGCTCCACCTCACCTCCGGTCTCTTCACCCAGGTGGTGGACCACAACCTCGCGGCGCTGCGCGGTGTGAAGCAGCTCCTCACGGGTGGCGATGTCGTGAGCGCGCCTCACGTGCGCCGGGTGCTGGAAGGAATGTCCATTCCGGTGACGGCCTGCTACGGCCCCACCGAGACGACGCTCTTCGCCTCCTGCTTCCGGATGACGTCTCCGGAGCAGCCCGGCACCTCCGTGCCCATCGGCCGGCCCATCGGCAACACCCGCGTGTACCTGCTGAACAAGCAGGGGCAGCCGGTGCCCGTGGGTGTCACGGGTGAGCTGTTCATCGGCGGCGACGGCGTGGCCCGCGGCTACGTGGAGCAGCCCGCCCTCACCGCCGAGCGCTTCGTCCCCGACGCCTTCAGTGGCATCCCCGGGGCTCGCCTCTACCGTACCGGCGACCTCGCCCGCTGGCGGCACGACGGCGTGCTGGAGTTCCTCGGCCGAGCCGACGCCCAGGTGAAGGTGCGCGGCTACCGCATCGAGCTGGCCGAAGTCGAAGCCGCCCTGCTCGCCTTCCCCGGCGTTGCCCAGGCCGTGGCCCTGGCCCGCGAAGACGTGCCCGGCGACAAGCGCCTCGTTGGCTACGTCGCCGCTCCCGAGTCCCTCGACATCGCCGCCCTGCGCGACTCCCTCAAGCAGCGGCTGCCCGAGTACATGGTGCCCTCCGCCCTCGTGCGGCTGGACGCCCTGCCCCTCACCTCCAACGCCAAGGTCGACCGCAAGGCCCTGCCCGCTCCCGACGCGGCGCTGGTGTCCTCCACCGAGGCCTACGTCGCGCCTCGCAATGCCCCCGAGGAGCAGCTGGCGGAGCTGTTCGCCAGCGTCCTGCGACTCTCCCAGGTGAGCATCACCGGCAACTTCTTCGAGCTGGGCGGCCACTCGCTGATGGCCACCCAGGTCATCTCGCGCATCCGCTCCACCTTCGGTGTGGAGCTGCCCCTGCGCGCCCTCTTCGAGGCGCCCACCGTCGCCGCCCTCGCCGAGCGCATCGATTCCAGCCGTCCCCCCCAGCGGGCCGCGCCGCCGCTCGTCCCGGTGCCGCGGACGGGTCCGCTGCCGCTGTCCTTCGCGCAGCAGCGGCTGTGGTTCATCGACCAGCTGCAGCCCAACAGCGCCGCCTACAACATGCCCGCCTTCGTGCGCATGGAAGGCGTGCTCGACTCCGAGGCCCTGCGCCGGAGCCTGGACGCGCTGACGTCGCGGCACGAAGCCCTGCGCACCGTCTTCCTCCAGGAGGAAGGCCAGCCGCTCCAGCGCATCCATGCCGCGGTCGAGCTGCCGCTGGAGACCGTGGACCTCAGCGCCCTGGAGCCCCAGACCGCTCGCGCCGAGCTGGAGCGCCACCTGCGCGAGGAGCTGGCGCGCCCGTTCGACCTCTCCACCGGCCCGCTGCTGCGCGCCCGGCTGCTGAAGCTGGGCCCCACCGAGCACGTGCTCGCCCTCAACATGCACCACATCGTCTCGGACGGCTGGTCCATGGGCGTGCTGGTGCGCGAGGTCGCGGCGCTCTACGAGTCCTTCTCCCAGGGCAGGGCTTCTCCGCTGCCGCCCCTGGAGCTCCAGTACGCGGACTACGCGGCGTGGCAGCGCGGGTGGCTGCGAGGCGACGTGCTCGACGAGCAGCTCGCCTTCTGGCGCAAGCATCTCTCCGGCGTCTCCACGCTGGAGCTGCCCACCGACAAGCCGCGTCCGCCCGTGCAGACGTTCCACGGTGCGCGGGTGCCCGTCGCGCTGTCGCCGGCCGTGTCCGGCAGGTTGCAGGCGCTCTGCCAGCAGGAGGGCGCCACGCCCTACATGGCGCTGCTCGCCGCCTTCCAGGTGCTGCTGTCGCGCTACTCCGGCCAGCAGGACATCAGCGTGGGTTCGCCCATCGCCGGCCGCCAGCGGGGTGAGCTGGAGGGCCTCATCGGCTTCTTCGTCAACACGCTGGTGCTGCGTGCCCAGGTGGATGCTCGTGCCTCGTTCCTCCATCTGCTGCGGCAGGTGAAGGAGACGGCGCTGGACGCGTACGCGCACCAGGACGTGCCCTTCGAGCGGCTGGTGGAGGAGCTCCAGCCCACGCGCGACCTGAGCCGCAGCCCCCTGTTCCAGGCGCTCTTCGCGCTCCAGAACGCGGCCCTGCCGTCGCTCCAGGCGCCCGGGCTGGAGCTGAAGCCGCTGGAGGTGGAGAACCCCACCATCAAGTTCGAGCTGGAGCTCAACCTCGCGGAGTCTCCGGAGGGCTTCCGGGGCGCGCTGAGCTACAACACCGACCTCTTCGAAGGCACCACCGTCCAGCGCATGGCGGAGCACTTCCGCACGCTGGTGGAAGCGCTCGTCTCCCAGCCCGAGGCGCCGCTGGCTTCCGTCTCGCTGCTGTCGGCGGCGGAGCGCCAGCAGGTGCTGGTGGACTGGAATGCCACGGCCTCCGAGTACCCGCGCGGCTCGACGCTGCCCGAGGTCTTCTCGCAGGTCGTCGCGCGTTTCCCCGACAAGGTCGCCGTCGAGTTCGGCGAGGAGAAGCTCACGTATCGGCAGCTCGATGAGCGCGCCAACCGGCTGGCCTGGCACCTGCGAGGGCTGGGCGTGTCCACCGACTCGCGCGTGGCCATCGCGCTGGACCGCTCCCTGGAGCTGATTGTCTCGATGCTGGCCATCCTCAAGGCCGGTGGCGCCTACGTCCCGCTCGACCCGTCCTATCCTCGCGAGCGCCTCGCGGCCATGCTGTGGGACGCGCGTCCTCGCGTGCTCGTCACCTCGCGTGAGCTGATTTCGAAGCTGCCCGCCGACGGCCTGTCCGCGGTGGTGCTGGAGGACGTGTCGCTGGAAGGGCAGCCGACTTCCGCGCCTCCGTCGACGGCGCTGCCGCAGAGCCTCGCGTACATCGACTTCACCTCCGGCTCCACGGGCCGGCCCAAGGGCGTCGGTACCCCGCAGGCGGCCGTGCTTCGCACCGTCTTCGGTGTCGACTACGCGCACCTCGGGCCAGACGAGACGTTCCTGCTCATCGCGCCCGTCTCCTTCGACGCCTCCACCCTGGAGCTGTGGGGCCCGCTGCTCCACGGCGCCCGGCTGGTCGTCTTCCCGTCCAGCTCTCCCTCCGACTTGAAGGAACTGGAGGCGGTGCTCACCCGACACGGCGTCACGACGCTGCACCTCACCTCCGGCCTCTTCACGCAGGTGGCGGACCACAACCTCGCGGCGCTGCGTGGCGTGAAGCAGCTCCTCACGGGTGGCGACGTGGTGAGCGCGCCCCACGTGCGCCGGGTGCTGGAAGGAATGTCCATTCCGGTGACGGCCTGCTACGGCCCCACCGAGGGCACCCTCTTCTCCACCTGCCACCGCATGACGGACGTCGCCCACGTGGGCTCCTCCGTCTCCATCGGCAAGCCCATTGGCAACACCCGCGTGTACCTGCTGGACTCTTCCGGCCAGCCGGTGCCCGTCGGTGTCACGGGTGAGCTGTTCATCGGCGGCGATGGCGTGGCCCGCGGCTACGTCGAGCAGCCCGCCCTCACCGCCGAGCGCTTCGTCCCGGACACCTTCTCCAACGTGCCGGGTGCTCGCCTCTACCGCACCGGCGACCTCGCCCGCTGGCGGCACGACGGCGTGCTGGAGTTCCTCGGCCGCGCCGATGCCCAGGTGAAGGTGCGCGGTTACCGCATCGAGCTGGCCGAAGTCGAAGCCGCCCTGCTCGCCTTCCCCGGCGTCGCCCAAGCCGTGGCCCTGGCCCGCGAGGACGTCCCCGGCGACAAGCGCCTCGTTGGCTACGTCGCCGCTCCCGAGTCCCTCGACATCGCCGCCCTGCGCGACTCCCTCAAGCAGCGGCTGCCCGAGTACATGGTGCCCTCCGCCCTCGTGCGGCTGGACGCCCTGCCCCTCACCTCCAACGCCAAGGTCGACCGCAAGGCCCTGCCCGCTCCGAGCCTGACGTCCTCGGCCGGCACCTACGTCGCCCCGCGCACGCCCACCGAAGAGCTGCTGGCGGGCATCTTCACCCAGGTGCTCGGCGTGCAGCGCGTGAGCACCACCGACAGCTTCTTCGACCTGGGTGGCCACTCACTGCTGGCCACGCGCGTCGTCTCCCGCATCCGCGCCTCCTTCAACGTCGAGCTGTCCCTGCGCGAGCTGTTCCAGGCGCCCACCGTCGCCGCGCTCGCCGAGCGCATCGACGCCGCCGTGCGCACGGGACAGGCCGGGGTGCTCCCGCCCATCGACCGGGTTCCGCGCACGGAGCGGCTGCCCTCCTCGTACACGCAGGAACGCCTCTGGTTCCTGGACCAGCTCGAGCCCGGCAGCCCCGCCTACAACATGCTCACCGTGCTGGAGCTGACCGGCACGCTCGACATCCCGGCCCTGCGCGAGAGCCTCTCCGAGCTGGTGCGCCGGCACGAGGCCCTGCGCACCACGTTCCACGACTCCGCCGAAGGCCCCGTGCAGCGCATCGCCGAGCCCGCGCCGATGGAGTTGCCCGTCATCGACCTGGGCGGCCTGTCCGCCGAGGAGCGCCAGACGGAGGCGCGCCGTCGCGTCTCCCAGGAGGCCCTGCGTCCCTTCGACCTGGCCGCGGGCCCCATCGTGCGCGCCATGCTGCTGCGGTTGGAGGAGCAGCGGCACGTGATGATGCTCAACGTCCACCACATCGTGGCGGACGGCTGGTCCCTGACCGTCCTCGTGCGCGAGCTGACCACCCTCTACTCCGCCTTCTCGGAGGGCCGGCGCTCGCCGCTGCCGGAGCTGCCGCTCCAGTTCGTGGACTACGCGGCGTGGCAGCGCCGGTGGCTGGTGGACGAGGAGCTGGAGAAGCAGCTCACCTGGTGGCGGCGCCAGCTCGACGGCGCGCCGCAGGACCTGGAGCTGCCCACGGACCGGCCGCGCGTGCATCACCCCGCGCCGCCGGGAGCCCTGCTGACGCGGACCTTCCCGCGTGAGCTGGCCGAGGCGGTGGAAGCCCTCTGCCAGCGCGAGGGCGTCACGCCCTTCATGTTCTTCCTGGCCGCCTTCCAGCTCCTGCTGGCGCGCTACTCCGGGCAGGACGACATCTCCGTCGGCACTCCCGTCGCCGGCCGCAACCGCGCCGAGCTGGAGGGACTCGTCGGCTTCTTCCTCAACACGCTGGTGATGCGCACCCGCCTGGAGGGCGAGCCGACCGTCCGCGAGCTGCTGCACCGCGTGCGGGAGACGGCCCTGGGCGCCTACGCGCACCAGCACGTCCCCTTCGAGAAGCTCCAGCCCATGCGCGACCTGCGCCAGGCGCCGATGTTCCGGACGATGTTCGTCCTCCAGAACCTCCCGCCCGCCGAGCTCGCGCTGCCGGGGCTCACCCTGCGACCCGCGTCCGCCGAGCAGCGCATCGCCAAGTTCGACCTGTCGCTCTCGATGACGCGCACCGCGGAGGGCTTCCTCGCCGAGCTGGAGTACGCCACCGGCCTGTTCGACGCCTCCACCGCCGAGCGCATGGTGGGGCACCTGCGCGTGCTCGCGGAGGGGATGGTGGCCGATGCCAGCCGTCCCCTCTCCTCGCTCTCCCTGCTGCCCGGCGAGGAGCGCCGGCGGCTGCTGGTGGACTGGAGCGCCAACCCCGCGCCCTTCCCGGACGTGTGCGTCCACACGCTCTTCGAGGCCCAGGTGCGCCGCGCGCCGGACGTGGTGGCCGCCTCCTTCCAGGGTGAGCACCTCACGTACGCGCAGCTCGACCAGCGCGCCAACCAGCTCGCGAACGCGCTGCGCCGCCGGGGCATCGGGCCCGAGGTCCGCGTCGCGCTCAGCGTCGAGCGCTCGCTGGACATCCTCGTCGGCCTCTTCGGCATCCTGAAGGCCGGTGGCGGCTGGGTGCCCGTGGATCCGCTGCTGCCCCGCGAGCGCCTGTCCTTCATGCTGGAGGACAGCGGCGCGACGGTGCTGGTGACGCAGGCCCCGCTGCTGGAGCGCTTCCCCGAGGCGCACCGCGCCCGCGCGCTCTGCCTCGACTCCGAGCGCGACGCGCTGTCGCGCGAGAGCACCGAGGCGCCCGTCACGGGCGTGGCCCCGTGCCACCTCGCCTACCTGCTCTACACGTCCGGCAGCACCGGCCTGCCCAAGGGCACCGCCATCGAGCACCGGGGCGTGTCCAACCTCGTCACGCAGGAGGCGGTGTTCTACGAGATTGGTCCGGGCAGCCGCGTGCTCCAGTTCGCGAGCCTGAGCTTCGACCTGTCGGTGGAGGAGATCTTCACCACGCTGTGCGCCGGCGGCACGCTGGTGCTGGCGCCGATGGAGAAGCTGATGCCGGGCGCGCCGCTCCAGCAGCTCATCCGGGACGAGGCGCTCACCGTCATCAGCGTCACCCCGGCCGCCCTGGCGGCAACGCCCGCCGAGGATTACCCCACGCTGCGCACCGTCATCTGCGGCGGTGAGGCCGTGTCCGCCGAAATCGTCGGGCGCTGGGGCCCGGGCCGCCGGTTCATCAACGGCTACGGCCCCACGGAGACCACGGTGGTGGCCACGCTGGCGGTGTGCCAGCCGGACGGCAGCCCGCCGCACATCGGCCGCCCCATGGCGAACATGCTCACGTACGTGCTGGACGCGCGCGGCGAGCCGGTGCCCGTGGGCGTCAAGGGCGAGCTGTACGTGGGCGGCGTGGGCATCGCCCGAGGCTACGCGGGCCGCCCCGCCCTCACCGCCGAGCGCTTCGTGCCGGACCCGTACTCCGGCGTGCCCGGCGCGCGGCTGTACCGCACCGGCGACGTGGTGCGCTGGAAGGCGGACGGCACGCTCGACTACATCGGCCGCGCGGACTCGCAGGTGAAGGTGCGCGGCTTCCGCATCGAGCTGGGCGAGGTGGAGTCCGCGCTCGCGAAGCTGCCCGCCGTGCGCGAGGCCGTGGTGCTGGCGCGTGAGGACGGGCCCGGTGGCAAGCGCCTCGTGGGCTACGTCGTGGCGCACGACGGCGTCCAGACGGACAGCGCCACCCTGCGCGCCGCCCTCAAGGAGACGCTGCCCGAGTACATGGTGCCCTCCGCCGTGGTGGTGCTGCCGGCCCTGCCGCTCACCTCCAACGGCAAGGTGGACCGCAAGGCCCTGCCCGCGCCGGACCTGTCCTCGGCGGACGGACGCCCGGACTTCCTCGCGCCGCGCACGCCCACCGAGGCCCGGCTGGCGGAGGTCTGGAGCGCGGTGCTCGACATGGAGCGCGTGGGCGTCCACGACAACTTCTTCGAGCTGGGCGGCCACTCGCTGATGGCCACGCAGGCCATCAGCCGCCTGCGCACCGCGTTCGGCGTGGAGCTGCCGCTGCGCGACCTCTTCGAGTCGCCCACGCTGGAGTCCCTCGCGGTGCGGGTGGACCGGGCCATCCGCGCCGGCCAGGGCATCCACACGCCGCCGCTCGTGCCCGCACAGCGCACGGGCGACCTGCCGCTGTCCTTCGCGCAGCAGCGCCTGTGGTTCCTCGACCAGCTCGAGCCCGACAGCGCCTTCTACAACGTGCCCGCCGCCGTCCGGCTGGAGGGCGACCTGGACATCGGCGCCCTGGAGCGCACCTTCACGGAGCTGCTGCGCCGGCACGAATCCCTGCGCACCTCGTTCAAGAGCCACGAGGGACAGCCCGTGCAGGTCGTCCACGCGCCCCAGCCGCTGACGCTGGAGGTGGTGGACCTCCGCGCCATGCCCCCGGAGACGCGCGAGGCCAGCATCCGGCTGCACGCGGTGACCGAGGCCCAGCGCCCGTTCCGGCTCACGGAGAGCCCGCTGCTGCGCGCCCGCCTGCTGAAGGTGGCCGAGCGGGAGCACGTGCTGCTCATGACGATGCACCACATCGTCTCGGACGGCTGGTCCATGGGCGTCCTCCTCCAGGACGTGGCGGCGCTGTACAGGGCGTTCTCCCGGAATCAGCCTCCCGCGCTGCCGGAGCTGCCGCTCCAGTACGCGGACTTCACGGTGTGGCAGCGCGGCTGGCTGCGCGGCGACGTGCTCGACCGTCAGGTGGCGTGGTGGCGCGAGCAGCTCACGGGCGCGCCCCCGGCGCTGGACCTGCCCACGGACTTCGCGCGCCCGGCGGTGGCCAGCTTCCGCGGCGACGCCGTGAGCTTCAACATGCCCCGCGCGCTCCAGGACGGGGTGCAGGCCCTGGCGCGCCGTGAGGGCGCCACGACGTTCATGGTGCTGCTGGCCGGCTTCCAGGCGCTGCTGCACCGCTACTCGGGCCAGGAGGACATCAGCATCGGCTCGCCCATCGCCGGCCGCGGTCAGGCCGAGCTGGAGCGGCTCATCGGCTTCTTCGCCAACACGCTGGTGCTGCGCACCCAGCTGACGGAGCAGCTCTCCTTCCGCGAGCTGCTCGCGAAGGTGCGCGAGACGACGCTGGGCGCGTACGCGCACCAGGACGTGCCGTTCGAGAAGCTCGTCGAGGAGCTGCAGCCCGAGCGCAGCCTGAACCGCACCCCGCTGTTCCAGGTGCTGTTCGTCCTGCAGAACGCCGTGAAGCAGGCCTACGACACGGCGGACCTGCGAATGGTCCCGGTGGAGGCCACGAGCGGCACGGCCAAGTTCGACCTCACGCTCTCCATCATGGAGACCGCGCAGGGGCTGAACGGCTACCTCGAGTACAGCAGCGACCTGTACGCCCGCGCCACGGCGGAGCGGCTGGTGGGGCACCTGGAGCGGCTCCTGGAAGGCGCCGTCGCCCACCCGGACCAGCCGCTGTGGAAGCTGCCGCTGCTGTCCGAGACCGAGCGCCACACCGTGGTGCAGGGCTTCAACGCGGCCGTGGACCCCACGTACGTGCCGGGCCTGATGCACCGCTGGGTGGAGGCCCAGGTGGCCCGCACACCCGAGCGCGTCGCGGTGACCGACGGCGTGAACAGCCTCACGTACGCACAGCTCGACGCTCGTGCGAACCAGCTCGCGCACCACCTCGTACAGCTCGGCGTGCCGGTGAATGGCACGGTGGGCCTGTGCCTGGAGCGCAGCAGCCTGGACATGCCCGTGGCCGTGCTGGCGACGCTGAAGGCCGGCGCCGCCTTCCTGCCGCTGGACCCCAACTACCCGGCGGACCGGCTCGCGCTGATGCTGGAGGACACGGGCGCGCCCGTGGTGCTCGCGCACTCGCAGCTGGTCTCCGCGCTGCCCGCCGGCCTCAATGCGCGCATCATCCGCCTCGATGAGGAGGCGGCCACGTTCGCCTCGCGTCCCACGCACGCGCCCGCCGTGGAGATGTCGCCGGAGACGAACTGCTACTTCGTCTACACGTCCGGCAGCACGGGCCGGCCCAAGGGCATCGTCATGTCCCACCGCGCGGTGGGCAACATGCTCTGGTGGCTGATGAAGCGCGCCGCGAAGGCCGACGCCACCACGCTCCAGTTCGCGTCGCTCAACTTCGACGTGTCCTTCCAGGAGATGTTCGGCACGTGGTGCCTGGGCGGCAAGGTGCTGCTCATCACCACGCCGCTGCGTCAGGACCCGCCCGCCATGCTGCGCTACATGCGCGAGCACCGGGTGGAGCGGCTGTTCCTCCCCTTCGTCGCGCTGCAGGCCATGTGCGACGCGGCGCTCTCCGAACAGGAGCTGCCGCCGCTCGGCGAGGTGATTACGGCGGGTGAGCAGCTCCAGGTGACGCCAGCGCTGGTCTCCTTCTTCGAGCGGCTGCCGGGCTGCACGCTGGAGAACCAGTACGGCCCCTCGGAAGCGCACGTGGTGACGGCGTGGCGCGCGCCCGCGGACCTGAAGCAGTGGCCGGCGCTGCCGCCGGTGGGCTCACCGCTCACCAACGTGCAGCTGTACGTGCTCGACCCGCACTTCCAGCCGTGCCCCATCGGCGTGGCGGGCGAGGTGTACGTCGGCGGCACCAACCTGGCCCACGGCTACTACGGCCGGCCGGACCTGACGTCGGACAAGTTCCTGCCGCACCTGATGGGCGGGCCGTCCGGCGCGCGGCTGTACCGCACCGGTGACAAGGCGCGGTGGCTGGCGGATGGCAACCTGGAGTTCCTCGGCCGCCTGGACGGCCAGGTGAAGCTGCGCGGCTTCCGCATCGAGCTGGGCGAGGTGGAAGTCGCCCTGCGCGGGCTGCCGGGCGTGCGCGACGCGGTGGCCATCGTCCGCGAGGACGTGCCGGGAGACCGGCGCCTCGTGGGCTACGTGATGCTGCCGGCCGAGGCACCGTGGGACACGGAGGAGGCGCGCCGCGTCCTGGGCCAGCGGCTGCCGGAGTACATGGTGCCGTCGGCCTTCGTCCGGCTGGAGACGCTGCCGCTGATGCCCACCGGCAAGGTGGCGCGTGGCGCGCTGCCGCCTCCGGACGAGGAGAGCCTGCGTGGCGCGGCGCCGTTCACCGCGCCTCGCAATCCGCTGGAGGAAATGCTCGCGGAGGCCTTCTCCGAGGTGCTGCGCGTCCCGCGCATCAGCGTCACCGACAACTTCTTCTCGCTCGGCGGCCACTCGCTGCTGGCGACCCAGGTCATCTCGCGCGTGCGCAAGAGCCTCGGCGTGGAGCTGCCCCTGCGCGTCCTCTTCGAGGCACCCAGCGTGGAGTCTCTCGCCGCGCTCCTCCAGCGCGAGCAGCAGGCCCGGCAGGCCCAGCCGCCGGCCCCGGAGAACACGATGTCTCCCGTGAGCGCAGCCCCCGCGCAGTCCGCCGCCGTGAAGGAGCCCCGGAAGGAAGCAGCACCGTGGTCGCCGCTCGTGCCGCTGCGCGCGGGTGACGGCGCGCGCCGGCCGCTCTTCCTCGTCCACCCCATGGACGGCCGCCTCCACTGCTACGCGGAGCTGGTGGAGCACGCGCCGAAGGGACAGCCCATCCTCGGCTTCCAGGCCCGCGGGCTCGACGACGGCCGCGCGCCCTTCGAGTCCGTGGACGTCATGGCCGCGTTCTACGTGGAGGCGCTGCGCGCCGCTCAGCCCGAGGGCCCGTACCTCCTGGCCGGCTGGGCGCTGGGTGGCGTCGTGGCCTGGGAGATGGCGCAGCAGCTCCAGCGCGAGGGCCTGGAGGCGAAGGTCGCGCTCATCGAGCCGTCGCCCACCACGCCGGACGCCGCGACGAAGGCCACCGCCGCGGGAGCGCAGGCGGCCGTGTTCGCCAGGGAGCTGGCGGCGCTCGCCGGAGTGGAGCCGCTGGTGCTGCCCAAGGAGCTCACCACGGCCAAGGACGCCGAGCCGCTGCTCCAGCGCCTGCACACCGAGGGCGTGAAGGCCGGGCTGTTGCCCGAGGGCACGTCGCTGGACGAGGTGCGCGCGCGGTTCAAGATGTTCGCCAGCCACCTGCGCGCCGCGCGTCGCTACGTGCCGGAGCCCTACGCCGGACCGGTGCGCCTGCTGCGCGCCAGCGAGGCACCGGACCTGGAGGACGGCGAGAAGGACCGCGGCTGGGGCGAGCTCGTCGAGAGCGGCGTCGAGGTGGAGGAGACGCCCGGCGACGGTTACTCGCTGCTGCGCGCGCCGCACGCGAAGGAGCTGGCCGCGCGGCTGTTCGGCGCGACGGACTCCGAGCCGCCCACGCCGGGCACTCCGGGCGGTGGGGGTGACGGACTGCCGCTGTCCTTCGCCCAGCAGCGCCTGTGGTTCATGGACCAGTTCCAGCCGGGCAGCGCCGCCTACAACATCTTCTACGGGCTGCGCTTCACCGGCCACATGGACGCCCAGGTCCTGGAGCGTGCCTTCACGGAGCTGGTGCGCCGCCACCACGCGCTGCGCACCTCGTTCCGGGACTCGGGCCAGGGCCCCGTGCAGGTCGTGGCGGAGCCCGGTCCCTTCTCCGTTGCCCATGACGACCTGCGCGCCGTGCCCGCCGGACAGCGGGAGGCGGAGGCGCGACGGCTGGCGGACGAGGAGGTCCGCCGGCCCTTCGACCTCGCGACGGGCCCCCTGCTGCGCGCGCGGCTGGTGACGCTGGACGCGCAGGACCACGTGCTGGTGCTGGTCGTGCACCACATCGTCTCCGACGGCTGGTCCATGGGCGTCCTCGTCAAGGAGATGACGGCGCTGTACCTGTCGTTCCTGATGGGCCAGCCCTCGTCGCTGCCCGAGCTGAAGGTGCAGTACGCGGACTACGTGCGCTGGCAGCGCGACTGGCTCCAGGGCGAGGTGATGGAGAAGCAGCTCGCGTTCTGGCGCAACCAGCTCACGGGCGCTCCCGAGGCGCTGGAGCTGCCGACGGACCGGCCTCGGCCGGCCATGCAGACGCACCATGGCGCGCTGCGGGGCATCAAGCTGTCGCGGCCGCTGTCGGATGCCATCAACGCCCTGTGCCGCCGCGAGGCCACCACGCCCTTCATGGTGCTGCTGGCCGCCTTCCAGGTGCTGCTGTCGCGCTACTCGGGACAGGATGACGTGGTGGTGGGCTCGCCCATCGCGGGCCGCAACCGCGCCGAGTACGAGGGCCTCATCGGCTTCTTCGTCAACACGCTGGTGTTGCGCACGCGCCTGGGCGCCCGGGACTCGTTCCGGGATGTGCTGCGGCAGGTGAAGGAGTCGTCGCTCGGCGCCTTCGCGCACCAGGACGTGCCGTTCGAGAAGCTGGTGGACGAGCTGAAGCTCGCGCGCGACACGAGCCGTAGCCCGCTGTTCCAGGTGCTCTTCGCCCTGCAGAACACGCCCACGTCGGGCGTGAAGATGCCGGGCCTGTCGCTGCGTCCGCTGGAGGTCTCGAACTCCACGGTGAAGTTCGAGCTGGAGCTCAACCTCTCGGAGACGCCCGAGGGCTACCAGGGCGCGCTCGGCTACAACACCGACCTGTTCGATGCGGCGACCATCGACCGGATGGCGGAACACTTCCGCGCGCTGGTGGAAGTGATGGTGGCCCGGCCCGAGGCCCCGCTGGCCTCCGTGTCGCTGCTGTCGGCGGTGGAGCGTCGGCAGGTCCTGGTGGAGTGGAATGCCACTGCCTCCGAGTACCCGCGCGGCTCGACGCTGCCCGAGGTCTTCTCGCAGGTCGTCGCTCGCTTCTCCGACAAGGTCGCCGTCGAGTTCGGCGAGGAGAAGCTCACGTATCGGCAGCTCGATGAGCGTGCCAACCAGCTCGCCTGGCACCTGCGTGGCCTCGGTGTGTCCACCGACTCCCGTGTCGCCATTGCGCTGGACCGCTCGCTGGAACTGATTGTCTCCCTCGTCGCCATTCTCAAGGCCGGTGGCGCCTACGTTCCGCTCGACCCGTCCTACCCCCGTGAGCGTCTGGCGGCCATGGTGGAGGACGCGCGTCCTCGCGTGCTCGTCACCTCTCGCGCGCTGCGGACGAAGCTGCCCGTGGACGGACTGGCCGCCGTGGTGCTGGAGGACGTGTCCCTGGAGGGGCTGCCCACCTCCGCGCTGCCTTCTGCCGCGATGCCCGGCAGCCTCGCGTATATCGACTTCACCTCCGGCTCCACCGGCCGGCCCAAGGGCGTCGGTACTCCGCAGGCGGCTGTGCTTCGCACCGTCTTCGGTGTCGACTACGCCCACCTCGGGCCGGATGAGACGTTCCTTCTCATCGCGCCTGTCTCCTTCGACGCTTCCACCCTGGAGCTGTGGGGCCCGCTGCTCCACGGCGCGCGGCTGGTGGTGTTCCCGCCTCACTCGCCTTCCGACCTGAAGGAGCTGGAGTCCGTGCTGGTGAAGCACGGGGTGACGACGCTCCACCTCACCTCGGGCCTCTTCACCCAGGTGGTGGACCACAACTTCGCGGCACTCCGTGGCGTGAAGCAGCTGCTCACCGGTGGCGACGTCGTCAGCGCGCCCCACGTGCGCCGGGTGCTGGAAGAGCTGCGCATCCCCGTCACTGCCTGCTACGGCCCGACGGAGACGACGCTCTTCGCCTCCTGCCACCGCATGACGGACGTCGCCCACGTCGGCACCTCCGTCCCCATCGGCAAGCCCATCGGCAACACCCGCGTGTATCTGCTCGACAAGCAGGGGCAGCCGGTGCCCGTGGGTGTCACGGGTGAGCTGTTCATCGGTGGTGACGGCGTCGCCCGCGGCTACGTGGAGCAGCCCGCCCTCACCGCCGAGCGCTTCGTCCCCGACGCCTTCTCCAACGTGCCGGGTGCGCGGATGTATCGCACGGGCGACCTCGCCCGCTGGCGCAAGGACGGCGTGCTGGAGTTCCTCGGCCGTGCCGATGCCCAGGTGAAGGTGCGCGGCTACCGCATCGAGCTGGCCGAAGTCGAAGCCGCCCTGCTCGCCTTCTCCGGCGTGGCCCAGGCCGTGGCCCTCGTTCGCGAGGATGTCCCCGGTGACAAGCGCCTCGTCGGCTACCTCGCCGCTCCCGAGTCGCTCGACATCAGCACCCTGCGCGACTCCCTGAAGCAGCGGCTGCCCGAGTACATGGTGCCCTCTGCCCTCGTGCGGCTGGACGCCCTGCCTCTCACCGCCAATGCCAAGGTGGACAGAAAGGCCCTGCCCGTTCCCGACGCGGCGCTGACTTCGCCCACCGAGGCCTACGTCGCGCCTCGCAACGCCACCGAGGAGAAGCTGGCCGCGCTGTTCGCCAGCGTCCTGCGGCTCAAGCAGGTGAGCGTCACCGGCAACTTCTTCGAGCTGGGCGGCCACTCGCTGCTGGCCACCCAGGTCATCTCCCGCATCCGCTCCACCTTCGACGTGGAGCTGCCCCTGCGCACCCTCTTCGAGGTGCCCACCGTGGCCGGACTGGCCGAGCGGCTGGAGGCGGAGCGACGCTCCGAAGAGGAACTCGCGGCGCCGCCGCTGGCGGCCCTGCCTGGCACGGGTCCGCTGCCGCTGTCGTTCGCGCAGCAGCGCCTGTGGTTCATCGACCAGCTGCAGCCCGGCAGTGCGTCCTACAACATGCCCACCTTCGTGCGCATGGACGGCGTGCTGGACTCGGACGCCCTGCGCCGGGCCTTTGACGCTCTGGTGCAGCGCCACGAGGCGCTGCGCACCACCTTCACCCAGCGGGAGGGCCAGCCCCTCCAGGTCATCGCGCCCACGGGCTCGCTGCCCCTGGAGACGGTGGACCTCAGCGGTCTGGAGCCCCAGGCCGCCCGCACCGAGCTGGAGCGCCGCCTGCGTGAAGAGATGCTGCGGCCCTTCAACCTCTCCACCGGTCCGCTGCTGCGCGCGCAGCTGCTGAAGCTGGGCGAGACGGACCACGTGCTCGCCCTCAACATGCACCACATCGTCTCGGACGGTTGGTCCATGGGCGTGCTGGTGCGCGAGGTGGGCGCACTCTATGAGGCCTTCTCCCAGGGCCGGCCCTCTCCCCTGCCCCCGTTGACGCTCCAGTACGCGGACTACGCCGTCTGGCAGCGTGGGTGGCTGCAAGGCGCGGTGCTCGATGAGCAGATTGGTTACTGGAAGCGCCAGCTCTCCGGGCTGAGCACGTTGGAGCTGCCCACCGACAAGCCGCGTCCTCCCGTGCAGACCTTCCGCGGCGCTCAGGTGCCCGTGGCGCTGTCGCACGCGACGTCCGAGAAGCTCCGGGTGCTGTGCCAGCGCGAGGGCGCCACGCCCTTCATGGCCCTGCTCGCGTCCTTCCAGGTGCTGCTGTCCCGCTACTCCGGCCAGCAGGACATCACCGTCGGCTCGCCCATCGCCGGCCGTCAGCGTGGTGAGTTGGAAGGCCTCATCGGCTTCTTCGTCAACACGCTCGTGATGCGCACGCGCTTGGAGACGCGTGGCGCCTTCCGTGACCTGCTGCGGCAGGTGAAGGAGGCCGCGCTGGGCGCGTACGCGCACCAGGACGTGCCCTTCGAGCGTCTGGTGGAAGAGCTGCAGCCGGCTCGCGACATGAGCCGCAGCCCCCTGTTCCAGGTCTTCTTCGCCCTGCAGAACACCCCGATGCCCGCGGCGCGGAACGCACAGGCCGCACAACAGCCCGTGCTGGCGCTGCGCCCGCTGACGCCGCCGGAAGACCCCAACATCAAGTTCGAGCTCCAGCTCAACCTGACGGAACTGCCCGAGGGCTACCAAGGCACTCTGAGCTACAACATCGACCTGTTCGAGAGCACCACCGCGCAGCGCATGGCGGAGCACTTCCGCGCGCTGGTGGAAGTGATGGTGGCCCGGCCCGAGGCGCCCCTCGCGACGCTGCCCATGCTCACGCAGGCGGAGCGTCAGCAGGTGCTGGTGGAGTGGAATGCCACTGCCTCCGAGTACCCGCGCGGCTCCACCCTGCCCGAGGTCTTCTCGCAGGTCGCCGCTCGCTTCTCCGACAAGGTCGCCGTCGAGTTCGGCGAGGAGAAGCTCACCTACCGGCAGCTCGATGAGCGCGCCAACCGGCTCGCCTGGCACCTGCGTGGCCTCGGTGTGTCCACCGACTCCCGTGTCGCCATTGCCCTGGACCGCTCCCTGGAGCTGATTGTCTCGCTCGTCGCCATCCTCAAGGCCGGTGGCGCCTACGTTCCGCTCGACCCGTCCTACCCCCGTGAGCGCCTCGCGGCCATGGTGGAGGACGCGCGTCCTCGCGTGCTTGTCACCTCTCGCGCGCTGCGGACGAAGCTGCCCGTAGAGGGACTGTCCACCGTGGTGCTGGAGGACGTGTCCCTGGAGGGGCTGCCCACCTCCGCGCTGCCTTCTGCCGCGCTGCCGCAGAGCCTCGCGTACATCGACTTCACCTCCGGCTCCACCGGCCGGCCCAAGGGCGTTGGCACTCCGCAGGCCGCCGTGCTTCGCACCGTCTTCGGTGTCGACTACGCGCACCTCCGCCCCGACGAGACGTTCCTGCTCATCGCACCCGTCTCCTTCGACGCCTCCACCCTGGAACTCTGGGGTCCGCTGCTCCATGGCGCCCGCCTCGTAGTCTTCCCGCCCCACTCGCCTTCCGACCTGAAGGAACTGGAGTCCGTGCTGGTGAAGCACGGTGTCACCACGCTCCACCTCACCTCCGGTCTCTTCACCCAGGTGGTGGACAACAACCTCGCCGCGCTGCGTGGCGTGAAGCAGCTCCTCACGGGTGGCGACGTGGTGAGCGCGCCCCACGTGCGCCGGGTGCTGGAGGGAATATCCATTCCGGTGACGGCCTGCTACGGCCCCACCGAGGGCACCCTCTTCACCACCTGCCACCGCATGACGGACGTCGCCCACGTGGGCTCCTCCGTCTCCATCGGCAAGCCCATTGGCAACACCCGCGTGTACCTGCTGGACGCTTCCGGCCAGCCGGTACCCGTGGGTGTCACGGGTGAGCTGTTCATCGGTGGTGACGGCGTCGCCCGCGGCTACGTGGAGCAGCCTGCGCTCACCGCTGAGCGCTTCGTCCCGGATGCGTTCAGTGGCATCCCCGGTGCTCGCCTCTACCGCACGGGTGACCTCGCCCGGTGGCGCAAGGATGGCGTGCTGGAGTTCCTCGGCCGTGCCGATGCCCAGGTGAAGGTGCGCGGCTACCGCATCGAGCTGGCTGAAGTCGAAGCCGCCCTGCTCGCCTTCCCGGGCGTGGCCCAGGCCGTGGCCCTCGTTCGCGAGGACGTCCCCGGTGACAAGCGCCTCGTCGGCTACCTCGCCGCTCCCGAGTCGCTCGACATCAGCGCCCTGCGCGACTCCCTGAAGCAGCGGCTGCCCGAGTACATGGTGCCCTCCGCCCTCGTGCGGCTGGACGCCCTACCTCTCACCTCCAATGCCAAGGTCGACCGCAAGGCCCTGCCCGCCCCCGACGCGGCGCTGGCCTCACCCACCGAGGCCTACGTCGCGCCTCGCAACGCCACCGAGGAGCAACTGGCGGAGCTGTTCGCCAGCGTCCTGCGGCTCAAGCAGGTGAGCGTCACCGGCAACTTCTTCGAGCTGGGCGGCCACTCGCTGCTGGCCACCCAGGTCATCTCCCGCATCCGCTCCACCTTCGGCATGGAGCTGCCCCTGCGGGCCCTCTTCGAGGCGCCCACCGTCGCCGCCCTCGCCGAGCGCATCGATGCCTCTGGCGCGGGTACCCGGACTCAGCGTCTCGTCCCCGTCCCGCGTACCGGCGCGCTGCCGCTGTCCTTCGCGCAGCAGCGCCTGTGGCTCATCGACCAGCTCGAGCCCGGTAGCTCCGCCTACAACATGCCCACCGCCCTGCGCCTGCAGGGGCCGTTGAACGTGGGCGCCATGGAGCGGGCCTTCACCGCGTTGGTGGAGCGTCACGAGTCACTGCGCACCACCTTCGCCGTCCAGGACGGCGAACCCGTCCAGGTCATCCACCCCGCCGCCGCCTTCCCGCTGACCGTGGTGGACCTGAGCACCCGGCCTCCCGCCGAGCGCGAGGCCGAAGCCCGTCGCCTCGTCTCCCAAGAGGCGCAGCGGCCCTTCGACCTGGCCAACGGCCCTGTCTTCCGCGCACTGCTGCTGCGACTGGGCGAGCAGGACCACGTGCTCCTCGGCACCATGCACCACATCGTCTCCGACGGCTGGTCCATGGGCGTGCTGGTGCGCGAACTGGCCACCTTCTACGCGGCGCACACCACGGGCCAGGAGGCCCACCTCCCCGCTCTGCCCATCCAGTACGCCGACTTCGCCTCCTGGCAGCGCTCGTGGCTGCGCGACGAAGCGCTGGAGAAGCAGCTCGGGTACTGGCGTCAGCAGCTGTCCGGTGCCGCGCCCGTGCTGGAGCTGCCCACCGACAGGCCGCGTCCCGCCATCCAGTCCCACCGCGGCGCTTCGCAGCCGGTGCGCCTGTCGAAGTCCCTGACGGCGTCCTTGATGGCCCTGTGCCGCAGTGAAGGCCTGACGCCCTTCATGGCGCTGCTCGCCGGCTGGCAGGTGCTGCTGGCGCGCTACTCCGGCCAGGACGATGTCTCCATCGGCTCGCCCATCGCAGGCCGCACGCGCCAGGAGACCGAGGGCCTCATCGGCTTCTTCGTCAACACCCTCGTGCTGCGCTCCCGCATTGACTCGCGCGCGACCTTCCGCGAGTTGCTTGCCCAGGTGCGCGCTACGACGCTGGGCGCCTACGACCATCAGGACGTGCCCTTCGAGAAGCTCGTCGAAGAGCTGCGGCCGCAGCGCAGCCTGAGCCACTCGCCGCTGTTCCAGGTGATGTTCGCGCTGCAGAACGCCCCCACCGCCAACATCGAGGTGAAGGGGGACGCGAACAGCCCGCCGCTGCGCATGGAGCCCTTCGATTCGGGGATGCAGGCCACGAAGTTCGACCTGACCCTCTCGCTTTCAGACGGACCCGACGGCTTCGGTGGCACGCTGACCTACCGCACGGACCTGTTCGACGCCTCCACCATCACCCGCATGGTGGAGCACCTGGCCACCCTGCTGGAGGCAGCCGTTTCCGCTCCCGACACCCGCCTCGGCGAGCTGCCCCTGCTGCCCGCTTCCGAGCAGCAACAGGTGTTGGAGCGATGGAATGACACGCGCCGCGAGCTGAACTGGGACGGCGCCCTGCACGAGCGCTTCGAAGTGCAGGCGGCCCGCACTCCGGATGCGCTGGCTGTGCTTGACGACTCCGCCTCGCTCTCCTTCGCCCAGCTCAACCGCCGCGCCAACCAGCTCGCCCGCTGGCTGCGCTCGCGCGGCGTCGGCCCCGAGGTGCGCGTCGCCCTCTGCATGGAGCGTGGCGTCGACATGGTCGTCGCCCTCCTCGCCATCCTCAAGGCCGGTGGCGCCTACGTCCCCATGGACCCCGCCTACCCGCGCGAGCGCCTGGCCTTCATGCTCCAGGACTGCGGCGCCCTCCTCACACTCACCCAGCGCCACCTCTCCGAGCGCTTCGAAGGCTCCTCCGCCGAGGCCGTCTTCCTGGATGACGCCTCCTTCACCGAGGCGCTCTCCCGCGAGTCCGACGCCAACCCCTCCCGCCTCACCTCACCCGAGCACCTCGCCTACGTCATCTACACCTCCGGCTCCACCGGCCGCCCCAAGGGCGTCATGGTGCAGCACGCCTCGGTGATGAACCTGCGGGCCGCCCTGGCTTCCGCCGTCTACTCCGGTGTGGAGCGCTCGCTGCGCGTCAGCCTCAATGCGCCGCTGGCCTTCGATGCCTCGGTGAAGCAACTCGTCCAGGTGGCCGACGGCCATTCCCTCTGCGTGGTGCCCCAGGCGGCCCGCGAGGACGTGGCCCTGCTCAAGGCGTGGGTGGAGAAGCACCAGCTCGACGTGCTCGACTGCTCGCCCTCTCACCTGCGCCTGCTGCTGGAGGAGGGCCTGGCCTCCCGCCGTACTTTGCGCGTGCTGGTGGGTGGTGAGGCCGTGGACGAAGTCCTCTGGGCGAAGCTGTCGGCCCACCCCTTCATCCAGTGCTTCAACGTCTACGGCCCCACTGAGTGCACCGTGGACACCACCGCCCGTGCGGTGCGCGGTGCCTCCCGTCCTTCTCTGGGCGGGCCGCTGGCCAATGTGCAGGTGTACGTCCTCGACGAGAACCTGCGCCCGGTGCCCACCGGCGTGCCTGGTGAACTCTTCATCGGTGGCGCCGGTGTCGCTCGCGGCTACCTCAACCGTCCCGAGCTCTCCGCGGAGAAGTTCATCCCGGATGCCTTCTCCTCCACGCCGGGCGCTCGCCTGTACCGCACGGGCGACAAGGTGCGGTGGCTGGCCAACGGGGAGCTGGACTACCTGGGCCGCATCGACTTCCAGGTGAAGCTGCGCGGCTTCCGCATCGAGCTGGGGGAAATCGAGACCGCCCTCGAGACGCTGCCTGAGGTGCGTCGTGCCGTCGTCCTCGCCCGTGAGGATGTGCCCGGCAACGCGCGCCTCGTCGCCTATCTCGTCACCGACGCGGTTTCGCCTCGCGGCACGGCTCCCGCCACCGGCGCGGTTTCCCATCCGGGCACCGACGCGGCCACCCAACTCGACACCACCGAGCTACGCGCCACCCTCCTGCGCTCGCTGCCCGAGTACATGGTGCCCTCCGCCTTCGTCTTCCTCCCGGCACTGCCCCTCAACACCCACGGCAAGGTCGACCGCAAGGCCCTCCCCGCTCCCGACTTCTCCGCCGACTCCCTCGTCTCCTTCGTCGCCCCTCGCAACTCCGCCGAAGAGAAGCTCGCCTCCATCTGGGCCAAGGTGCTCCACCTGGAGAAGGTCAGCGTCACCGAGGACTTCTTCGCCCTCGGCGGCCACTCCCTCCTCGCCACCCAGGTGGTCTCCCGCGTACGCCGCGCCTTCGAGGTGGACCTGCCCGTGCGCGCCCTCTTCGAGGCGCCCACCATCGCCTCGCTCGCGCTCCGCGTGGAGTCCGCTCGTGCCACCTCCGGCGAGCAGTTGCCGCCGCTGGTGCCCGTGCCCCGCACCGGCCCGCTGCCGCTGTCCTTCGCCCAGCAGCGCTTGTGGTTCCTCGACAGGCTCCAGCCCGGCAGCGCCTTCTACAACATCCCCTTTGCCGTCGAGATCGACGGGGTGCTGCACCACGAGGCGCTCACCCGCTCCCTCCAGGAGCTCGTCCGCCGCCACGAGGCGCTTCGCACCAGCTTCCACAGTCAGGAGGACGGCGAGGCCGTTCAGGTCGTCCATCCGGACGCGGGACTGACCTTGTCGATCGTGGACCTGGGCGACGTGCCCGAGTCCCAGCGGGAGGCCGAGGCCCGGCGCCTGGCTCTCGCCGAGGCGCAGAAGCCCTTCGACCTCGCCCAGGCCCCGCTGATGCGCGCCACCCTGGTGCGGCTGGCGGAGCAGCGCCATGTGCTCATGGTCACCGTCCATCACATCGTCTCGGACGGCTGGTCCAACGGTGTCCTCATGAGGGAGGTCGGCGCCCTCTACTTCGCCTTCGCGCGGGGGTTGCCGTCTCCGCTGCAGCCGCTGACGCTCCAGTACGCCGACTACGCCGCATGGCAGCGCGGCTGGCTGAAGGGCGACGCCCTGGAGCAGCAGGTGGCCTGGTGGCGCAACCAGCTCGCCGGCGTGCCTCACGCCCTGGAGCTGCCCACCGACAGGCCTCGTCCGCCCGTCATGACGTACCGGGGCGCCACCCTCCCGCTGCGCCTGGGCGAGGACCTCACGTCCGCGCTCCGCACCCTGTGCGAGCGTGAAGGCGTCACGCCCTTCATGGCCCTGCTGGCCTCCTTCCAGGTGCTGCTGTCGCGCTACTCCGGCCAGGACGACATCGTCGTCGGTTCCCCCATCGCCAATCGCCAGCGCACCGAACTCGAAGGGCTCGTCGGTTTCTTCGTCAACACGCTCGCCCTGCGCGGGCGGCTGGCTCCGACGATGCGCTTCCGCGAGCTGCTCGCGCAGGTGAAGGAGACCACGCTCGGCGCCTACACCCACCAGGACGTCCCCTTCGAGAAGCTGGTGGAAGAGCTGAAGCTGGAGCGCGACCTCAGTCGCTCGCCGCTGTTCCAGGTGATGCTCGCCCTGCAGAACACTCCGCGCGAGCCGGCCCGTGAGAATGCGGGTGGCGCCGGTACGGTGCGTGCGTTGAGCGTGGACGGCGCCACGTCGAAGTTCGACCTGTCGCTGCTGCTTGGCGACCTCGGCGACGACATCGCCGGCATCCTCGAGTTCAACACCGACCTCTTCGACACCGAGACGGTGCGCCGCATGGGCGACCACCTGGTCCGGCTGCTCGAGTCCGTGGTGGCCGACGCGGGCCAGCCGCTCTGGAGCCTGCCGCTGCTCGGTGAAGAGGAGCGGCGCCACATCCTGGAGGGATTCAACGACACCTCACACGTGCCCCACACGCCCGTGCTGGTGCATCGCCCCGTCGAGGCCCAGGCCGCGCGCACGCCCGACGCGGTCGCCGTCTCCGATGGTACCCGCTCGCTCACGTACGCCGAGCTGGACCGCCGCGCCAACCAGCTGGCGCACCACCTCGTCTCCCTGGGCGTGCCCGCGGGCGGCACTGTCGGTCTGTGTCTCGACAAGAGCCTGGAGATGGCCGTGGCCGTGCTCGCCACGCTCAAGGCTGGCGCCGCCTACCTGCCTCTGGACCCCAACTACCCCGCCGAGCGCCTTGCCTTCATGCTGGAGGACGCCAAGGCTCCCGTCGTCCTCACCCAGTCCCACCTGCTCGCCTCTCTGCCCAAGGACACGCCCGCTCAGCGGGTGTGCGTGGACGCCGAGACGGACACCCTCTCGCGCCAGCCCACCCATGTGCCCCCGGGCCGCGAGCTGTCTCCCGAGGCCAACTGCTACTTCATCTACACCTCTGGCAGCACCGGCCGGCCCAAGGGCATCGTCATGCCCCACCGCGCCGTCAGCTTCCTGCTCGCCTGGCAGAATCCCCAGTCCGTCCACCCCTCCGGCGTCACCCTCCAGTTCGCCTCCCTCAACTTCGACGTCTCCTTCCAGGAGCTCTTCAGCACCTGGTGGATGGGCGGCACCGTGCTGCTGCCCACCGGCGGCCTGCGCCAGGACATCCCCGCCCTGCTGGACTTCATGCACCGGCACGCCGTGGAGCGTCTCTTCCTGCCCTTCGTCGCGCTCCAGGCCATGGCCGACGCCGTCTCTCACGGCGCCACGCTGCCTCGTGCCCTCTCTGAAGTCGTCACCGCGGGCGAGCAGCTCCAGGTGACTCCGGCGCTCGTGGCCTTCTTCGAGAAGCTGCCCGGGTGCGTGCTGGAGAACCAGTATGGCCCGTCGGAGACGCACGTCGTCTCCGCCTACCGGCTGCAGGGGGCTCCTGCCTCGTGGCCGCGGCTGCCGCCCATCGGCGGCCCTCTGCCGCACACGCAGCTCTATGTGCTCGACGCCTACGGGCAGCCCTGCCCGGTGGGCGTGGCCGGCGAGGTGTACGTCGGCGGCACGCACCTGGCCCATGGCTACCTGGACCGGCCGGACCTGACGGCCAAAGCCTTCGTGCCCAACCCCTTCAGCTCCGAGCCCGGTGCACGCATGTACCGCTGCGGCGACGCGGCGAAGTGGCGGCCGGATGGCACCCTGGAGTTCCTCGGCCGCCTCGACGGTCAGGTGAAGGTGCGCGGCTTCCGCGTGGAGCTGGGCGAGGTGGAGTCCGTCCTCCGCTCCGCTCCCGGCGTGCGGGACACCGCCGCCGTGGTCAAGGAGATCGTCTCCGGCGACAAGCGCCTCGTGGCGTACGTCGTGCCGGCACCACACGTCGAGGGTGAGGACGCAGCCACTCTGGACGCGGAGAGCCTGCGCACGTTCCTCCAGCAGCGGCTGCCCGAGTACATGGTGCCCTCCACCTTCGTCATGATGGAGGCCCTGCCGCTGACCCCCAGCGGCAAGCTGGCTCGCAACCTGCTTCCCATGCCTGACGCCGCGAGCCTGCGCGGCGCTCAGCCCTACACCGACCCGCGCACCCCGCTGGAGGCGAAGCTGGCCGAGCTGTTCTCCGCCATGCTGCGCCTGCCTCGGGTCAGCGTCACCGACAGCTTCTTCGAGATGGGCGGCCACTCGCTGCTGGCCACCCAGGTCATCTCCCGCATCCGCTCCACGCTGGATGTCGAGCTGCCCCTGCGCGCCCTCTTCGAGGCGCCCACCGTCGCCGCCCTCGCCTCGCGCATCGAGTCCTCGCGCGCGACCTCCCCGGGCGCCCAGGCTCCGGCCATCATCCCCGTGCCGCGCACGGGCGAGGCCCTGCCGCTGTCCTTCGCCCAGCAGCGCCTGTGGTTCATCGACCAGCTCCAGCCCGGCAGTGCGTCCTACAACATGCCCGCCTTCGTGCGCATGGAAGGCGTGCTGGACTCGGATGCGCTGCGCCGCGCCTTCGACGCTCTGGTGCAGCGCCACGAGGCGCTGCGCACCACCTTCACCCAGCAGGAGGGTCAGCCCCTCCAGGTCATCGCGCCCACGGGCTCGCTGCCGCTGGAGACGGTGGACCTCAGTGGCCTGGAGCCCCAGGCCGCCCGCGCCGAGCTGAATCGCCGCCTGCGCGAGGAGGTGCTGCGGCCCTTCAATCTCTCCACCGGTCCGCTGCTGCGCGCGCAGCTGCTGAAGCTGGGCGAGACGGACCACGTGCTCACCCTCAACATGCACCACATCGTCTCGGACGGCTGGTCCATGGGCGTGCTGGTGCGCGAGGTGGGCGCACTCTACGAGGCCTTCTCCCGAGGCAAGTCGTCGCCCCTGCCGCCCCTGCCCCTCCAGTACGCGGATTACGCCGTCTGGCAGCGTGGGTGGCTCCAGGGCTCTGTGCTCGATGAGCAGATTGGTTACTGGAAGCGCCAGCTCTCCGGGCTGAGCACGTTGGAGCTGCCCACCGACAAGCCGCGTCCTCCCGTGCAGACCTTCCGCGGCGCTCAGGTGCCCGTGGCGCTGTCGCACGCGACGTCCGAACGGCTCCGACTGCTGTGCCAGCGCGAGGGCGCCACGCCCTTCATGGCCCTGCTCGCGTCCTTCCAGGTGCTGCTGTCTCGCTACTCCGGCCAGCAGGACATCACCGTCGGCTCGCCCATCGCCGGCCGTCAGCGTGGTGAGTTGGAAGGGCTCATCGGCTTCTTCGTCAACACGCTCGTGATGCGCACGCGCTTGGAGACGCGTGGCTCCTTCCGTGACCTGCTGCGACAGGTGAAGGAGGCCGCACTGGGCGCGTACGCGCACCAGGACGTGCCTTTCGAGCGTCTGGTGGAAGAGCTGCAGCCGGCTCGCGACATGAGCCGCAGCCCCCTGTTCCAGGTCTTCTTCGCCCTGCAGAACACGCCGATGCCCGCGGCGGGAACCGCGCAGCCCGCACAGCAGCCGGCGCTGGCGCTGCGCCCGCTGGACGCGGTGGATAATCCCAACGCCAAGTTCGAGCTCCAGCTCAACCTGACGGAGCTGCCCGAGGGCTACCAGGGCCTGCTGAGCTACAACACCGACCTGTTCGAGCACTCCACCGCGCAGCGCATGGCGGAGCACTTCCTCCTGCTCGTGGAGGCACTCGTCTCCCGGCCCGAGGCGCCCCTCGCGACGCTGCCCATGCTCACGCAGGTGGAACGTCAGCAGGTGCTGGTGGATTGGAACGCCACCGCCTCCGAGTACCCGCGCGGCTCCACCCTGCCTGAGGTCTTCTCGCAGGTCGTCGCTCGCTTCTCCGACAAGGTCGCCGTCGAGTTCGGCGAGGAGAAGCTCACCTACCGGCAGCTCGATGAGCGTGCCAACCAGCTCGCCTGGCACCTGCGTGGCCTCGGTGTGTCCACCGACTCCCGTGTCGCCATTGCCCTGGACCGCTCGCTGGAGCTGATTGTCTCGTTGGTGGCCATCCTCAAGGCCGGCGGCGCCTACGTCCCGCTCGACCCGTCCTACCCCCGTGAGCGCCTCGCGGCCATGGTGGAGGACGCGCGTCCTCGCGTGCTCGTCACCTCTCGCGCGCTGCGGGCGAAGCTGCCCGTGGACGGACTGGCCACCGTGGTCCTGGAGGACGTGTCCCTGGAGGGGCTGCCCACCTCCGCGCTGCCTTCTGCCGCGATGCCGCAGAGCCTTGCGTACATCGACTTCACTTCCGGCTCCACCGGCCGGCCCAAGGGCGTCGGTACTCCGCAGGCCGCCGTACTGCGCACCGTCTTCGGTGTCGACTACGCGCACCTGGGCCCGGATGAGACCTTCCTGCTCATCGCGCCTGTTTCCTTCGACGCCTCCACCCTGGAACTCTGGGGCCCGCTGCTCCACGGCGCGCGGCTGGTGGTGTTCCCTCCGCACTCGCCTTCCGACCTGAAGGAACTGGAGTCCGTGCTGGTGAAGCACGGGGTGACGACGCTGCACCTCACCTCCGGCCTCTTCACGCAGGTGGTGGACAACAACTTCCCCAGCCTGCGCTCCATCCGGCAGTTGCTCACGGGTGGCGATGTCGTGAGCGCGCCGCACGTGCGCCGGGTGTTGGAGGAGCTGCGCATCCCGGTCACCGCCTGCTACGGCCCCACCGAGACGACGCTCTTCGCCTCCTGCCACCGCATGACGGACGTCGCCCACGTGGGCTCCTCCGTTCCCATCGGCAAGCCCATCGGCAACACCCGCGTGTACCTGCTGGACTCTTCCGGCCAGCCGGTGCCCGTCGGTGTCACGGGTGAGCTGTTCATCGGTGGTGACGGTGTGGCCCGCGGCTACGTGGAGCAGCCTGCCCTCACCGCCGAACGCTTCGTCCCGGATGCGTTCTCCGGCATCCCCGGTGCTCGCCTCTACCGCACGGGAGACCTCGCTCGCTGGCGCAAGGACGGCGTGTTGGAGTTCCTCGGCCGCGCCGATGCCCAGGTGAAGGTGCGCGGCTACCGCATCGAGCTGGCTGAAGTCGAAGCCGCCCTGCTGGCCTTCTCCGACGTCGCCCAGGCCGTGGCCCTCGTTCGCGAGGACGTCCCTGGTGACAAGCGCCTCGTCGGCTACCTCGCCGCTCCCGAGTCGCTCGACACGTCCGCGCTGCGTGCCTTCATCGCTCAGCGCCTGCCCGAGTACATGGTGCCCTCCGCCCTCGTGCGGCTGGACGCCCTGCCTCTCACCGCCAATGCCAAGGTCGACCGCAAGGCCCTGCCTGCCCCCGACGCGGCGCTGGCCTCCGCCGACTCCTACGTCGCGCCTCGCACCTCCACCGAGGAGAAGCTGGCCGCGCTGTTCGCCACCATCCTGCGGCTCAAGCAGGTGAGCGTCACCGGCAACTTCTTCGAACTCGGTGGCCACTCGCTGCTGGCCACCCAGGTCATCTCCCGCATCCGCTCCACCTTCGATGTGGAGCTGCCCCTGCGCGCCCTCTTCGAGGCGCCCACCGTCGCCGCCCTCGCCGAGCGCATCGACGCCTCCCGCGCGGGCACTCAGGCTCCGCCCCTCGTCCCCGCGCCGCGTACTGGCGCACTGCCGCTGTCCTTCGCGCAGCAGCGCCTGTGGCTCATCGACCAGCTCGAGCCCGGCAGCTCCGCCTACAACATGCCCACCGCCCTGCGTCTGCAAGGACCGTTGAACGTGGGCGCCATGGAGCGGGCCTTCACCGCACTGGTGGAGCGTCACGAGTCACTGCGCACCACCTTCGCAGTCCAGGGCGGCGAGCCCGTCCAGGTCATCCATCCCGCCGCCGCCTTCCCGCTGACCGTGGTGGACCTGAGCACCCTGGCCCCCGCCGAGCGCGAGGCCGAGGCCCGCCGCCTCGTCTCCCAAGAGGCGCAGCGGCCCTTCGACCTGGCCAACGGCCCTGTCTTCCGCGCCCTGCTGCTGCGGCTGGGCGAGCAGGACCACGTGCTCCTCGGCACCATGCACCACATCGTCTCCGACGGTTGGTCCATGGGTGTACTGGTGCGCGAGCTGGCCGCGTTCTACGCGGCGCACGCCACGGGCCAGGAGGCCCGCCTGCCCGCTCTGCCCATCCAGTACGCAGACTTCGCTTCCTGGCAGCGCTCGTGGCTGCGCGACGAAGCGCTGGAGAATCAACTGACCTACTGGCGTCGGCAGCTGTCCGGTGCCGCGCCCGTGCTGGAGCTGCCCACCGACAGGCCTCGCCCCGCCATCCAGTCCCACCGTGGCGCCTTGCAGCCGGTGCACCTGTCGAAGTCCCTGACGGAGGCACTGCTTTCGCTGTGCCGCGGTGAGGGCCTGACGCCCTTCATGGCGCTGCTCGCCGGCTGGCAGGTGCTGCTGGCGCGCTACTCCGGCCAGGACGACGTCTCCATCGGCTCGCCCATCGCCGGCCGCACCCGTCAGGAGACCGAGGGCCTCATCGGGTTCTTCGTCAACACCCTCGTGCTGCGCTCCCGCATCGACTCGCGCGCGACTTTCCGCGAGTTGCTTGCCCAGGTGCGCGCTACGACGCTGGGCGCCTACGACCATCAGGACGTGCCCTTCGAGAAGCTCGTCGAGGAGCTGCGCCCGCAGCGCAGCCTGAGCCACTCGCCGCTGTTCCAGGTGATGTTCGCGCTGCAGAACGCCCCCACCGCCAACATCGAGGTGAAGGGGGACGCGAACAGCACGCCGCTGCGCATCGAGTCCTTCGAGTCGGGGATGCAGGCCACGAAGTTCGACCTGACGCTCTCGCTCTCCGAGCAGCCCGATGGCATTGGCGGCACGCTGACCTACCGCACGGACCTGTTCGACGCCTCCACCATTGCTCGCATGGTGGAGCACCTGGCCACCCTGCTGGAGACCGCTGTCTCCGCTCCCGACACCCGCATCGGCGAGCTGCCCCTGTTGCCTGCCTCCGAGCGGCGGCAGATCCTCAACCAGTGGAATGACACGCGCCGCGAGCTGAACTGGGACGGCGCCCTGCACGAGCGCTTCGAAGTCCAGGCCGCTCGCACTCCGGATGCGCTGGCCGTTCTCGACGACTCCGCCTCGCTCTCCTTCGCCCAGCTCAACCGCCGCGCCAACCAGTTTGCTCGCTGGCTGCGCTCGCGCGGCGTCGGCCCCGAGGTGCGCGTCGCCCTCTGCATGGAGCGTGGCGTCGACATGGTCGTCGCCCTCCTCTCCATCCTCAAGGCCGGTAGCGCCTACGTCCCCATGGACCCCGCCTACCCGCGCGAGCGCCTGGCCTTCATGCTCCAGGACTGCGGGGCGCGCCTCGCACTCACCCAGCGCCATCTCTCCGAGCGCTTCGAAGGCTCCTCCGCCGAGGCCTTCTTCCTGGATGACGCCTCCTTCGCCGAGACGCTCGCCCGCGAGTCCGACGCCAACCCCTCCCGCGTCACCTCGCCCGAGCACCTCGCCTACGTCATCTACACCTCCGGCTCCACCGGCCGCCCCAAGGGCGTCATGGTGCAGCACGCCTCGGTGATGAACCTGCGGGCCGCCCTGGCTTCCGCCGTCTACTCCGGCGTGGAGCGCTCGCTGCGCGTCAGCCTCAATGCGCCGCTGGCCTTCGATGCCTCGGTGAAGCAACTCGTCCAGGTGGCCGACGGCCATGCCCTCTGCGTGGTGCCCCAGGCGGCCCGCGAGGACGTGGCCCTGCTCAAGGCGTGGGTGGAGAAGCACCAGCTCGACGTGCTCGACTGCTCGCCCTCTCACCTGCGCCTGCTGCTGGAGGAGGGACTCGCCTCCCGCCGTACTTTGCGCGTGCTGGTGGGTGGTGAGGCGGTGGATGAAGTCCTCTGGGCAAAGCTGTCGGCCCACCCCTTCATCCAGTGCTTCAACGTCTACGGCCCCACCGAGTGCACCGTGGATACCACCGCCCGTGCGGTGCGCGGTGCGTCCCGTCCTTCTCTGGGTGGACCGCTGGCCAACGTGCAGGTGTACGTCCTCGACGAGAACCTGCGCCCGGTGCCTACTGGCGTGCCTGGTGAGCTCTTCATCGGCGGCGCCGGTGTCGCTCGCGGCTACCTCAACCGCCCCGAACTCTCCGCCGAGAAGTTCATCCCCGACCCGTTCAGCGTCACGCCGGGTGCTCGCCTGTACCGCACGGGCGACAAGGTGCGGTGGCTGGCCAACGGGGAGCTGGACTACCTGGGCCGCATCGATTTCCAGGTGAAGCTGCGCGGCTTCCGCATCGAGCTGGGGGAAATCGAGACCGCCCTCGAGGCGCTGCCCGAGGTGCGTCGCGCCGTCGTCCTCGCCCGTGAGGATGTGCCCGGCAACGCACGCCTCGTCGCCTACCTCGTCACTGACTCCGCCACCCACCTCGACACCAACGAGCTGCGCGCCACCCTCCTGCGCTCGCTGCCCGAGTACATGGTGCCCTCCGCCTTCGTCTTCCTCCCGGCACTGCCCCTCAATACCCACGGCAAGGTCGACCGCAAGGCACTCCCCGCTCCCGACTTCTCCGCAGACTCCCTCGCCTCCTTCGTTGCCCCTCGCAACTCCGCCGAAGAGCAGCTCGCCTCCATCTGGGCCGAGGTGCTCCACCTCGAGAAGGTCAGCGTCACCGAGGACTTCTTCGCCCTCGGCGGCCACTCCCTCCTCGCCACCCAGGTGGTCTCCCGCGTGCGCCGCGCCTTCGAGGTGGACCTGCCCGTGCGCGCTCTCTTCGAGGCGCCCACCATCGCCTCGCTCGCGCTCCGCGTGGAGTCCGCTCGTGCCACCTCCGGCGAGCAGTTGCCGCCGCTGGTGCCCGTGCCCCGTACAGGCCCGCTGCCCCTGTCCTTCGCCCAGCAGCGCCTGTGGTTCCTCGACAGGCTCCAGCCCGGCAGCGCCTTCTACAACATCCCCTTCGCTGTCCGGATTGACGGGGTGCTGCACCATGAGGCGCTCACCCGCTCTCTGCAGGAGCTCGTCCGTCGCCACGAGGCGCTTCGCACCAGCTTCCACAGCCAGGCGGACGGAGAAGCCGTCCAGGTCGTCCACTCCGACGTCGAGCTGGCTCTCCCTCTCGTGGACCTGGGTGACATGCCCGAGTCCCAGCGGGAGGCCGAGGCCCGGCGCCTGGCTCTCGCCGAGGCGCAGAAGCCCTTCGACCTCGCCCAGGCCCCGCTGATGCGCGCCACCCTGGTGCGGCTGGCGGAGCAGCGCCATGTGCTCGTGGTCACCGTCCACCACATCGTCTCGGACGGCTGGTCCAACGGCATCCTCATGCGCGAGGTGGGCACGCTCTATCCGGCCTTCTCGCGCGGCCTGCCCTCGCCGCTGCAGCCGCTGACGCTCCAGTACGCCGACTACGCCGCATGGCAGCGCGGCTGGCTGAAGGGCGACGCCCTGGAGCGGCAGGTGGCCTGGTGGCGCAACCAGCTCGCCGGCGTGCCCACCGCGCTGGAGCTGCCCACCGACAGGCCTCGTCCGCCCGTCATGACCTACCGGGGCGCCACCCTCCCGCTGCGCCTGGGCGAGGACCTCACGTCCGCGCTCCGCGCCCTGTGCGAGCGCGAGGGCGTCACGCCCTACATGGCCCTGCTGGCCTCCTTCCAGGTGCTGCTATCGCGCTACTCCGGCCAGGACGACATCGTCATCGGCTCACCCATCGCCAACCGCCAGCGCACCGAACTGGAGGGCCTCGTCGGCTTCTTCGTCAACACGCTCGCCTTGCGTGGGCGGTTGGCTCCGACGATGCGCTTCCGCGAGCTGCTCGCGCAGGTGAAGGAGACCACGCTCGGCGCCTACACCCACCAGGACGTCCCCTTCGAGAAGCTGGTGGAAGAACTGAAGCTGGAGCGCGACCTCAGCCGCGCGCCGCTGTTCCAGGTGATGCTCGCCCTACAGAACACTCCGCGCGAGCAGGCTCGGGAAGGCGCGAGCGGCGCTGGCGCCGTGAGCCCTCTCGGTGTGGATAGCGCCACGTCGAAGTTCGACCTGTCGCTGCTGCTCGGCGACTTCGGCGACGACATCGGCGGCATCCTCGAGTTCAACACCGACCTCTTCGACTCCGAGACGGTGCGCCGCATGGGCGACCACCTGCTCCACCTGTTGAAGTCGGTGGTGGCCGATGCGAGCCAGCCGCTCTGGAGCCTTCCGCTGCTTGGTGAGGAGGAGCGGCGTCACATCCTGGAAGGCTTCAACGACACCTCGCGCGTGCCCCACACGCCCGTGCTGGTGCATCGCCCCGTCGAGGCTCAGGCCGCGCGCACGCCCGACGCGATCGCTGTCACTGACGGCACCCGCTCGCTCACGTACGCCGAGCTGGACAGGCGCGCCAATCAGATGGCGCATCGGCTGGTGCAGCTTGGCGTGCCCGTGGGTGGCACTGTCGGTCTGTGCCTGGACAAGAGCCTGGAGATGACCGTGGCCGTGCTCGCCACGCTCAAGGCTGGCGCCGCCTACCTGCCGCTGGACCCCAACTACCCCGCCGAGCGCCTTGCCTTCATGCTGGAGGATGCCAAGGCTCCCGTCGTCCTCACCCAGTCCCACCTGCTCTCGTCACTGCCCAAGGACACGCCCGCCCAGCGAGTGTGCGTGGACACCGAGACGGACACCCTCTCGCGCCAGCCCACCCATGTTCCCCCGGGCCGCGAGCTGTCTCCCGAGGCCATCTGCTACTTCGTCTACACCTCCGGCAGCACCGGGCGGCCCAAGGGCATCGTCATGCCCCACCGCGCCGTCAGCTTCCTGCTCGCCTGGCAGAACCCCCAGTCCGTCCACCCCTCCGGCGTCACCCTCCAGTTCGCCTCCCTCAACTTCGACGTCTCCTTCCAGGAGCTCTTCAGCACCTGGTGGATGGGCGGCACCGTGCTGCTGCCCACCGGCGGCCTGCGTCAGGACATCCCCGCCCTGCTGGACTTCATGCACCAGCACGCCGTGGAGCGTCTCTTCCTGCCCTTCGTCGCGCTCCAGGCCATGGCCGACGCCGTCTCCCACGGCGCCACGCTGCCCCGTGCCCTCTCTGAAGTCGTCACCGCGGGCGAGCAACTCCAGGTGACTCCGGCGCTGGTGGCCTTCTTCGAGAGGCTGCCCGGGTGCGTGCTGGAGAACCAGTTCGGCCCCTCCGAGGCGCACGTCGTCTCCGCCTACCGCCTGCAAGGCCCTCCGTCCACGTGGCCCCGCCTGCCGTGCGTCGGCTCACCGTTGGCACATACGCAGCTCTATGTGCTCGACGCCTACGGGCAGCCTTGCCCGGTGGGCGTGGCCGGCGAGGTGTACGTCGGCGGCACGCACCTGGCCCATGGCTACCTGGACCGGCCGGACCTGACGGCCAAGGCCTTCGTGCCCAATCCCTTCAACTCCGAGCCCGGCGCGCGCATGTACCGCTCCGGCGACGCGGCGAAGTGGCGGCCGGACGGTAACCTGGAGTTCCTCGGCCGCCTCGACGGTCAGGTGAAGGTGCGCGGCTTCCGCGTGGAGCTGGGCGAGGTGGAGTCCGTCCTCCGCTCCGCTCCCGGCGTGCGGGACACCGCCGCCGTGGTCAAGGAGATCGTCTCCGGCGACAAGCGCCTCGTGGCGTACGTCGTGCCGGGTGACGCCGCGACCGCTCCGGACGCGGAGAGCCTGCGCACGTTCCTCCAGCGGCGGCTGCCCGAGTACATGGTGCCCTCCGCCTTCGTCATGATGGAGGCCCTGCCGCTAACCCCCAGCGGCAAGCTCGCTCGCAACCTGCTGCCCATGCCTGACGCGGCGGACCTGCGCGGCGCTCAGCCCTACACCGACCCGCGCACCCCGCTGGAGGCGAAGCTGGCCGAGCTGTTCTCCGCCATCCTGCGCCTGCCTCGGGTCAGCGTCACCGACAGCTTCTTCGAGATGGGCGGTCACTCGCTGCTGGCCACCCAGGTCATCTCCCGCATCCGCTCCACGCTGGATGTCGAGCTGCCCCTGCGCGCCCTCTTCGAAGCGCCCACCGTCGCCGCGCTCGCCTCGCGCATCGAGTCCTCGCGCTCGGCCTCGCCGGGTGCCCAGGCTCCGGCCATCGTCCCCGTGCCGCGCACGGGCGAGGCCCTCCCGCTGTCCTTCGCTCAGCAGCGCCTGTGGTTCATCGACCAGCTCCAGCCCGGCAGTGCCTCCTACAACATGCCCACGTTCGTGCGCATGGACGGCGTGCTGGACTCGGATGCGCTGCGCCGCGCCTTCGACGCTCTGGTGCAACGCCACGAGGCACTGCGCACCACCTTCACCCAGCAGGAAGGCCAGCCCCTCCAGGTCGTCGCTCCCATCGGCACGCTGCCGCTGGAGACGGTGGACCTCAGTGGCCTGGAGCCCCAGGCCGCCCGAGCGGAGCTGAATCGCCGCCTGCGCGAGGAGGTGCTGCGGCCCTTCAACCTTTCCACCGGTCCGCTGCTGCGCGCGCAGCTGCTGAAGTTGGGCCCCACCGACCACGTGCTGGCGCTCAACATGCACCACATCGTCTCGGACGGCTGGTCCATGGGCGTACTGGTGCGTGAGGTGGGCGCGCTCTACGAGGCTTTCTCTCAGAGCCAGCCGTCCCCGCTGCCGCCCCTGCAGCTCCAGTATGCGGACTACGCGGTCTGGCAGCGTGGGTGGCTCCAGGGCGCGGTGCTCGATGAGCAGATCGGCTACTGGAAGCAGCAGCTCTCCGGGCTGAGCACGCTGGAGCTTCCCACCGACAAGCCTCGTCCTCCCGTGCAGACCTTCCGTGGCGGTCAGGTACCCGTGGCCCTGTCCACCGCCGCTTCGGAGAGGATCAAGGCCCTGTGCCAGCAGGAGGGCGCCACGCCCTTCATGGCCCTGCTCGCCTCGTTCCAGTTGCTGCTGTCTCGCTACTCCGGCCAGCAGGACATCACCGTCGGCTCGCCCATCGCGGGCCGCCAGCGCGGTGAGCTGGAAGGCCTCATCGGCTTCTTCGTCAACACGCTCGTGATGCGCACGCGGTTGGAGACACGTGGCTCCTTCCGTGACCTGCTGCGGCAGGTGAAGGAAGCGGCGCTGGGCGCGTACGCGCACCAGGACGTGCCCTTCGAGCGGCTGGTGGAGGAGTTGCAGCCGGCTCGCGACATGAGCCGCAGCCCCCTGTTCCAGGTCTTCTTCGCCCTGCAGAACACCCCCATACCTTCGGCGCGCGATTCCCAGTCCGCGCGGAAGCCGTCGCTGTCGCTGCGCCCGCTGGAGGCAGTGGACAACCCCAACATCAAGTTCGAGCTCCAGATCAACCTGACGGAGCTGCCCGACGGATACCGGGGCTCGCTGGGCTACAACATCGACCTGTTCGAGCACTCCACCGCGCAGCGCATGGCGGAGCACTTCCTCCTGCTCGTGGAAGCGCTCGTCGCCACGCCTGACGCGCCCCTCGCGACGCTGCCCATGCTCACGCAGGCGGAGCGTCAGCAGGTGCTGGTGGATTGGAACGCCACTACCTCCGAGTACCCGCGCGGCTCCACCCTGCCCGAGGTCTTCTCGCAGGTCGTCGCTCGCTTCCCGGAGAAGATCGCCGTCGAGTTCGGCGAGGAGAAGCTCACGTATCGGCAGCTCGATGCGCGCGCCAACCAGCTCGCCTGGCACCTGCGGAGCCTCGGTGTGTCCACCGACTCCCGTGTCGCCATCGCGCTGGACCGCTCGCTGGAGCTGATTGTCTCGCTGGTCGCCATCCTCAAGGCCGGCGGCGCCTACGTCCCGCTCGACCCGTCCTACCCCCGTGAGCGTCTGACGGCCATGGTGGAGGATGCGCGTCCTCGCGTGCTCGTCACCTCTCGCGCGCTGCGGGCGAAGCTGCCCGTGGCCGAGACGTTGGCCTCTCCGGGGCAGCCGGCCTCCTCGTCGTTGTCGGCCGCGCGTGGATTGCCCGGGGACGGGCTGTCCACCGTGGTGCTGGAGGACGTGTCCCTGGACGGTCTGCCCACTTCCACACCTCCGGCCTCCGCACTGCCGCAGAGCCTTGCGTACATCGACTTCACCTCCGGCTCCACCGGCCGGCCCAAGGGCGTCGGTACCCCGCAGGCCGCCGTCCTGCGCACCGTCTTCGGTGTCGACTACGCGCACCTCGGCCCGGATGAAACCTTCCTCCTCATCGCGCCCGTCTCCTTCGACGCCTCCACCCTGGAGCTGTGGGGTCCGTTGCTCCACGGAGCGCGGCTGGTGGTGTTCCCGCCTCACTCGCCTTCCGACCTGAAGGAGCTGGAGTCCGTGCTGACGAAGCACGGCGTCACCACGCTCCACCTCACCTCGGGCCTCTTCACGCAGGTGGTGGACAACAACTTCGCGGCCCTCCGTGGCGTGAAGCAGCTGCTCACCGGTGGCGACGTCGTCAGCGCGCCTCACGTGCGCCGCGTCCTCGAAGAGCTGCGCATCCCCGTCACCGCCTGCTACGGCCCTACCGAGACGACGCTCTTCGCCTCCTGCCACCGCATGACGGACGTCGCCCACGTCGGCACCTCCGTTCCCATCGGCAAGCCCATCGGCAACACCCGCGTGTACCTGCTGGACTCTTCCGGCCAGCCGGTGCCCGTCGGTGTCACGGGTGAGCTGTTCATCGGTGGTGACGGCGTCGCCCGCGGCTACGTGGAGCAGCCCGCCCTCACCGCCGAGCGCTTCGTCCCGGATGCGTTCAGTGGCATCCCCGGTGCTCGCCTGTACCGCACGGGTGACCTCGCCCGGTGGCGCAAGGACGGCGTGCTGGAGTTCCTCGGCCGCGCCGATGCCCAGGTGAAGGTGCGTGGCTACCGCATCGAGCTGGCTGAAGTCGAAGCCGCCCTGCTGGCCTTCTCCGACGTGGCCCAGGCCGTGGCCCTCGTTCGCGAGGACGTCCCCGGTGACAAGCGCCTCGTCGGCTACCTCGCCGCTCCCGAGTCCCTCGACATCAGCGCCCTGCGCGCCTTCCTCAAGCAGCGGCTGCCCGAGTACATGGTGCCCTCCGCCCTCGTGCGGCTGGACGCACTGCCCCTCACCTCCAACGCCAAGGTCGACCGCAAGGCCCTGCCTGCTCCGGACTCGGCTCCGGCGACCTCCGCCCGCGCCTTCGTCGCTCCGCGCAATCCCACCGAGGAGAAGCTCGCGGCGGCCTGGGCCCAGGTGCTCCGCGTGCAGCGCGTGGGCATCCACGACAACTTCTTCGAGCTGGGCGGCCACTCCCTGCTGGCCACGCAGGTCATCTCCCGCATCCGCTCCACGCTGGATGTCGAGCTGCCCCTGCGTGCCCTCTTCGAGGCCCCCACCGTCGCCACCCTCGCCGAGCGCATCGACGCCTCTCGTTCGGGCACCCAGGCTCCCGCCATCGTGCCCGTGCCGCGCACCGGACCGCTGCCGCTGTCCTTCGCCCAGCAGCGGCTGTGGTTCATCGACCAGCTCCAGCCCGGCAGCGCCTCCTACAACATGCCCTCCTTCGTGCGCATGGAGGGCGTGCTGGACTCGGATGCCCTGCGCCACGCTTTCGAGGCGCTGGTGCAGCGCCACGAGGCGCTGCGCACCACCTTCACCCAGCAGGAGGGCCAGCCCCTCCAGGTCATCGCCCCCACGGGCTCACTGCCGCTGGAGACGGTGGACCTCAGTGGCCTGGAGCCCCAGGCGGCCCGCGCCGAGCTGGAGCGCCGCCTGCGTGAGGAGACGCTGCGGCCCTTCAACCTCTCCACCGGTCCGCTGATTCGCTCACAACTGCTGAAGCTGAGCCCCACCGACCACGTGCTCGCGCTCAACATGCACCACATCGTCTCGGACGGCTGGTCCACGGGCGTGCTGGTGCGTGAGGTGGGGGCGCTCTACGAGGCCTTCGCCCAGGGACGGCCGTCCCCGCTGCGCCCGCTGGACATCCAGTACGCGGACTACGCGGTCTGGCAGCGCTCGTGGCTGCAGGGCGCGGTGCTCGACGAGCAGCTCGGCTGGTGGCGCACGCAGCTCTCCGGGCTGAGCACGCTGGAGCTTCCCACCGACAAGCCGCGTCCTCCCGCGCAGACCTTCCGCGGCGCTCAGGTGCCCGTGGCCTTGTCCGCCAGCGCTTCGGAGAAGCTCAAGGCCCTGTGCCAGCAGGAGGGCGCCACGCCCTTCATGGCGCTGCTCGCCGCCTTCCAGGTGCTGCTGTCCCGCTACTCCGGTCAGCAGGACATCGCTGTCGGCTCGCCCATCGCCGGCCGTCAGCGCGGTGAGACGGAGGGCCTCATCGGCTTCTTCGTCAACTCGCTGGTGATGCGGGCCCGCGTGGAGGACACGTCCTCGTTCCTCCACCACCTGCGCCGCGTGAAGGAGATGGCGCTGGGCGCGTACGCGCACCAGGACGTGCCTTTCGAGCGGCTGGTGGAGGAGCTGCAGCCCAACCGGGACATGAGCCGCAGCCCGCTCTTCCAGGTCATCTTCGCGCTGCAGAACGCACCCACGGCCTCGGCGCAGGGCACGTCCCAACCCCAGAAGCCGGCCCTGTCGCTGCGTCCCCTGGAGGCGGTGGACAACCCCACCGTCCGCTTCGAGCTGGAGCTGAGCCTGTCCGAGTCGCAGGACGGCTTCCGCGGCCCCCTGCGCTACAACACCGACCTGTACTCGCCGGCCACCGCGCGGCGGATGGCGGAGCACTTCCGCGTGCTCGTGGAGGCGCTCGTCTCCCGGCCCGAGGCCCCGCTCGCCACCCTCTCGATGCTCACCGAGACCGAGCGCCGGCAGGTGCTGACGGAGTGGAGCACCGCCACCTCCGAGTACCCGCGCGAGTCCACCCTGCCCGAGGTCTTCTCGCGGGTCGTCGCTCGCGCCCCCGGCAACGTCGCCGTCGAGTTCGGGGGCGAGACACTCACCTACCGGCAGCTCGATGCGCGCGCCAACCAGCTCGCCTGGCACCTGCGCGGCCTTGGTGTGTCCACCGACTCGCGCGTGGCCATCGCCCTGGACCGCTCGCTGGAGCTGATGGTCTCCCTCGTCGCCATCCTCAAGGCCGGCGGCGCCTACGTCCCGCTCGACCCGTCGTACCCCCGCGAACGCCTCGCGGCCATGGTGGAAGACGCCAGCCCTCGCGTGCTCATCAGCTCTCGCGCGCTCCTGGCGAAGCTGCCCGTGGACGGCCTGTCCACCGTGGTGCTGGAGGACGTGTCCCTGGAGTCGCAACCGGCGTTCGCGCCTCCCTCGGCCGCGCTGCCCGACAGCCTCGCGTACATCGACTTCACCTCCGGCTCCACCGGCAGGCCCAAGGGCGTCGGCACCACCCACCGCGGCGTGCTGCGCACCCTCATCGGCGTCGACTACGCGCGCTTCGGACCCGACGAAGTCCTCCTCCACCTCGCGCCCATCTCCTTCGACGCCTCCACCTTCGAAATCTGGGGCGCGCTGCTGCACGGTGCCCGGCTGGTGGTGATGCCTCCCCAGGTGCCCTCGCTGGAGGAGCTGGGCCGGGTCATCCAGTCCTCGGGTGTCACCACGATGTGGGCCACCGCGGGCCTGTTCACCCAGCTCGTGGACAACCCGCCTCCGGGGTTCACCTCCGTCAAGCACGTCATGACGGGCGGTGACGTCGTGTCGCCGGCCCACGTGCGCCGTGCCGTGGAGACGCTGCGCATCCCCGTCACCGACTGCTACGGCCCCACCGAGACGACGGTCTTCGCCACCACCTTCCCCGTGACGCGCCCGGAGCAGGTGGACACCTCCGTGCCCATCGGCAAGCCGATTGGCGGCACGCGGCTGTACGTCCTCGATGCCCACGGCCAGCCCGCGCCGGTGGGCGTCATCGGCGAGCTGTTCATCGGCGGCGATGGCCTGGCCCGTGGCTACGTGGGCCAGCCCTCGCTCACCGCCGAGCGCTTCGTCCCCGATGCGTTCTCCGGCATCCCGGGTGCGCGCCTGTACCGCACCGGTGACCTGGTGCGCTGGCGCGCGGATGGCGTGCTCGACTTCGTCGGCCGCGCCGACACCCAGGTGAAGCTGCGCGGCTTCCGCATCGAGCTGGCCGAGGTGGAGACCGCGCTGCGCGCCTTCACCGACGTGAGCCACGCCGTGGCCCTGGTGCGCGAGGACGTCCCCGGCGACAAGCGGCTGGTCGGCTACGTCGCGGCTCCAGAGTCGCTCGACATCACCGCGCTGCGTGCGTTCCTCAAGCAGCGGCTGCCCGAGTACATGGTGCCCTCCGCCCTCGTGCGGCTGGACGCCCTGCCCCTCACGACCAACGCCAAGGTGGACCGAAAGGCCCTGCCCGTCCCCGACGCGGCACCGGCCTCGTCCTCCGCCTCCTACGTCGCCCCGAGCACGCCCACCGAGGAGAAGCTGGCGGCGCTGTTCGCGGACGTCCTGCGCGTGCAGCGGGTCGGCGCCACGGACCACTTCTTCGAGCTGGGCGGCCACTCCCTGCTGGCCACGCAGGTCATCTCCCGCATCCGCTCCACGCTGGATGTGGAGCTGCCCCTGCGCGCCCTCTTCGAGGCCCCCACCGTGTCGGCCCTCGCCGCGCGCATCCAGACCGCCCGCTCGGGTGGCTCGCTCCAGGCGCCGAGCCTGGTGGCCCGCACGCACGGTGGCCCCGTGCCGCTGTCCTTCGCCCAGCAGCGGCTGTGGTTCATCGACCAGCTCCAGCCCGGCGGCTCCGCCTACAACATGCCCTCGCCGGTGCGCCTCACCGGCGCGCTCGACGTGGCGGCCCTGGAGCGCGCCCTGCACGCCCTCGTCGAGCGCCACGAGTCGCTGCGCACCACCTTCGCCGCCAACCAGGGCGAGCCCGTGCAGGTCATCCACCCCGCGGTGGCCTTCCCGCTGGCCGGGGTGGACCTGAGCGTGCTGCCGCCCGAGCAGCGCGAGGCCGAGGCCCGGCGGCTGGCCGCCGAGGAGAGCGTCCGCCCGTTCGACCTCACCCGGGGACCGCTCTTCCGCGCCTCGCTGCTGCGGCTGGCGCCGGAGGACCATGTGCTGCTGCTCAACGTGCACCACATCGTCTCCGACGGCTGGTCGATGGGCATCCTCATCCGCGAGCTGGCCGCCCTCTACGAGGCCCACGCCTCCGGCCGGACGCCCCAGCTGCCGCCGCTGCCGGTGCAGTACGCCGACTACTCCGTGTGGCAGCGCGACTGGCTGCGCGGGGACGTGCTCGACGCGCAGCTCGGCTACTGGAAGCAGCAGCTCGGCGACGCGCCCCAGGCGCTGGAGCTGCCCACCGACAGGCCCCGCCCGGCCGTGCAGACCTTCCACGGCGCGGTGCACCCCTTCACGCTGTCCGCCGAGCTGAGCCAGCGGCTGGAGGCGCTAGCCCGCCAGCACGACGCCACCCTCTTCATGGTGCTGCTGGCCGCCTGGCAGACGCTGCTCTCCCGCTACTCCGGGCAGGATGACGTCGTCGTCGGCTCGCCCATCGCCGGCCGCAACCGCACGGAGACGGAGGGCCTCATCGGCTTCTTCGTCAACTCGCTCGCGCTGCGCGCCCACTTCTCCGGCGCCGACACCTTCACCACGCTGCTGCACCGCGTGCGCGAGACGACGCTGGGCGCCTACGCCCACCAGGAGGTGCCGTTCGAGAAGCTCGTGGAGGTCCTCCAGCACGAGCGCGACCTGAGCCGCTCGCCGCTGTTCCAGGTCATGTTCTCGCTGCAGAACCTGCCCACGTCCTCCATCTCGCTGCCGGGGCTGAAGCTGTCCTCGGTGGCGGCGTCGATGAACGCCGCCAAGTTCGAGCTGACGCTGACGATGACGCCGAGCCCGGACGGCCTGTTCGGCTCGCTCAACTACAACACCGACCTGTTCGACGCCTCCACCGCCGCGCGCATGGCGGGCCACCTGCGGGTCCTGCTGGAGGCCCTCGCCGCCCACCCGCACCAGCGCCTGTCCGAGCTGCCGCTGATGCGCGAGGACGAGCAGCGCCAGTTGCTGCGCGACTGGAACGAGACGGCCGTGCCCTTCCCGGATGGCGCCCTCGTGCACGAGCTGTTCGAGGCCCAGGCCGCGAGGACGCCCGATGCGCCGGCCCTGCGCTTCGGCGCGCGGGTGCTGAGCTACCGCGAGCTGGACGCGCGCGCCAACCAGCTCGCCCATGAGCTGCGCGGCCGTGGCGTGGACGCCGACACGCGCGTGGCGCTGTGCATGGAGCGCTCGTTCGACCTCGTCGTGGGCCTGCTCGGCGTGCTCAAGGCCGGCGGCGCCTACGTGCCGCTCGACCCGGCCTACCCGCGCGAGCGCCTGGCGTACATGCTCGACGACTGCGGCGCCCGGGTGCTCCTCACCCACTCGCACCTGCGCGACACGCTGCCGGCCTTCACTGGCGACGTGCTGACGCTGGACACCGCGGGTGACGTGCTCGCCCGCCACCCGGCCACCGCGCCGACGCGGCGGGGCTCGGCGGAGGACCTGGCGTACGTCATCTACACCTCCGGCAGCACCGGCCGGCCCAAGGGCGTCATGGTGGCGCACCGGGGCGTGCCGGCCCTGGCGCAGCACATGGCGCGCGCCACGGGCCTGCGCCCCGGCCAGCGCGTGCTCCAGTTCGCGTCCTTCAGCTTCGACGCCGCCGTGTACGAGGTGACGCTGGCGCTGCTCAACGGCGCCACGCTGGTGCTCGCGCCGCGCGAGGAGCTGCTCCCCGGCCAGCCCCTGGTGGACACGCTGCGCGGGCAGGCCATCGACTCGGTGCTGCTGCCGCCCTCCGTGCTGGCGCTGCTGCCCACGGAAGGGCTGGAGACGCTGGGCACCCTCATCTCCGGCGGCGAGGCCTGCACGGCGGAGGTGGTGGCGAAGTGGGCCCCCGGACGCCACTTCATCAATGCCTACGGCCCCACCGAGTCCACCGTCATCGCCACGCTGCACACGTGCGTGCCGGACGGGCAGCGTCCGCCGCTGGGTCGGGCCCTGTCCAACACGCGGCTGTACGTGTTGGACGGGCACCTGCGCCCGGTGCCGGTGGGCGTGCCCGGTGAGCTGTTCATCGGCGGCGTGGGTCTTGCGCGCGGCTACCTTGGCCGCCCGGAGCTGACAGCCGAGCGCTTCGTGCCCGACACCTTCGGCACCACGCCCGGCGGGCGGCTGTACCGCACGGGCGACCGCGTGCGCTGGCTGGCCGACGGCACCCTGGAGTACCTCGGCCGCACCGACTTCCAGGTGAAGCTGCGCGGCTTCCGCATCGAGCTGGGAGAAATCGAGGCCGTGCTCTCCGCGCAGTCCGGCGTGCGTCAGGCGCTGGTGCTGGTGCGCGAGGACCGGCCGGGCGACCAGCGGCTCGTGGCGTACGCGGTGCCCGCCCAGGGCGTGTCGCTGGAGGCCGAGGGGCTGCGGACCGCGCTCAAGCAGCGGCTGCCCGAGCACATGGTGCCCTCCGCCTTCGTCGTGCTGGAGGCCCTGCCGCTGACGCCCAACGGCAAGGTGGACCGCAAGGCGCTGCCCGTTCCCGAGGCCTCGGCTTCCACCGCGGCGTTCGTGGCCCCGCGCACGCCCATGGAGGAGACCGTGGCCGCCATCTGGGCCGAGGTGCTCCTCCTGGAGAAGGTCGGCGTCACCGACGACTTCTTCGCCCTCGGGGGCCACTCGCTCCTCGCGGTGCGCCTCATGTCCCTGCTGCGCGAGCGCACCGGCGTCACACTGCCCGTGTCGGCCCTCTTCCAGGGCACCACCGTGGAGCGCCTCGCGCGGCGGCTGGAGGAGCGCGACGAAGCCTCCCGGTCCACCTCCAACCTCACGCGGCTGGACTCCGGCCCGGCCACGGGCCAGCCCCTGTTCCTCGTCCACGGGGGCGGCGGCGGCGTGCTGGGCTACACCGAGCTCGTCCGCCTGCTCGGTTCCCGCCGTCCCGTGTACGGCCTGTCCGTCTCCGGCCTGGAAGCAGGCGAGCTCCCCGCCGCCTCCGTCGAGGTGCTCGCGCGGGACTACCTCGCGCAGATTCGCGCCGTGCAGCCGCACGGTCCGTATCTGCTGGGTGGCTGGTCCTTCGGCGGACTCGTCGCCTACGAGATGGCGCGCCTGCTCGAGGCCGCGGGCGAGCGGGTGGAGCTGCTGGCCCTGCTCGACAGCCTCGCGCCCCGGCGCGAGCCGCTCCCCGAGCCGGACGCGCTCACGCAGCTCGCGGGCTTCGGCCGGGTGCTCGGGTTGTCCTGGCGGGACATACCGCTGGACGTGGAAGCGCTGCGGCACATGGACGTCCGCGAGGCCCTGGCCCACGTGCTGGAGCAGGCGCGGCGCTCACCGTCCGGCGCGCCCGACCTGACGCTGGACGCGGCCGAGCGCCTCTTCCGCGTCCACCAGCGGCTCAGCCAGGCCCAGCGCACCTACGTGCCCGCCAGCACCTACACGGGCCCCACCGTGCTCCTGCGGGCCGCCACGCTCCAGGCCGGCATGCCCCGGACCGAGGACATGGGCTGGGGTTCGTGGCTCACCGGCGCGCTGACGGTGTATGAAGTGCCGGGCGACCACTACACCCTGCTGAGCGCGCCCAACGCCCCCCACGTGGCGGCACGGCTCGCCAAACACCTGGAATCCTTGGAGCGCGACGCCTCATGACCCCCCCGGCCTCCCCCCCATCGAATCCCTCGATGCGGACGTTCTTCACCGTCTGGTTCGGGCAACTCATCTCGACGCTGGGCTCGGGCCTGACGAACTTCGCGCTCGGGGCGTACGTGTACGAGACGTCCGGCTCCGTCACCAACTTCGCCCTGGTGATGTTCTTCGGCAGCCTGCCCCTGGTGATTCTGTCCCCCCTGGCCGGAGTCCTCGCGGACCGGTGGGACCGCCGGAAGATCATCCTGTGGGGAGATATCGGCTCGGCGGTCAGCATCCTCCTCATCTGGCTCCTGCTCGTGGGCCACGACTCCGGGTACTGGACCATCAAGGCCTGGTACTTCTACCTGCCGCTCTTCCTGGGCTCCGCCTGCAGCGCCCTGTGCTTCCCGGCGTGGATTGCCACCGTGCCGCTCATCGTCCCGCGGCAGCACCTGGGCCGCGCCAGCGGCATGACGGAGCTGAGCAGCGCGCTGGCCCAGATTTTCGGCCCCATTCTCTCCAGCTCGCTGATGGGCCCCATCGGCCTGCGCGGCATCCTCGTCCTGGACGCCATTTCCTACCTCTTCGCGGTGGGGGTGCTGCTCTTCGTCCGCTTCCCGCAGCCGTCCCGGGACGCCGAGAAGTCGGACGCCCCGCGCTCGCTCAAGGAGGACCTGAGGGAGGCCTGGAACTTCATCCGTGAGCGCCCGGGCCTGCGCCGGCTGATGCTGTTCGTCACCAGCATCGGCTTCGTGGTGTACATGGTGATGCTGCTCATCAACCCGCTGGTGCTCGCCTTCGGGGACGTGCAGGACCTGGGGCGGATTGCCACCACCGCGGGCGTGGGCGGACTGCTGGGCGGCATCCTCACCAGCGTGTGGGGCGGTCCCAAGCGCCGCGTCCTGGGCCTGATGGGTTTCTCCGCGGTGGCCTCGCTCGTGCTGCTGCTGGCGGCGCTGCCGCCCAGCGTGCCGCTCATCGCGGGCGCCGCCGCCGTCTTCCTCTTCACCTTCCCCCTCATCTCGTCCAGCAACCAGGTCCTCTGGCAGACCAAGACGCCTCCTTCGCTGCAGGGGCGCGTGGCCTCGCTGCGGCGGGTGCTCTTCCAGGGCACCGGCCTGACGGTGACGCTCATGGGCGGCATCCTGGCGGACCAGATCTTCGAGCCGGCGATGATGCCGGGCGGCGTGCTCGCCTCGACGTTGGGGCAGGTGATTGGCGTCGGCAAGGGGCGCGGCATCGCCGTGATGTTCATCGCGCTGAGCGGGTTGCTGCTGGCGAACGTGGTGATGCTGGCCTTCTCCCCCCGCGTGCGCAACCTGGAGACCGAGTTGCCGGACGTGCTGCCCGCCCAGCCCGGCCCGGAAGCCGGGCCCCTGACCTCCACTGACAACGCCACCGCGCGGGCGGAGACCGCCCCGCGTCTGGCCCCTACCGGGAGCACCGAGTCATGAGCGCCTTCAACCGTTGGTACCAGATGCTCCGCCGGTTGCCTCCGGCGCTGGCCACCATGACGCCGGGCCTGGGTCCCTGGATGGCCCGGCGCCGCTGGCCGCGCGCGCAGGGCACCCTCCAGCTGCAGGGCCTCCACGGCCCCGTGGAGGTGCTCCGCGATACCTGGGGCGTGCCCCACATCTTCGCCCGGGACGAGCACGACCTGTTCTTCGCCCAGGGCTACGTCCAGGCGCAGGACCGGCTGTGGCAGATCGAGTTCGGCCGGCTGGTGGGCAATGGGCTCCTGGCCTCCGTGCTGGGCCCGCGCCTGGTCCCCATGGACCACCTCATGCGCACGCTGGGGCTGCGCCGCATGGCGGAGCAGGGCCTGTCCTCCGTATCGCCCCAGGCCATGGACATCCTGGAGGCCTACTCGGCGGGGGTGAACGCGCGCATCGCCAACGAGCCGCTGCCGCTGGAGTTCACCATCCTGGGCCACAGCCCGGCGCCGTGGAAGCCGGTGGACACGCTGCTGCGCGGCAACCTGCTGGCGATGATGCTGGGCGGCAACTACCGCCTGGAGCTGCTGCGCGCGCGCCTGGTGGCGGAGGCCGGCGAGGACGTCGCCGCGCTGCTGCTGCCGTCGCACGCGCCGCAGACGCCGCTCATCGTTCCCAAGGAGGCGCGGCTCCAGGGCCTGCGCGGCGTGAAGTCACTGGAGGGGCTGGACGCCACGGACGCGGTGCTGGGAGACCCGAACATCGTCTCCGGCAGCAACAACTGGGTGGTGCACGGCCAGCGCACCGCCAGCGGCAAGCCGCTGCTCGCCAATGACGTCCACATCGGCCTGGGCATGCCGGCGCAGTTCTACGAGACCGGCCTGCACGGCGGCCGGTTCGACCACGTGGGCTTCTCGCTGCCCGGCGTGCCCATGCTCGTCATCGGCCACAACGGCCACGCGTCGTGGGGCATGTCCAACCTGGGGCCGGACACCCAGGACTTCTACCTGGAGAAGCTGGACGACCCGAAGCAGCCCACGCGCTACGAGTACCAGGGCGCGTGGCACGACCTGGAAATCCGCCGCGAGCAGTTCCCCGTCCGGGGCGGTCCGCCGGCGATGACGACCATCCGCAGCACGCGGCACGGCCCGCTGCTCAACCGGGCCATGAGCCAACTGATGGCCGACGAGGCGCCGCTGGCGCTGCGCTGGGCCCACACCGACTGCAAGCCGCTCGTCGACGCGCTCCTGGGACTGAACCTGGCGAAGAGCTGGGACGAGTTCCGCGCCGCGTGCGCCCTGTGGGAGAGCCCGGGGCAGAACTTCGTGTACGCGGACGTGAAGGGCAACGTGGGCTACCAGTCCACGGGGAAGATTCCCCTGCGCGCCGCGGGCCACCAGGGCACGGTGCCGGTGCCGGGGTGGACGGGCGAGTACGAGTGGCAGGGCTACATCCCCTTCGAGGACCTGCCCGCCTCCCTCAACCCGCCCGCGGGCTACGCGGCCACCGCGAACAACAAGATTACGTCCGACGACTACCCGTACGTCATCGCCCACAACTGGTTCCCGGGCTACCGCGCGAAGCGCATCACCGACCTGCTGGCGGAGGGCACGAAGCACACGGTGGAGGACATGCGCCGCATCCAGTCGGAGACGTACTCCATCCCCGCGGAGCTGATGCGCCCGCACCTGCTGGCGGTGAAGCCCGCGGACGACGCGCAGGCCCAGGCCCTGAAGGCGCTGGCCGAGTGGGACTTGCGCTTCGAGGTGGACAGCGTCGGCGCCACCATCTTCCAGGCCTGGTACATCCACGTGCTGCGCGCCCTCTTGCGCCACAAGCTGCAGCCCAAGCTGGCGCAGCGCTACCTGGAGAGCGACTACGAGCGCCACGGCAGCATGCACATGCCGCTGGTCATCGAGCTGATGGGCAAGCCGGACGACGCGTGGTGGGACGACCCGGCGACGCCCGAGCGCGAGACGCGGGACGACATCCTCCGGCGCACCCTGGGCGAGGCCCTGCGGTGGCTGGGTGAGCACCACGGGCAGGACCCGAAGGGGTGGGCCTGGGGCAACGTCCACACGGTGACGTACCAGCACATGACGCTGGGAGGACCGGCCAGCCCGGGCCCGCTGCGGCGCCTCGCCAACACACGGACGCTGCCCGCGCGCGGGGACAACTACTCGGTGGATGGGGCGTCCTTCCTGTGGCACCAGCCCTTCAAGGTGGTCCACGGCACGGCGCTGCGGATGATTGTCGACCTGGGCGACCTGTCGAAGTCCGTGGCCATTCACGCCCCCGGGCAGTCAGAACACCTGTACCACCCGCACCGGGATGACCTGCTGGAGCTGAACAGCCAGGTGCGCTACCACCCGCTGCTGCACACGCGGCAGGCGGTGGAAGCGCACGTGAGGAACACGCTGACGCTCCAGCCCGCCGGCAAGCCCAAGACCTGAGCCCGGCTCAGGTCGACACATCACCCGCGCCTCCTTCTTCAACTTCGATTCTTCGTTCTTCGTGAGTGCGCGCAGGGAACCGCCGGCCGGCGTTGGCCGCGCCATGGCTTCGCCTGCGCGCATTGAAAGGTAGCCACGGCCCATGGCGCTGACCCCCGAGCAGAAGCGCGCGCGACTCGCCGAGTTGCTGCGCGACAAGGCCCGTCAACCCCGCCGCGCCCCGGTGTCCTTCGCGCAGGAGCGCATGTGGTTCCAGGAGCGGCTCAACCCCGGGAGCGCCGCCCTCAACAGCCCCACCGCCGTGCGCCTGTCCGGCGAGCTGGACGGGGACGCCCTGCGCCGCGCCCTCCAGGAGCTGGTGCAGCGCCACGAGGCGCTGCGCACCACCTTCGTCGAGCAGGACGCTCGGGTGCTCCAGCACATCGTCCCCTCGCTGGACGTCGCCCTGCCCGTGCTGGACGTCACGGGCGAGCCGGAGGCGTGGAGCCGGCTGCACGCGGACGCGAGGCAGCCCTTCGACCTGGAGAAGGGCCCCCTGCTGCGCGCGGTGCTGTACCGCTGGGAAGCGCGCGAGCACCTGCTGCTCCTCAACGTGCACCACATCGTCTCCGACGGGTGGACGATGGGCGTGCTGGTGAAGGAGCTGGGCGCGCTCTACCCCGCGCTCGCGGCGGGCCGCCCGTCGCCGCTGCCGCCGCTGCCCATGCAGTACGCGGACTTCGCCGGGTGGCAGCGCGACGCCCTCAAGGGCGAGACGCTGGACGCGCAGCTCGGCTGGTGGCGCCAGCGGCTGGACGCCAACGCGGTGCTGGAGCTGCCCACCGACAAGCCCCGCCCCGCCGTCGCGGGCACCGACGGCGCGCGCCTCACGGTGGTGCTGCCGCCCGCGCTGCTCCAGTCGCTGAAGGACCTGGCCCGCCGCGAGGGCCGTACCCTCTTCACCGTCCTGATGTCCGCCTACGCCGCGCTGCTGTCGCGCTACAGCCGCCAGGACGACGTCGTCGTCGGCACGCCCGTGGCCGGCCGCAACCGCTCCGAGCTGGAGGGGCTCGTCGGCCTGTTCGTCAACACGCTCGCGCTGCGCACGGACCTGTCCGGAGACCCGGGGTTCGTCGAGCTGATGGGGCGGGTGCATGACGTCGCGCTGGGGGCCTTCGCGCACCAGGACGTCCCCTTCGAGAAGCTGGTGGAGGCGCTCCAGCCCGAGCGCAAGCTGAGCACCTCACCGCTGTTCCAGGTGATGTTCACCCTGCAGAACGCGCCGCTGCCGCCCCTGGACGTGCCGGGGCTGCGGCTGGAGGCGCGGCCGGTGGACAGCGGCACCGCCCAGGTGGACCTGATGCTGCTGGCCACCGAGCTGCCCGAGGGCCTGCGCGTCGCCGCGGTGTACCGCACGGACCTGTTCGAGGCGCCCACGGTGACGCGGCTGCTGGGCCACTTCCAGAGGCTGCTGGAGGCCATCGCCGCGCACCCGGAGCGGCGCCTGTCCCAGCTGCCGCTGATGGACGCGACCGAGCGCCAGCGCGTGCTGGTGGGCTGGAACGACACGGCCGCGGACCTCCCGCGCGACGTGTGCCTCCACCAGCTCTTCGAACGGCAGGCCGCGCTCACGCCCGACGCCGTCGCCCTGGAGTTCGAGGGGCAGTGCCTCACCTACGCGCAGCTCGACGCGCGCGCCAACCAGCTCGCGCACCACCTGCGCGCGCTGGGGGCTGGCCCCGAGTCGCTCGTCGGCGTGTGCCTGGAGCGCTCGCTGGAGATGGTCGTCGCGCTGATGGGCGTCCTCAAGTCGGGCGCGGCCTACGTGCCGCTGGACCCGGCCTACCCTCGCGAGCGTCTTGCCTGGATGCTGGAGGACGCCGCCGCGCCGGTGCTCCTCACGCAGGAGCGCCTGCGGGACGTCCTGCCGCCCCACTCCGCCCGGGTGCTGTGCCTGGACACGCAGTGGGCCGCCGTCGAGGCCCGGCCCGCCACCCGGCCCGCGCTCCTGGCGGGCCCGGAGTCGCTGGCGTACGTCATCTTCACCTCCGGCAGCACCGGCCGCCCCAAGGGGGCGATGAACGCGCACCTGGGCGTCGTCAACCGGCTGCTGTGGATGCAGCGCGAGTACGGGCTGACGGCGGACGACACGGTGCTGCAGAAGACGCCGTTCAGCTTCGACGTCTCCGTGTGGGAGTTCTTCTGGCCGCTGCTGACGGGCGCCCGGCTGGTGCTGGCGCGCCCCGGCGGCCACCAGGACCCGGCCTACCTCGTGAAGTTGATGGCCGAGCGGCGCGTCACCACCGCGCACTTCGTGCCCTCCATGCTGCGCGCCTTCGTGGAGGAACCGGGCCTGGAGGGCCTGGCCGACCTGCGCCGCGTGGTGTGCAGCGGCGAGGCGCTGCCGGGGGACCTGGTGCTCAAGGCCCAGGCGCGCCTGCCGGCCGCCGCCGTGCACAACCTCTACGGCCCCACCGAGGCCGCGGTGGACGTCACCTACTGGGAGTGCCCGCGCGGGCAGCCGCTGCGCTCGGTGCCCATCGGCCGGCCGGTGGCGAACACGCGCATCTACATCGTCGACGCGGCGGGCCAGCCCACGCCCACCGGCGTGACGGGCGAGCTGTACATCGGCGGCGTGCAGGTGGGGCGCGGCTACTGGCGCCGGCCCCAGCTCACCGCGGAGCGCTTCGTCCCGGACCCGTTCAGCGACACCCCGGGCGCGCGCATGTACCGCACCGGAGACCTGGCGCGCTGGCTGCCGGACGGGACGGTGGAGTACCTGGGCCGCGCCGACTTCCAGGTGAAGCTGCGCGGCTTCCGCATCGAGCTGGGGGAAATCGAGTCCGCCCTGCGCGCCCTGCCAGGGGTGGCCGACACCGTCGTCGTCGTCCGCGAGGACGGAGCCGCTGGCGCGCGGCTGGTGGCGTATGTCGTGGCCGCCCCTGGAGCGTCCCTGGACGTCGCGGCCCTGGCCACCGCGCTCGGAGAGCGGCTCCCCGCGTTCATGGTGCCGTCGGCCTTCGTGGTGCTGCCGGCCCTGCCCCTGTCGCCCAGCGGCAAGGTGGACCGCAAGGCCCTGCCCGCCCCGGAGCAGGGGGAGACGTCCCGCGAGTACGTCGCCCCGCGCACGCCCACGGAGGAGCTGGTGGCCGCGCTCTTCGCGCAGGTGCTGGGCGTGGAGCGCGTGGGAGCGAGGGACAGCTTCTTCGAGCTGGGGGGCCACTCGCTGCTGGCCACCCGGGTCGTCTCGCGCGTCCGCGCGTCCTTCGGCGTGGAGGTGGCGCTGCGCGAGCTGTTCCAGGCGCCCACCGTCACCGCGCTCGCGGCGCGCATCGACGCCGCGGTGAGCGCGGGTGAGGTCGGCACGCAGCCGCCCATCGAGCGCGTGCCTCGCTCGGGGACGCTGCCCGTCTCCTTCTCGCAGCAGCGCCTGTGGTTCCTGGACCAGCTCGAGCCCGGCAGCGCGGCCTTCAACATGTCGTTCACGCTGGAGCTGGCCGGCGAGGTGAACGTCGAGGCCCTGCGCCAGAGCCTCTCCGAGCTGGTGCGCCGGCACGAGGCCCTGCGCACCACGTTCCACGGCGAGGCCGACGGGCCCGTGCAGCGGGTCCATGCGCCCGTGCCGCTGGAGCTTCCTCTCGTCGACCTGAGTGACTTCCCGGCCGACGCGCGTCAGGCCGAGGCGCGACGCCGGGTCGGCGCGGAGTCCCTGCGCCCCTTCAGCCTGTCCACGCCCCCGCTGCTGCGGGCCCTGCTGCTGAAGCTCGAGCCGCGGCTCCACGTGCTGCTGCTCAACGTGCACCACATCGTCTCGGACGGCTGGTCGATGAGCGTCCTGGTGCGCGAGCTGACCGCGCTCTACCCCGCCGTCTCCGAGGGCCGGCCCTCGCCGCTGCCGGAGCTGCCGCTCCAGTACGCGGACTACGCGGCGTGGCAGCGCCGGTGGCTGGATGACGCGGAGCTGGAGAAGCAGCTCGCGTGGTGGCGGCGACAGCTCGACGGAGCGCCGCAGGACCTGGAGCTGCCCACCGACCGCCCACGCACGCACCATGCCTCGCCACCGGGAGCCCTGGCGCCCGTCCTGTTCCCGCGCTCGCTGGCCGTGGCCGTGGAGTCCCTCTGCCAGCGCGAGGGCATCACGCCCTTCATGCTCCTGCTGGCGGCGTTCCAGGTGCTGCTGTCGCGCTACTCCGGGCAGGAGGACATCTCCGTCGGCACTCCCGTCGCCGGCCGCAACCGCGCCGAGCTGGAGGGCATCGTCGGGTACTTCCTCAACACGCTGGTGCTGCGCACCCGCCTGGACGGCGAGCCGACGGTGCGCGAGCTGCTGCGCCGCGTGCGGGAGACGGCCCTGGGCGCCTATGCGCACCAGCATGTCCCCTTCGAGCAGCTCCAGCCGATGCGCGACCTGCGTCAGGCGCCGCTGTTCCGGACGATGTTCATCCTGCAGAACACGCCGCCCGCGGAGCTGACGTTGCCGGGGCTGTCGCTGCGCAGCGTCCCCATGGGGGACCACGTCGCGAAGTTCGACCTGACGCTGACGCTGACGCGCACGGCGGAGGGGTTCGAGGGCTCGCTGGACTACCGCGCCGACCTGTTCGACGCGTCCACCGCCGAGCGCATGGTGCGGCACCTGCGCTCGCTCGTGGAGTCCGTGGTCGCCGCGCCCGAGCAGCGCCTGTCCGCGCTCTCGCTGCTGTCGGGTGAGGAGCGGCGCCGCGTGCTCGTGGACTGGAATGCCACCTGCGCGCCCTTCCCCGAGGCGTGCATCCACTCGCTGTTCGAGGCCCAGGCGCGCCGCGCGCCGGACGTGGTGGCTGCCTCCTTCCAGGGCGAGCACCTCACGTACGCGCGGCTCGACCAGCGCGCCAACCAGCTCGCGCACGCGTTGCGCCGCCGGGGAGTAGGGCCCGAGGTCCATGTCGCGCTCAGCGTGGAGCGCTCGCTGGACATCGTCGTGGGGCTGCTCGGCATCCTGAAGGCCGGGGGCGCCTGGGTGCCCGTGGATCCGCTGCTGCCGCGCGAACGGCTGGCCTTCATGCTGGAGGACAGCGGCGCGGCGGTGCTGGTGACGCAGTCGACGCTGCTGGAGCGCTTCCCGGAGGCGCACCGTGCCCGAGCGCTCTGCCTCGACTCCGAGCGGGACGCGCTGTCGCACGAGAGCACCGAGGCGCCCGGCACGGGCGTGACTCCGAGCCACCTGGCGTACCTGCTCTACACGTCAGGCAGCACCGGCACGCCCAAGGGCACGGCCGTGGAGCACCGGAGCGTGGCGAACCTCGTGACGCAGGAGGCGGTGGCCTACGGCATCGGCCCGGGCAGCCGGGTGTTGCAGTTCGCCAGCCTGAGCTTCGACCTGTCGGTGGAGGAGATCTTCACCACGCTGTGCTCCGGCGGCACGCTGGTGCTCGCGCCGCTGGAGAAGCTGATGCCGGGTGCGCCGCTCCAGAAGCTGCTGCGGGACGAGGCGCTCACGGTCGTCAGCCTCACCCCGGCGGCGCTGGCGGCCACGTCACCGGAGGGTCTGACAGAGCTGCGCACCGTCATCTCTGGCGGCGAGGCCTTGTCCGAGGAGGTCGTGGCGCGCTGGGCTCCGGGTCGGCGGTTCATCAACTCGTACGGCCCGACGGAGGCGACGGTCGTGGCCACGCTCACCGAGTGCGTGGCGGATGGGCGTGTGCCCTCCATCGGCCGGCCCTTGGCCAACGTGCGCGCGTACGTGCTGGATGCGCGCCGCGAGCCGGTGCCCGTGGGCGTGAAGGGCGAGCTGTACCTCGGCGGCGTGGGAGTGGCCCGGGGCTACGCGGGCCGTCCGGAGCTCACCGCCGAGCGCTTCGTGCCGGACCCGTTCGCGGCGGAAGTGGAAGCCGGCGCTCGCATGTACCGCACGGGCGACGTCGTGCGCTGGCGCGAGGACGGCACGCTGGAGTTCGTCGGCCGAGCCGACGCGCAGGTGAAGGTGCGCGGCTTCCGCATCGAGCTGGGCGAGGTGGAGTCCGCGCTCGCGAAGCTCCCCGAGGTCCGCGAGGCCGTGGTGGTGGCGCGCGAGGACGGGCCCGGCGGCAAGCGGCTCGTGGGCTACGTGGTGCCTCGCGAGGGCATGACGGCGGACAGCGCCGCATTGCGCGCCGCCCTCAAGACGTCCCTGCCCGAGTACATGGTGCCCTCCGCCGTGGTGGTACTGCCGGCCCTGCCACTCACCTCCAACGGCAAGGTGGACCGCAGGGCCCTGCCCGCGCCGGACCAGTCGGCGAACAGCGGCCGTCCCGACTTCGTCGCCCCGCGCACCCAGACCGAAACGCTGCTGGCCGGGGTGTGGAGCACGGTGCTCGGCGTGCCGCGGGTCGGCCTGTCCGACAACTTCTTCGAGCTGGGCGGCCACTCCCTGCTGGCCACCCAGGCCATCAGCCGCATCCGCGCCGCGTTCGGTGTGGAGCTGCCGCTGCGGGACCTGTTCGACTCCACCACTCTGGCGGAGCTGGCCGTGCGGGTGGACCGGGCGGTGCTCGCCGGACAGGGCCCCCAGGTTCCTCCGTTGGTGCCCGTCCCGCGCACGGGCGAGCTGCCACTGTCGCTCGCACAGCAGCGCCTGTGGTTCCTCGACCAGCTCGACCCGGGCAGCGCCTTCTACAACCTGCCGGGCACGCTCCACCTGACGGGCACCCTGGACGCGGACGCCCTGCGGCGCGGCCTGACGGAGCTCGTCCGCCGCCACGAGGCGCTCCGCACCACCTTCCGCGAGGGCCCGAGCGGCCCCGTGCAGGTCATCCACCCCGCCACCCCCGTGCCGCTGCCGGTGACGGACCTGTCCGAGCAGCCCGAGGCGCGGCGCGACGTCGCGCGCTGGGTTCGGGATGAGGCGCTCCGCCCCTTCGACCTGACCCGCGGCCCACTACTGCGCGCCGCCCTGCTCCGGCTCGGTGCCCAGGAGCACGTCCTCGTGCTCACCCAGCATCACATCGTGTCGGACGGCTGGTCCATGGGCGTCGTCGTCCGCGAGCTGGCCGCGCTCTACCTCGCCTTCTCCGAGGGCCGGCCCTCGCCGCTCCCGGAGCTGTCCGTGCAGTACGCGGACTTCGCGGCATGGCAGCGCGGCTGGCTGCGGGATGACATGCTGGACCACCAGCTCCGCTGGTGGCGCGAGCGGCTCGCCGGTGCGCCCCAGGCGCTGGAGCTGCCCACGGACAGGCCGCGCCCGGCGGTGCAGACCTCGCGGGGCGGCGCTCGCCCGGTGCTCCTGCCGGTGCCGCTCGCCGAGGCCCTGGAGGCCTTCTGCCGCCGGGAGGGCATCACCCCCTTCATGGCCCTGCTCGCCGCGTGGCACCTGCTGCTCAGCCGGCATACCGGCCAGGAGGACCTGCTCGTCGGCACCGTGCTGGCGGGCCGCGACCGGGGAGAGCTGGAAGGACTCGTCGGCTTCTTCGTCAACACGCTGCCGCTGCGTGCCCGCGTGTCGGGCTCGGACACCGTCCGCTCGCTGCTGGCCCGGGAGCGAGAGAGCGTGCTCGGCGCGTTCACCTACCAGTCCGTGCCCTTCGAGCGGCTGGTGGAAGCAGTCAAGGTGGAGCGGGACCTGAGCCGTCCTCCGCTGGTGCAGGCGACCTTCGTCCTCCAGAACGCGCCCGTGCCCACGCTGTCCCTGCCCGGACTGACGCTGCGCGCGCAGCCGGTGGACGACAGCCCGGTTCGTTTCGAGCTGGAGCTCGGGCTGTGGCGCACGGCCGAGGGTTTCTCCGGCCAGCTCTCCTACAACGCGGACCTCTTCGAGGCGGACACCGTCTCACGGATGGCGGAGCAGTTCCGCGTCCTCGTGGAGGGCATCGTCGCGCGTCCCGAGGCGACCCTCGCCTCCCTGTCCCTGTTGACGGAGGCCGAGCGCCAGCGCGTCCTGGTGGATTGGAACGCGACGACCACGGTCTACCCGCGTGACACGCCCATCCACACGCTGTTCGCCCGGCAGGCCGCCCTCACGCCGGACGCGGTGGCCGTCGTCTTCGGTGACGCGCGGCTCACGTATGCGGAACTCGATGCGCGCGCGAACCAGCTCGCGCACCACCTGCGCGCCAGCGGCGTCGCGCCGGGCTCGCGCGTGGGCGTGTGCCTGGAGCGCTCGCTGGAGCTGGTGGTGGCGCTGCTCGGCGTGCTCAAGGCCGGCGGCGCCTACGTGCCGGTGGACCGCACCTACCCCGTCGAGCGCATCACCTTCCTGCTCCAGCAGGCCGGCGTCGGCGTGCTGCTCACCCAGGAGCACGTAGCGGACGAGCTGCCCGCGCTGGGCCAGTTCCTCGTGTGCCTGGACTCCGAGTGGACGCAGGTGGTGCGCTGGCCCCAGACGCCGCCGGAGGTGGAGGTCTCCGCCGACAGCCTCGCGTACGTCATGTTCACCTCGGGCAGCACCGGCCAGCCCAAGGGCGTCAGCGTGCCGCACCGAGGCGTGGTGCGGCTGGTACGCGGCTCCTCGTTCATCCAGTTCGGGCCGGAGCACACCTTCCTCCAGCTGGCGCCCGTGGCCTTCGACGCGTCCACGCTGGAAGTCTGGGGCGCGCTGCTCAACGGCGGCCGGCTGGTGGTGGCGCCCCCGCACAAGCCCTCACTGGAGGAACTGGGCGAGCTGTTCGCGCGGCACGGTGTCACCACGCTGTGGCTGACGGCCGCCCTCTTCGAGCAGGTGGTGCTGCACCAGGGCGAGGCGCTGGCCCACGTGCGGCAGGTGCTCGCCGGTGGTGACGTGCTGCCCACCGCGCGCGTGCGTCAGCACCTGGAGCGGCTGGGAGACGGCGCCGTCCTCGTCAACGGCTATGGCCCCACGGAGAACACCACGTTCTCCGCCACGCACACGCTGCGGCGTGGCTCGGACGTGGGCGCCTCCGTGCCCATTGGCCGGCCGCTGTCCAACTCCACCGCATACGTGCTGGACGCTTCCATGCAGCCGGTGCCCGTGGGCGTGCCCGGCGAGCTGTACGTCGGCGGTGACGGCCTGGCCTGGGGCTACCTGGGCCGCCCGGACCTGACAGCCGAGCGCTTCGTGCCCCATCCCTTCAGCGCCATTCCCGGTGCGCGCCTGTACCGCACGGGTGACCGGGTGCGCTGGCGCAAGGACGGGACGCTCGACTTCCTGGGCCGCACCGACTTCCAGGTGAAGGTGCGCGGCTTCCGAATCGAGCCCGGCGAGGTGGAGGCCGGGGTGCGCCAGTTCGCTGGCGTGCGCGAGGCCGTGGTGGTGGTGCGCGAGGACGTCCCCGGCGACAAGCGGCTCGTGGCGTACGTGGTGGCGGAGACCGACGAGGAGCTGGAATCCCGCGCCGTGCGCGCCTTCCTCCAGCAGAAGCTGCCCGAGTACATGGTGCCCTCGGCCGTGGTGGTGCTGCCCGCGCTGCCGCTATCGCCCAACGGCAAGGTGGACCGCAAGGCCCTGCCCGCCCCGGACGCTCCGGCCAGCGACGAGGCCATCGAGTACGTGGCGCCCCGCACGGAGACGGAGCGGCAGCTCGCGCTGTTCTTCTCGGAGCTGCTGCGCGCCGAGCGCGTGGGAGCCCACGACAACTTCTTCGACCTGGGAGGCCACTCGCTGCTGGCCACGCAGCTCGTCTCGCGCGTGCGCGCGACGTTCGGCGTCGAGATGCCTCTGCGGGACCTCTTCGAAGCGCCCACCGTGGCGGAGCTGGCCGAGCGCATTGACTCCGCGAAGCGCGGAGAGGCGCGCCCGCCGCTGGTCCCCGTGCCGCGCTCGGGCCCGCTGCCGCTGTCCTTCGCGCAGCAGCGCCTGTGGTTCCTCGACAGGCTGGAGCCGGGCAGCGCCTTCTACAACATCCCCGCGGCCGTGCGGCTCGACGGCCCGCTGGACGTCGCGGCGCTCGAACGCGCCCTCCAGGAGCTGGTCCGCCGGCACGAGGTGCTGCGCACCACCTTCCGTCAGGAGGGGGACGCCCCCGTGCAGGTCATCGCTCCGGCCGCGGAGCTGCCTCTGCGCGTGGTGGACCTGAGCGGGCTGGCGGGAGCCGCAGCGGAGGCGGAGACACGCCGGCTCATCGACGAGGACGCTCAGCGGTCCTTCTCCCTGGAGTCGGGCCCGCTGATTCGCGTGCTGCTGGTGAAGCGCGGCGCCACGGACCACGTGCTGCTGCTCAACCTGCACCACATCGTCACGGACGGCTGGTCCTCGGGCATCCTCGTCCGCGAGGTGGCCGCGCTGTACGAGGCCTTCTCCGAGGGACAGCCCTCTCCCCTGCCGGAGCTGCCGGTGCAGTACGCCGACTACGCGGTGTGGCAGCGCGGCTGGCTGCGGGACGAGACCCTCGACGCGCAGCTCGGCTGGTGGCGCGAGCAGCTCCAGGGCGCTCCGAGCGCGCTGGAGCTCCCCACGGACAAGCCGCGTCCCCCGGTGCAGCGGTTCCGGGGCGGAGTCCAGCAGCGGACCTGGCCGAAGGCCCTCTGGGAGGGCGTGAAGGCCCTGGCCCAGGACGAGGGGGCCACGCCCTTCATGGTCCTGCTGGCCGCCTGGCAGGCCGTGCTGTCGCGCTACTCGGGCCAGGAGGACGTGTGCGTGGGCTCGCCCATCGCCGGCCGCACGCACGCGGAGACGGAAGGGCTCATCGGCTTCTTCGTCAACACCCTGGTGCTGAGGACGCGCGTCTCTCCACGGGCGTCCTTCCACGAGCTGCTGGCCCGGGTGCGCGAGGTGACGCTCGGCGCCTACGCCCATCAGGACGTTCCCTTCGAGAAGCTGGTGGAGGAGCTGCAGCCGGCGCGTGACCTGAGCCGCAACCCGCTCTTCCAGGTCGCGCTGACCCTGCAGAACACACCGATGACGGAGGTGAAGCTCCGGCAGGGGCTGGCGATGAAGGCCGTGGACGCCGGCAACCTCACGTCGAAGTTCGACCTCTCGCTGCTCGTGTGGGAGACGGCCGAGGGCGCCGCCGTGGTGCTCAACCATGACAGCGACCTCTTCGTGCCGGACACGGCGGGCCGCCTGCTGAAGCACCTGGAGACGCTGCTGGAGGCGGCGGTCGCCGCGCCCGGGACTCGGGTGGGGGAGCTGCCGCTGATGGACGCGGACGAGCGTCGCCGCGTGGTGGAGGCGTGGTGCGGGACGGCGACGGCGTATCCACGAGACGCCTCGGTGGCGGAGCTGTTCGAGGCGCAGGTGCGGAAGACGCCGCACGCGGTGGCGGTGGAGCAGGCGGGACGACGGCTGTCCTACGACGCGCTGAACCGGCGGGCGAACCAGCTCGCGCACCACCTGCGGCGGCTGGGCGTGGGCCCGGAGGTCCGGGTGGGCCTGTGCGTGGAGCGCTCGCCGGAGCTGGTGGTCGGCATCCTGGCCATCCTCAAGGCCGGAGGGGCCTACGTCCCGCTCGATTCGAACTACCCGCGGGAGCGGCTGCGCTGGATGAAGCGCGAGGCCGGCGTCGCGGTGCTCGTGGCCCAGGAGAAGCTGGCCCCCCTGGTGGCCGAGGAGGGCGAGCAGGTCGTGCTCGTGGACTCCGAGCGGGTGCACGAACCCGAGGACAACCCACCGAACCGGGTGGGCGGCGCCAACCTCGCGTACGTGATGTTCACGTCGGGGAGCACGGGCAGGCCCAAGGGCGTGGGCATTCCCCACCGCGGCATCTCCCGTCTCGTGCTGGGGGCGGACTGGGTGCGCTTCGGGCCAGAGGAGGTGTGGCTGCACCTCTCGTCCATCTCGTTCGACGCGTCCACGCTGGAGTTGTGGGGCGCGCTGCTCCACGGCGCGCGGCTGGTGGTGTACCCGCATGGAGCGCCGTCGTTGGAGGAGCTGGGCCGCACGCTGGGTGAGCACCGCATCACCTCGCTGTTCATGACCACGGCCCTCTTCGACCAGCTCCAGGCCCGGTACCCCGAGACCCTGGCCCACGTGAAGCAACTGATGAGCGGCGGAGAGGCGATGCCCATCGCTCGCGCGAAGGAGCGACTCTCCGCCGGACATCCCTTCATGAACGTGTACGGCCCGACGGAGAACACGACCTTCTCCACCGTGTACGCCATGGACTCGCTGGACGACGTCGGCACCCGCTCGGTGTCCATTGGCCGGCCCATCAACAACACGACGGTGTACGTGCTGGACGAAGCCCTGCATCCCGTCCCGGTGGGCGTGCCGGGCGAGCTGTACGTGGGCGGAGACGGCCTCGCGGTGGGCTACCTCGGACGGCCGGAGCTGACGGCCGAGCGCTTCGTGCCCCACCCCTTCGGAGACGGGGAGCGGCTGTACCGCACGGGAGACAGCGTGCGGTGGCTCGCGGATGGCACCCTCGAGTTCCTGGGCCGCAAGGACGGCCAGGTGAAGCTGCGCGGCTTCCGCATTGAGACCGGTGAGGTGGAGACCGCGCTGACGCAGCATCCGCGGGTGAAGGAAGCCGTGGTGATGGTGCGCGAGGACCGGCCTGGAGACAGGCGCCTGGTGGCCTACGTCGTGCCGTCTGACGTGGACGCCCCGGCGCTCAAGGACTTCCTCCGCCAGAAGCTGCCCGAGTACATGGTGCCCTCGGCGCTGGTGCCGCTGGACGCGCTGCCACTGACGCCCAATGGCAAGGTGGACCGGCGCGCGCTTCCCGCCCCCGAGGCCACTGCGTCCACGCAGCGGGAGTACGTGGCGCCTCGGACGGAGCTGGAGCAGCGGCTCGCCGTGCTGTGGACCGAGGTGCTGGGCGCGGCCCGGCCGGGTGTCGACGACAACTTCTTCGACCTGGGCGGTCACTCGCTGCTGGCCACGCGGCTCATCTCGCGCATCCGCGCGTCCCTGGGCGTGGAGCTGCCCCTGCGCGCCCTGTTCGAGGCGCCCACGCTCGGAGCGCTCGCCTGGCGCATCGAGGTCGCGCGGGGCGAGGGCTCGGCGCCGGAGGCCCCGCCTCCCGTCCCCGTGCCGCGCGATGGCGCGCTGCCGCTGTCCTTCGCGCAGCAGCGCCTGTGGTTCATCGACCAGCTCGAACCCGGGAGCGCCGCCTATAACGTCCCCGTCACCCTGCGCATCGACGGGACGCTCCGGGTGGACGCGCTCCAGCGGGCCTTCTCCGCGCTGGTGGAGCGGCACGAGGCGCTGCGCACCACCTTCGCGACTCGCGAGGACGCGCCCGTCCAGGTCATCCATCCGCCCTCGGAGTTCCGGCTGGAGGCCGAGGACCTCGGCGCGCTGCCCGAGAGCGAGCGCTGGGAGGAGGCACGTCGCCGCGCCATGCGAGAGGCGGCGATGCCCTTCGACCTGGGCACGGGCCCACTGCTGCGCGCCCGCCTGCTGCGGCTGACGCCCGAGACGCACGTGCTCGTGGTGGTGATGCACCACATCGTCTCGGACGGCTGGTCCATGGGCGTGCTGGTGCGCGAGATGGAAGCGCTGTACGCGGCGTTCTCGGAGGGACGGTCGCCGGAGCTGCCGGTGCTGCCGGTGCAGTACGCGGACTACGCCGTGTGGCAGCGGCGGTGGCTGAGCGGCGCGACGCTGGAGGCACAGCTCGGCTGGTGGAAGGAGCGGCTGGCCGGAGCGCCTCCGCACCTGGAGCTGCCCACGGACAAGCCTCGCCCCGCGGTGCTGTCGAACCAGGGCGGTACGGTACCGGTGCGGCTGTCCGGTGAGCTCGGCGCGGCCCTGACGGCACTGGCGCAACGGGAAGGGGCCACGCCCTTCATGGTGCTGCTCGCTGCCTTCCAGGTGCTGCTGTCGCGCTACTCTGGGCAGCAGGACGTCAGCGTGGGCTCGCCCATCGCGGGCCGCCGTTACGCGGAGACGGAGGGGCTCATCGGCTTCTTCGTCAACACCCTGGTCCTGCGGGCCCAGGTGCGGCCCCACGTCACGTTCCGCGAGCTGCTGGCCCAGGTCCGTGAGACCACCCTGGGCGGCTACGCCCACCAGGACGTGCCCTTCGAGAAGCTGGTGGAGGAGCTGCAACTGGAGCGGGACCTCAGCCGCACACCGCTCTTCCAGGTGCTGTTCGCCCTGCAGAACGCGGACAGGCCGGCGGCACGAAGGTCGCCGCTCGCGCTGCGAGAGCTGGAGGTGGAGAACCCCACGAACCGGTTCGAGCTGGAGCTGAACCTCTGGCACACCGCGGAGGGCTACGAAGGCGTCCTGGGCTACAACTCCAGCCTGTTCGAGGGCACCACGGCTCGGCGGATGGTGGAACACTTCGGGACGCTGGTGGAGGCGCTCGTCTCCCGTCCCGAGGTGTCTCTGGCTTCGATGTCGCTGCTCTCGGAAGTGGAGCGCCGACAGGTGCTGGTGGACTGGAATGCCACCGCCTCCGAGTACCCGCGCGGCTCGACCCTGCCCGAGGTCTTCTCGCAGGTGGTGGCTCGCTTCTCCGACAAGGTCGCTGTCGAGTTCGGGGAGGAGAAGCTCACCTACCGGCAGCTCGATGCGCGCGCCAACCAGCTCGCCTGGCACCTGCGGAGCCTCGGTGTGTCCACCGACTCCCGTGTCGCCATCGCGCTGGACCGCTCGTTGGAGCTGATTGTCTCGCTGGTCGCCATCCTCAAGGCCGGGGGCGCCTACGTCCCGCTCGACCCGTCCTACCCCCGTGAGCGCCTCGCGGCCATGGTGGAGGACGCGCGTCCTCGCGTGCTCGTCACCTCTCGCGCGCTGCGGGCGAAGCTGCCCGTGGCCGAGACGTTGGCCTCTCCGGGGCAGCCGGCCTCCTCGTCCACCTCCCAGGGGCAGCCGGCCTCCTCGTCCACCTCCCAGGGGCAGCCGGCCTCCTCGTCGTTGTCGGCCGCGCGTGGATTGCCCATGGACGGGCTGTCCACCGTGGTGCTGGAGGACGTGTCCCTGGACGGGCTGCCGACCTCCGCGCCTCCTTTCGCTGCGCTGCCCGGTAGCCTCGCGTACATCGACTTCACCTCCGGCTCCACCGGCCGGCCCAAGGGGGTCGGCACCCCTCAGGCCGCCGTGCTGCGCACCGTCTTCGGTGTCGACTACGCGCACCTCGGCCCCGACGAGACGTTCCTGCTCATCGCGCCTGTCTCCTTCGACGCCTCCACCCTGGAACTCTGGGGCCCGCTGCTCCATGGCGCGCGGCTGGTGGTGTTCCCTCCTCACTCGCCTTCCGACCTGAAGGAGCTGGAGTCCGTGCTGGTGAAGCACGGTGTCACCACGCTCCACCTCACCTCCGGTCTCTTCACGCAGGTGGCGGACCACAACCTCGCCGCGCTGCGTGGCGTGAAGCAGCTGCTCACCGGTGGCGACGTCGTCAGCGCGCCTCACGTGCGCCGCGTCCTCGAAGAGCTGCGCATCCCCGTCACTGCCTGCTACGGCCCTACCGAGACGACGCTCTTCGCCTCCTGCCACCGCATGACGGACGTCGCCCACGTGGGCTCCTCCGTTCCCATCGGCAAGCCCATCGGCAACACCCGCGTGTACCTGCTGGACTCTTCCGGCCAGCCGGTGCCCGTCGGTGTCACGGGTGAGCTGTTCATCGGTGGTGACGGCGTCGCCCGCGGCTACGTGGAGCAGCCCGCCCTCACCGCCGAACGCTTCGTCCCCGATGCGTTCTCCGGCATCCCCGGTGCTCGCCTGTACCGCACGGGCGACCTCGCCCGCTGGCGTAAGGACGGCGTGCTGGAGTTCCTCGGCCGTGCCGATGCCCAGGTGAAGGTGCGCGGCTACCGCATCGAGCTGGCCGAAGTCGAAGCCGCCCTGCTCGCCTTCTCCGACGTCGCCCAGGCCGTGGCCCTCGTTCGCGAGGACGTCCCCGGTGACAAGCGTCTCGTCGGCTACGTCGCCGCTCCCGAGTCGCTCGACATCAGCGCCCTGCGCGACTCCCTGAAGCAGCGGCTGCCCGAGTACATGGTGCCCTCCGCCCTCGTGCGGCTGGACGCCCTGCCCCTCACCTCCAATGCCAAGGTGGACCGCAAGGCCCTTCCCGCCCCCGACGCGGCGCTGGCCTCCGCCGAGGCCTACGTCGCGCCTCGCAATGCCACCGAGGAGAAGCTGGCCGAGCTGTTCGCCAGCGTCCTGCGGCTCGAGCAGGTGAGCGTCACCGGCAACTTCTTCGAACTCGGCGGTCACTCGCTGCTGGCCACCCAGGTCATCTCCCGCATCCGCTCCACCTTCGAAGTGGAACTGCCCCTGCGTGCGCTCTTCGAGGCGCCCACCGTCGCCGCCCTCGCCGAGCGCATCGACGCCTCCCGCTCGGGCACCCAGGCTCACGCCCTCGTCCCCGTGCTCCGTACCGGGCCGATGCCGCTGTCCTTCGCCCAGCAGCGCCTGTGGTTCATCGACCAGCTCCAGCCCGACAGCCCCACCTACAACATGCCCACGTTCGTGCGCATGACGGGAGCGCTCGATGAGGCCGCCCTGCGGCGCGGCTTCGACGAGCTGGTGCTGCGCCACGAGGCGCTCCGCACCACCTTCATCCAGCAGGAGGGTGAGCCCTTCCAGGTCATCGCCCCCACCGGCACGCTGCCGCTGGAGGTGGTGGACCTCAGCGCCCTGGAGCCCCAATTCGCTCGCGCCGAGCTGGGACGCCACCTCCGCGAGGAGCTGCTGCGGCCCTTCAACCTCTCCACCGGCCCGCTGATTCGCGCGCGGCTGCTGAAGCTGTCGCCCACCGAGCACGTGCTCGCCCTCAACATGCACCACATCGTCTCGGACGGCTGGTCCATGAACGTGCTGGTGCGTGAGGTCGCGGCGCTCTACGAGGCCTTCTCCCAGGGCCGACCCTCGCCCCTTCCGCCCATGACGCTCCAGTACGCAGACTACGCCGTCTGGCAGCGCGCGTGGCTCCAGGGAGCGGTGCTCGACGAGCAGCTCGCCTTCTGGCGCGAGCAGCTCTCCGGTGTCTCCACGCTGGAGCTGCCCACCGACAAGCGGCGGCCGCCCGTGCAGACCTTCAACGGCGCGGATGTGCCTCTCGCGCTCTCCAGCGCCACCGCCGAGGCGCTCAAGGCGCTCTGTCAGCGCGAGGGCGCCACGCTCTACATGGCGCTGCTCGCGGCCTTCCAGGTGCTGCTGTCGCGCTACTCCGGCCAGCAGGACATCGCCGTCGGCTCGCCCATCGCCGGCCGTCAGCGCGGTGAGCTGGAAGGCCTCATCGGCTTCTTCGCCAACACGCTGGTGCTGCGCGCCCGCGTGGAGGACCCGGCCTCCTTCCTCCACCTGCTGCGTCAGGTGAAGGAGGTGGCCCTGGGCGCCTATGCGCACCAGGACGTGCCCTTCGAGCGCCTCGTGGAGGAGCTGCAGCCCGCGCGTGACATGAGCCGCGGCCCGCTGTTCCAGGTGATGTTCACCCTGCAGAACGCGCCCACGACCGCGGCCCGGGGCATGGGGCTGGCGCTGCACCCGCTGGAGGTGGACAACCCCACCATCAAGTTCGACCTGGAGCTGTGCCTCGGAGAGACGCCGAACGGCCTCACCGGCATGCTGCGGTACAACACCGACCTGTTCGACGGTGCCACCGTCGCGCGGATGGCGCAGCACTTCCGCGTCCTCGTGGAGGCCCTCGTCTCCCGCCCCGAGGCGCCGCTGGCCTCCATCTCCCTGCTGACCGGCGCCGAGCGCCAGCAGGTGCTGGTGGACTGGAACGCCACGGCAACGACCTTCCCGGAGGACGCCTGCGTCCACGAGCGCGTCGCGGCCTGGGCGCGGAGCACTCCGGACGCGGTGGCCGTGGAGTCCGACGACGCGAGGCTCACCTACCGGGAGCTGGACGCACGAGCGAACCAGCTCGCCCGCGCGCTGCTGCGCCGGGGCGTCCGCCCGGGTGACTGCGTCGCGCTCTGCGTGCAGCGTGCTCCCGAGATGGTGGTGGGCCTGCTCGGCATCCTCAAGGCCGGCGCCGCCTACGTGCCGCTGGCGCCGGACTATCCGCGCGAGCGCCTGGCCTTCATGCTCCAGGACTCGGGCGCCCGGGTGCTCCTCACCCGGCAGGCCCTGCTCGGCCTGCTGCCCGAGGGCACGGACGTGCTGTGCCTCGACGACGCCTCGCTCCGCGAGGACACGCGCGCGCCGGACGTCGCGGTGTCCGCGAGCGATGCCGCCTACGTCATCTACACGTCGGGCAGCACCGGCCAGCCCAAGGGCGTGGTCATCCCGCACGGCGCCCTCGTCAATCACATGGCGTGGTTCCTCTCCGCCTTCGGCATCACCGCCGGGGACCGGGTGCTGCAGAAGACGCCGCTGAGCTTCGACGCGTCCGTGTGGGAATGCTGGGCGTCGCTGTTGGTGGGCGCCCCGCTCGTGCTCGCGCCGCCCGACGCCCACCGCGACCCGGCCGAGCTGGTGGCCTGCGTGGTGCGTCAGCGCATCACCGTCCTGCAGGTGGTGCCCTCCATGCTCCGCTTCATGCTGGAGGAGGAGGGCCTGCGGAGCGCCACGCACCTGCGCTGGCTGTTCTGCGGCGGCGAGGCCCTGGCCTCCGAGCTGGCCACGCGCCCGCGGGCGCTGCTCCCCCAGACGCGGCTGGTCAACCTGTACGGCCCCACCGAGACCACCATCGACGCCACCTCCGCGCTGGCCACGGGCCAGGAGCACGGCTCCACCGTGCCCATGGGCCGGCCGGTGGCGAACACCCGGCTCTACGTGCTGGATGAACACCTGCGGCCCGTGCCGCCGGGCGTTCCCGGGGAGCTGTTCATCGGCGGCGCGCAGCTCGCCCGGGGCTACCTGGGCCGTCCCGCGCTCACCGCCGAGCGCTTCATGCCCGACCCGTTCGCCACCACCGCCGGCTCGCGCCTGTACCGCACCGGTGACCGGGTGCGCTGGCTGCGGGACGGCTCGCTGGAGTACCTGGGCCGCCAGGACTCGCAGGTGAAGGTGCGTGGCTTCCGCATCGAGCCGGGCGAGGTCGAGGCCGCACTGCGCGCCCACGCGGGCGTGCGCGACGCGGTGGTGATGGCTCGCGAGGACGTGCCCGGCCAGCAGCGGCTGGTGGCCTACGTCGTCCCGCGCACCCCGGTCTCGCCGCGCGAGTGGCTGCGCGAGCGCATGCCCGAGTACATGGTGCCCTCCGCCTTCGTGATGCTGGAGGCGTTGCCGCTCACGCCCAACGGCAAGGTGGACCGCAAGGCGCTCCCCGCCCCCGACGCGTCCACCGACACCCGCGCCAGCTTCGTCGCCCCCCGCGACGCCACGGAGGAGAAGCTCGCCGCCATCTGGGCCGAGGTGCTCCGGCTCGAGAAGGTCAGCGTCACCGAGGACTTCTTCTTCCTCGGCGGCCACTCCCTCCTCGCCACGCAGGTGATTTCCCGCATGCGCCGCGCCTTCCAGGTCGAGCTGCCCGTGCGCGCCCTCTTCGAGGCGCCCACCATCGCCGCGCTCGCCTCGCGCATCGAGTCCTCGCGCAATGCCTCGACGACGAGCGCTCAGGCCCCGGCCATCGCGCCCTCGGGTCGCCCCCGCGCGCTGCCGCTGTCCTTCGCCCAGCAGCGACTGTGGTTCATCGACCAGCTCGAGCCCGGCAGCATCGCCTACAACATGCCCACGTTCGTGCGCATGGAAGGCGTGCTCGACCCGGACGCGCTGCGCCGCGCCTTCGAGGCGCTGGTGCAGCGCCACGAGGCACTGCGCACCACCTTCACCCAGCAGGAGGGACAGCCCCTCCAGGTCATCTCTCCCATCGGCTCACTCCCGCTGGAGACGGTGGACCTCAGCGGCCTGGAGCCCGAGGCCGCCCGCGCCGAGCTGGAGCGCCGTCTGCGTGAAGAGACGCTGCGGCCCTTCGACCTTTCCACCGGTCCGCTGATTCGCGCGCGGCTGCTGAAGCTGGGCGAGACGGACCACGTGCTCGCCCTCGACATGCACCACATCGTCTCGGACGGCTGGTCCATGGGCGTGCTGGTGCGTGAGGTGGGCGCGCTCTACGAGGCATTCTCCCAGGGCCTGCCTTCCCCCCTGCCTCCGTTGGCGCTCCAGTACGCGGACTACGCGGTCTGGCAGCGTGCGTGGCTTCGGGGCGCGGTGCTCGACGAGCAGCTCGGCTACTGGAAGCGCCAGCTCTCGGGGCTGAGCACGCTGGAGCTGCCCACCGACAAGCCTCGTCCTCCCGTGCAGACCTTCCATGGCGCCCAGGTGCCCGTGGCGCTGTCGCACGCGACGTCCGAGCGGCTCCGGCTGCTGTGCCAGCGCGAGGGCGCCACGCCCTTCATGGCCCTGCTCGCCGCCTGGCAGGTGCTGCTGTCGCGCTACTCCGGCCAGCAGGACATCGCCGTCGGCTCGCCCATCGCGGGCCGCCAGCGCGGTGAGCTGGAAGGCCTCATCGGCTTCTTCGTCAACACGCTGGTGATGCGCACGCGGCTGGAGGCTCGCGGCTCCTTCCGCGACCTGCTGCGGCAGGTGAAGGAAGCGGCGCTGGGCGCGTATGCGCACCAGGACGTGCCCTTCGAGCGGCTGGTGGAGGAGCTGCAGCCAACTCGTGACATGAGCCGCAGCCCCCTGTTCCAGGTCTTCTTCGCCCTGCAGAACGCGCCCATGCCCGCGGCGCGGAACGCCGTGCTGACGCTGCATCCGCTGGAGGCAATGGACAACCCCAACATCAAGTTCGAGCTCCAGCTCAGCCTGGGCGAGCTGCCCGAGGGATACCAGGGCGCGCTGAGCTACAACACCGACCTGTTCGAAAGCACCACCGCGCAACGGATGGCGGAGCACTTCCGCGCGCTGGTGGAAGCGCTCGTCTCCCGGCCCGAGGCACCTCTCGCGTCGCTGCCCATGCTCACGCAGCCCGAGCGTCGGCAGATGCTGGTGGAGTGGAACGCCACCGCCTCCGACTACCCGCGCGGCTCCACCCTGCCCGAGGTCTTCGCACAGGTGGTGGCTCGCTCTCCGGACAAGGTCGCTGTCGAGTTCGGGGACGAGAAGCTCACCTACCGGCAGCTCGATGCGCGCGCCAACCGGCTGGCCTGGCACTTGCGGAGCCTCGGTGTGTCCACCGACTCGCGCGTGGCCATCGCGCTGGACCGCTCGCTGGAGCTGATTGTCTCGCTGGTGGCCATCCTCAAGGCCGGGGGCGCCTACGTGCCTCTGGACCCGTCCTATCCGCGTGAGCGTCTGGCGGCCATGGTGGAGGACGCGCGTCCTCGCGTGCTCGTCACCTCTCGCGCGCTGCTGGCGAAGCTGCCCATGGACGGGCTGTCCACCGTGGTGCTGGAGGACGTGTCCCTGGAGGGGTTGCCCACTTCCACGCCTCCTTCCACCGCGCTGCCACAAAGCCTCGCGTACATCGACTTCACCTCCGGCTCCACCGGCCGGCCCAAGGGCGTCGGTACCCCGCATGCGGCCGTACTGCGCACCGTCTTCGGTGTCGACTACGCGCACCTCGGCCCGGACGAGACGTTCCTGCTCATTGCCCCCGTCTCCTTCGACGCCTCCACCCTGGAGCTGTGGGGCCCGCTGCTGCACGGCGCGCGACTCGTCGTCTTCCCCCCGCACTCACCTTCCGACCTGAAGGAATTGGAGTCCGTGCTGACGAAGCATGGAGTCACCACGCTCCACCTCACCTCGGGCCTCTTCACCCAGGTGGTCGATTCGCGTCCCGAGGCCTTGCGCAACGTGCGCCAGCTCCTCACGGGTGGCGACGTGGTGAGCGCGCCTCATGTGCGCCGGGTCCTGGAAGGAATGTTCATTCCGGTGACGGCCTGCTACGGCCCCACCGAGACGACGCTCTTCACCTCGTGCCACCGCATGACGGACGTCGCCCACGTGGGCTCCTCCGTTCCCATCGGCAAGCCCATCGGCAATACCCGGGTGTACGTGCTGGACGCTTCCGGCCAGCCGGTGCCCGTGGGTGTCACCGGCGAGCTGTTCATCGGTGGCGACGGCATCGCCCGGGGCTACGTCGAGCAGCCCGCCCTCACCGCCGAGCGCTTCGTCCCCGACGCCTTCTCCGGCATCCCCGGGGCGCGCCTCTACCGCACCGGCGACCTCGTCCGCTGGCGCAAGGACGGCGTGCTGGAGTTCCTCGGCCGCGCCGACGCCCAGGTGAAGATTCGCGGCTTCCGCATCGAGCTGGCCGAAGTCGAAGCCGCCCTGCTGGCCTTCCCTGGCGTGGCCCAGGCCGTGGCCCTGGCGCGAGAGGACGTGCCCGGTGACAAACGCCTCGTCGGCTACGTCGCCGCGCCTGAGTCCCTCGACATGTCCGCGCTGCGTGACTTCCTGAAGCAGCGGCTGCCCGAATACATGGTGCCCTCCGCCCTCGTGCGGTTGAACGCCCTGCCTCTCACCTCCAACGCCAAGGTCGACCGCAAGGCCCTCCCCGCTCCGAGCCTGGCGCTGACGTCCTCGCCCGAGTCCTACGTCGCGCCTCGCACACCCACCGAGGAGCTGCTCTCCAACCTCTTCGCCCAGGTCCTGCGCGTCGCGCGGGTCGGCGTGCACGACAACTTCTTCGCGCTCGGCGGTCACTCGCTGCTGGCCACGCAGCTCGTTTCGCGGGTGCGGGCCACCCTGGGAGTCGAGCTTCCCCTGCGCGAGCTGTTCGCCGCCCCCACCGTCGAGGGGCTCGCGGCGCGCGTGGACTCCACCCGTGCGTCCACGACCGCGCGCCAGCCGCCCGTCGTCCCGGTGCCTCGCACGGGTCCGCTGCCGCTGTCCTTCGCCCAGCAGCGCCTGTGGTTCATCGACCAGCTCGAGCCCGGCAGCGCCACGTACAACATGCCCGCCTTCGTGCGGCTGGAGGGCACGCTGGACGTGGACTCGCTCCGCCGCGCCCTCTCCGAGCTGGTCCGCCGGCACGAGGCGCTGCGCACCACTTTCGTCGAGCAGGAAGGGCAGCCCCTCCAGCTCATCCACCCGCACGTGGAGCCGAAGCTCACCGTGATGGACCTCGGCGGCCTGGAGCCCGAAGCCGCTCGGGAAGCGCTGGAGCACGGACTGCGTGAGGAAGCGTCGCGGCCGTTCCGTCTCACCACCGGCCCGCTGCTGCGCGCGGGACTGTGGAAGCTCGGGCCCTCCAGGCATGTGCTCGCGCTCAACCTGCATCACATCGTGTCGGACGGCTGGTCCATGGGCGTGTTGGTGCGCGAGGTGGCCGCGCTCTACACGGCGTTCACCCAGGGCCTTCCGTCTCCCCTGCCGCCCCTGCCCATCCAGTACGCCGACTTCGCCGTCTGGCAGCGCCAGTGGCTGCAGGGCTCCGTGCTGGAAGAACAGCTCTCCTGGTGGCGCGAGCGCCTCTCCGGGCTCGCCGCGCTGGAGCTGCCAACCGACAGGCCCCGCCCGCCCGTGCGGACCTTCCGTGGCGCCACGGTGCCCGTCGCGCTCTCGCGGTCCGCCTCCGAGGCACTCGCAACGCTCTGCCAGCAGGAGGGCGTCACGCCCTTCATGGCGCTGCTGGCCGGCTACCAGGTGCTGCTCTCCCGGTACTCGGGCCAGCAGGACATCGGTGTGGGCTCGCCCATCGCGGGTCGTCAGCGGGGAGAGACGGAGGGTCTCATCGGCTTCTTCGTCAACACGGTGGTGCTGCGGACCCGGGTGGAGGCACGGGCCTCGTTCCGCCAGTTGTTGCAACAGGTGAGGGAGACCGCCCTGGGCGCATACGCGCACCAGGACGTGCCCTTCGAGCGGCTGGTGGAGGAGCTCCAGACCTCGCGCGACCTGAGCCGGAGCCCGCTCTTCCAGGTGTTCTTCGCCCTGCAGAACGCGCCCACGGCTTCGGCGCGGATGCCCGGGCTGACACTGCACGCCCTGGCGGTGGACACCCCTTCCGCGCGATTCGAGCTGGAGCTGAACCTGGAAGCGACGCCGGAGGGGTATCAGGGCGTCCTGGGCTACAACACCGACCTGTTCGAGGACGCCACTGCTCGGCGGATGGTGGAGCATTTCCGTACGCTGATGGAGGCGCTCGTCTCCCGGCCCGAGACGTCGCTGGCTTCGGTGTCCATGCTGTCGGACGTGGAGCAACGGCAGATGCTGGTGGATTGGAATGCCACCGCCTCCGACTACCCGCGCGGGTCCACCCTGCCCGAGGTCTTCTCGCGCGTGGTGGCCCGCTTCCCGGACAAGGTCGCTGTCGAGTTCGGGGAGACGAAGCTCACCTACCGGCAGCTCGATGCGCGCGCCAATCAACTGGCCTGGCACCTGCGCGGCCACGGCGTTTCCACCGACTCGCGTGTGGCCATTGCCCTGGACCGCTCGCTGGAGCTGATTGTCTCGCTGCTCGCCATCCTCAAGGCAGGTGGCGCCTACGTCCCGCTCGACCCGTCCTATCCCCGTGAGCGCCTCGCGGCCATGGTGGAGGATGCGCGTCCTCGCGTGCTCGTCACCTCACGCGCGCTGAAGGAGAAGCTGCCGGTGGGCGGACTTCCCCCGGCCTCCGCGCCGTTGGACGCCAACCCGGGCACCATGGGCGGGCTGCCCACGGTGGTCCTGGAGGACGTGTCCCTGGAGGGGCTGCCGACTTCCGCTCCTCCTTCTTTGGCCGCGCTGCCGCAGAGCCTCGCGTATATCGACTTCACCTCCGGTTCCACCGGCCGGCCCAAGGGCGTCGGTACCCCGCAGGCCGCCGTGCTTCGCACCGTCTTCGGCGTCGACTATGCGCGCCTCGACCCCGACGAGACGTTCCTGCTCATTGCCCCTGTCTCCTTCGACGCCTCCACCCTGGAACTGTGGGGCCCGCTGCTCCATGGCGCGCGGCTGGTGGTGTTCCCTCCGCACTCGCCCTCCGACGTGCATGAACTGGAATCCGTGCTGGTGAAGCACGGCGTGACGACGCTGCACCTCACCTCCGGCCTCTTCACCCAGGTGGTGGACAACCACCTCACCGCGCTACGGGGCGTGAAGCAGCTCCTCACGGGGGGCGACGTCGTCAGCGCGCCGCACGTGCGCCGGGTGCTGGAGGAGCTGCGCATCCCCGTCACCGCCTGCTACGGGCCCACCGAGTCGACGCTCTTCGCCTCGTACCACCGCATGACGGACGTGGCCCACGTGGGCTCCTCCGTTCCCATCGGCAAGCCCATCGGCAATACCCGGGTGTACGTGCTGGACGCTTCCGGCCAGCCGGTGCCCGTGGGTGTCACCGGTGAGCTGTTCATCGGTGGCGACGGCATCGCCCGGGGCTACGTCGAGCAGCCCGCCCTCACCGCCGAGCGCTTCGTCCCCGACGCCTTCTCCGGCATCCCCGGCGCTCGCCTCTACCGCACCGGCGACCTCGTCCGCTGGCGCAAGGACGGCGTGCTGGAGTTCCTCGGCCGCGCCGACGCCCAGGTGAAGATTCGCGGCTTCCGCATCGAGCTGGCCGAAGTCGAAGCCGCCCTGCTCGCGCACTCCGAGGTCGCCGAAGCCCTTGCCCTCGTTCGCGAGGACGTGCCCGGTGACAAGCGGCTGGTGGCCTACGTGGTGCCTTCGTCGAAGGCGGAGCCCTCCTCCCCCCTCGACACCGTCCAGCTCCGCGCCTTCCTCGCGCGGCGGCTGCCCGAGTACATGCTGCCCTCGGCCGTGGTCGTCCTCGACGCCTTCCCGCTCACCTCCAACGCCAAGGTGGACCGGAAGGCCCTGCCCGCGCCCGAGGCCTCCTCCGCGCACGCCCACGTCGCGCCGCGGACTCCCACCGAGCAGTCCCTCGCCACGCTCTGGGCCGAGGTCCTCCACGTGGAGGAGGTGGGCGTCACCGACGACTTCTTCGCCCTGGGCGGACACTCGCTCCTGGCCGTGCGCCTCATGGCCCGCCTGCGCCAGCTCACCGGGCTGACGGTACCGCTGGCCACCCTCTTCCAAGCCCCCACCGTGGAGCGGCTGGCCCGATGGGTGGAGCAGCACGGACACGGCGTCCAGCAGGCCACTCCCAACCTCGTGCGGCTGGACCGGGGTACCTCCACGCAAAGCCCCTTCTTCCTCGTGCACGGAGGAGGCGGCGGCGTGCTCGGCTACGCCGACCTCGTCCGCCAGCTCGGCGGGAGTTGGCCCGTCTACGGCCTGTCCGCCTCGGGACTCGAAGGCGGCGAGCTGCCCCCGGCCTCCGTGGAGGCACTGGCGCGTGACTACCTCGCGCAGGTGCGCGCCGTGCAACCCCACGGGCCCTACCGGCTCGGAGGCTGGTCCTTCGGCGGACTCGTCGCGTACGAGATGGCCCGCCTGCTCCAGGCCCACGGAGAGCGCGTGGACGTGCTCGCCCTCTTCGACACCCCCGCCCCCACGGCCCACGTGAGGCCCGAGCCGGACACCCTCACCCTGCTGGCCGGCTTCGCCCAGGTGCTCGGCCTGCCCTGGCGGAGTCTCGGCGTGGACGTGGAGCACCTGCGGCGGCTGGACGCTCGCGACGCGCTGGCCTCCGTGCTGGAGCAGTCGCCCCGCTCCCCCGACCTGGAGCCGGCCGCGGCGGAGTGCCTCTTCGCCGTGTACCAGCGGCTCCACGAGGCCCTGCGTCACTACACTCCCAGCGGCACCTACACGGGCCCCACCTGGGTCTTCAGGGCGGCCACTCCCTCTGGAGGACCCACGTCCGCCGAGGACCTGGGCTGGGGCCCCTGGCTCACCGAGCCGCCCCGGGTCCACGAGGTGACCGGCGACCACTACGGCCTCCTGCGCGAGCCCCACGTCGCCTCGCTCGCCAGGACGCTTGCTCGGGTCCTCGATCCGGTGGAGCCGGACTCCGAGTGACTCCGCCGTCTTCCAGGCCCCGAGGCGGCCGGCGAACTCCCTGGCGGGGCTGCTATCCTCGCCAGGGAGGGGGCCCGGCCGGACGCACTCCGGGAGTCCCCTCCCCACGGGAGCACGCATCGTGATCGTCAACATCGAGGACCTGCGCCATCGCGCCCGGCGGCGGCTCCCCAAGGCCGTCTTCGACTACGTGGAGGGCGCCTCCGAGGACGGCTTCACGGCGGCGGCCAACCGCCGGGGCTTCGACCGCTACCTCTTCCGGGCGCGCTCGCTGGTGGACGTCAGCGTGGTGGACCGCACCACCACCGTGCTGGGCGAGAAGCTCGCGACGCCCCTCATCCTCGGCCCCACGGGACTGGCGGGCCTGCTGGCGCCACGCGGCGAGGAACTGGCGGCGAAGGCCGCGGCGAGCCGGGGCGCCCTGTTCACGCTGAGCACCATGTCCATCGGCACCATCGAGGAGGTGGCCTCGGCCTCGACGGCGCCGCTCTGGTTCCAGCTCTACGTGTGGAGGGACCGCGGCGTCACGCGCTCGCTGGTGGAGCGCGCGAAGGCGGCGGGCTACCGCGCGCTGTGCCTCACGGTGGACGTGCCGGCCATGGGCAACCGGGAGAACGACCGGCGCAACGGCTTCACCATCCCGCCGCGCATCACCTTCACCAACCTGCTGGACGTGTTCCGGCACCTGGGCTGGGTGCTGCGCATGTCCTCCAGCCCCCGGGCGACGTTCGGCAACTTCGTGGACCTGCCGGAGCTCAAGCGCACGGACGCGGTCTCCGTGGCGCAGTTCACCAACGCCCAGTTCGACCCGTCCGTCACGTGGAAGGACGTGGAGTGGCTGCGCACGGTGTGGCCGGGGCCGCTGGTGCTCAAGGGCATCTCCTGCGCGGAGGACGCGCGGCGCGCGGTGGAGCTGGGCGTGGAGGCGCTCATCGTCTCCAACCACGGCGGCCGGCAGCTCGACTTCCTCCCCGGCGCCGTGGACGTGCTCCCCGAGGTGGTGGACGCGGTGGAGGGCCGCAGCGAAATCATCCTCGACGGCGGCATCCGCCGGGGCTCGGACGTGGTGAAGGCCATCGCCATGGGCGCGCGGGCGTGCATGATTGGCCGCCCGTTCCTCTACGGGCTCGCCGCCAACGGGCAGGCCGGCGTGGAGCTGGCGCTGGACATCCTCTCGAAGGAAATCGACCGGACGCTGGCGCTGCTCGGCCGGCCCCGGCTGGCGGACCTGGACCGCTCGGCCCTGCGCGTGGACGCGCCCGCGCTGCTGGACGCGCCGGCCTCGCCGCTGCGGCTCGTGGAGGGCGCTCGCCGCCTGCCCGCCGGGAACACCCACGGCTAGCAAATGAAACGGCGCCGGCCCTCTTCGCGAGGACCGGCGCCGGAAGCGGCTCGAACGGCGCGCTGACTACGGAGTGGTCGCGAGGAGCGACACGCCCGAGTACGACGTGTAGCCGCGCACGGAGACGTACCAGGTGCCCGCGACCGGGTTGGAGAACGAGCAGGACTCGTCGTTGCCGCTGGCGTACGGGCGGCAGTTGTACGAGGACGTCGTCGGCTGCGAGCCCTGGCGGACGTAGAGGTCCGCGTCACCCGTGCCACCGGACTGGGTGATGGTGAGGCTGGTGGTGCCGGCGGGGACGGTGATGGCGAAGTGCTGGAAGCTGCCGCTCGCGCCCGACAGGGCCGTCTTCTCGAGCAGCTTCACCGTCGGCGGGATGACGCCGTTGATGGTGTTGGTAATCCAGGTCGAGAAGGACGACACGCGGGCGTACATGCCCGGGTAGCGCGAGTCGGCGCAGCCGTAGCCCCAGCTCACGACGCCGGCCAGCACGCGGGTGCCGTCGCTCTTGGTCACCGTGAGCGGACCGCCGCTGTCACCCTGGCACGAGTCCTTGCCCGGAGCGGCCGCGCCGAGCTGGTCCGCGGTGATGGTCTCGCTCGGGTAGGACGACTGGGCCTGGGCGTTGGAGATGATGTTCACGTCCACCGTCTGCAGCGTGGTGGGCAGCGTGCTGCCGCCGCTGGTCAGCGTGCCCCAGCCGGTGACGCGCGCGACGGCGCCGACGCCGCCGACACCCAGGGTCTCGTCCGCCGGGGTGACGATGCCGATGGCCTTCACGTTCGCGGTGCTCAGGTCGAGCGGCGTGGACAGGCGCAGCAGCGCCACGTCCTTGCCCACCTCCGGCGTCTGGTAGCCGGCCACCGTGACGACCTGGGCGACCGTGCGAACCTGGCCGGTGCCACTCCGCGAGGTGCTGCCCGCCAGGATGCGGCCCGGGACCGAGATGCCGCCGCTGCTGTTACGCACGCAGTGCTGGGCCGTCAGAATCCAGTTCTCGTTCAGCACCGAGCCGCCGCAGAAGTGCGAGCCCGAGCTGTACTGCAGCGAGACCTGCCAGGGGTTGGCGGTAATCGTCGTGTTGGTGCCGCCGACGATTTCCTGTTCGCCGGAGCCAACGGGCTCCCGCGGGGACTGCTCATCCAGCGCTTCCGGACCACAACCGACCAGCAGCGACAGCGAACCCGCGATTGCCCAACGACGCACGACACGACGTGAAGACATGGGGACCTCGTGATGGGGGATGAGTCGCACGTGATGTGAATCCACCTTCACTTCCTGGGTCAACACGGTTTCCATTTCTTTTTGTTTCTTCGGTTCTATGCAGGACGCATTCCATGATGCAATTCAGTTACTACTGAATATTAAGTACAAATACGGACTTGCCAGGGTCATGAAGCCGGGCGCCAGGTGGGGCTTGCGCCGCGCCTCACCCGAGAACAACCTTCTGGGGCAGGCTCATCGTGTCCTCCCCGGGACGTCAGACCCGGGTAATATCCCCCGCCCCATGGTCATGGAGACGGGCGTTGGGGAACATGGGGCGGTCATGGAACGGAAACCGGCCACGTACGCGGACCTGGAGGCACTTCCCGACGACGTGGTCGGGGAGATTATCGGAGGGGTGCTCCACGCCAGCCCACGTCCTGCCGGGCCTCATGTGGTCGCAGCGTCTCACCTGGGCCCCGCGCTGGGAGGCCCGTTCGTCGCCGGGCAGGGCGGTCCCGGGGGGTGGCTCATCCTGGACAAGCCGGAGCTGCACCTGGGCGAGGACGTGCTCGTCCCCGACCTGGCCGGCTGGCGCCGCGAGCGAAGGCCGCGAATTCCGGAAACGGCGGCGTTCACGCTCGCGCCGGACTGGGTCTGCGAAGTCCTCTCCCCTTCCACCAAGAGTCTGGACCGACAGGAGAAGCTCCCCGTGTACGCGCGCGAGGGCGTGCGGCACGTCTGGTTCGTGGACCCCGAGGCCCGCACCCTGGAGGTGCTCCGGCTGGAGGGCTCGGAGTATTCACTGATCGTCACTCACTCCGGTTCCGCCCCTGTCCGCGCCGAGCCCTTCGAGGCCGCCGAGCTGGAGCTCGCCTACCTCTGGGGCGAGACGTAGCGTGGAAAAACCCCATTCCGAGGGGCCGGTTGACGCGACTCCCCGTCCCCGTTACGGTGTGGCTCTCCGATGACGCACTCCACCCCGACCGCCGCGCTGTTCCGCTGCCGCTGCTGTCGGTCGTGTGCCTGTTGTGCCCTGTCGGGCCTGGGCTGTTGACGCGCACTCCGGACCTCTCCTGAGTCCCGCGCTGTCCGCCCGGCCCGGCCTCCTCTCGAAGGAGCCGGGCCGTCTGCTTTCCAACCCGCCACTCGCACACCGCCGCTCCCGCGTCCCATGACCTGCCTGCCTTCCCACGCTCCGAAGTCCCTCGCGCTGACCGCCGCGCGAGGAGCGTCGTGGGCGTCGGGTGTGCACTGTGCGTGCTGTCTGCCGTGTGCGTGTCCCGTGTGTCCGCCCCCAGGCGGGTGCCGAGCAGCGAGGAGCGGCTAGCAGCACACCCTCACTCGACCTTCCCTGCTCTCAAGGCCCGCCCCTCTCACGAGGCGCGGGCCTTTTTCGTTTCCACCTCCCGGAGTTCCCATGTCGCCCCCGTCGTCTTCCACCGCACTCGCCGCCCCCGTCCCGGCCGAAGCGCTGCTCGCCGAGGCACGCGCGCTGAAGGACGCTCCCGCCCAGGAGGTGCTCGCCTGGGTCGAGCAACGCTTCGGCGCCCGCGCCGCCCTCGCCTCCAGCTTCGGCGTGGAGGACATGGTCCTCATCGACCTGGCCCGCCACCACGCGCCGAGTCTGCGCATCTTCACGCTCGACACCGGCCGCCTGCCGCCCGAGACGTACGAGCTCATCGAGGTCGTCCGCAATCGCTACGGCGCCACGGTGGAGACCTTCTTCCCCGAGCGCGCCCGCGTCGAGGCGCTCGAATCCAGCCAGGGCTACTTCTCCTTCCGCAAGAGCCTGGAGGCCCGCAAGGAGTGCTGCGCCATCCGCAAGGTGGAGCCCCTGCGCCGCGCGCTCGCCGGCCGCGAGGCCTGGCTCACCGGCCTGCGCCGCGAGCAGTCCGTCAACCGCGCCGCCGTGGAGGTCGCCGAGCTGGACCGCGAGCACGGCGGGCTCATCAAGCTCAACCCGCTCGCCGCGTGGACGCGCCAGGACGTGTGGTCCTACGTCAAGGCCAACGCCGTCCCCTACAACTCGCTCCATGACCGCGGCTACCCGTCCATTGGCTGCGCGCCCTGCACCCGCGCCGTGAAGCCGTACGAGGACGAGCGCGCCGGCCGCTGGTGGTGGGAGTCCCGTGAGCACAGCGAGTGCGGTCTGCACCCCGTCCGCTGAAAGCGCCCCGCACCCATGAGTTCATCCCACTCCATCGACTACCCCGTCTGCCTGCGCCTGGAGGGCCGCCGCGTCCTCCTCGTGGGCGGCGGCACCATCGCCGAGGGCCGCGCCCTCGCGGTGCTCGAGGCCGGCGCGAGGCTGCGCGTCGTGTCCCCCGAAGTCACACCGACGCTGCGCCAGTTGGCTGAAGACGGCCGCGTCGAGTGGCTGCGGCGCCCGTATGCCCCCGGCGACGTGCGCGGCCATGACCTGGTGCTCGCCGCCACGGACGATGCCGAGGTCGGCCCCCGCGTGGCGGAGGAGTCCCGCGCGCTCGGCATCTGGGTGAACACCGCGGACGTGCCGGAGCTGTGCGACTTCACCCTGCCCTCCGTGGGCCGCAAGGGCCCCATCACCGTCGCCATCTCCACCGCCGGTCAGGCACCGGCCATGGCGCGGCTGCTGCGGCGCGAGCTGCTGGCGCGCGTGGCGCCCCACCACGTGTGGCTCGCCCGGCTCAGCGGCTTTTTGCGCCGCCACCTGCCCGCGGGCCGTGAGCGCCAGCGGCTGCTCAAGGGGCTGGTGGAGGGAGACATCGGCGCGCTGCTGGCACGGGGCGAGCGCAAGGCCGCGTGGACCCGGCTCCGCGCGGAACTCGAGACTTTGAAGGCCTCTGGAGAGACGACATGAGAGAGCAGGTGAAGGGACGCGTGTACCTGGTGGGAGCGGGCCCGGGAGACCCGGAGCTGCTCACCCTGCGCGCGGCCCGGTTGCTGAAGGAAGCCGACACCGTGGTGCACGACCGGCTCATCCACCCCGCCGTGCTGGAGCACGCGCGCCCCCACGCCCGGCTCATCTACGTGGGCAAGGAGGGCGGCGGCGAGTCCGTGCGGCAGGAGGACATCCACACCGTCCTCATCGCCCAGGCCCGGCTGGGTCGGCGCGTGGTGCGGCTCAAGGGCGGAGACCCGTTCGTCTTCGGCCGCGGCGGCGAAGAGGCGCTCGCGCTGGAGGAGGCCGGCATTCCCTACGAGGTGGTGCCCGGCCTGTCCGCCGGCATCGCCGTGCCGGCCTCGGCCGCCATCCCCGTCACCCACCGCGACGTGTCCGGCGAGGTGACGTTCGCCACCGCGCACCGCGCTGGCGGCGCGCCGGACTGGGCCTTCCTCGCGAGGGCCCAGACGCTGGTGCTCTTCATGGCGGGAGACCGGCTGGAGGAGGTGGTGAGCGCCCTCGTGTCGCACGGCCGCGCGGCGTCCACGCCCGCCGCCGTGGTGGAGGCGGGCACCTGGGAGCACCAGCGGGTGGTGGAGTCCACCCTGGGAAACATCGCCCTGGAGGCACGGCGCGACGCCATCGGCTCGCCGGCCCTGCTCGTGGTGGGCGAGGTGGTGGCATTGCGCTCGCGGCTGCCGTCGCTGGTGGCGCGAGGTTCTTCAATCGCCGGGCACGCGCTGCCCCGCGTGGCGGAGGCAGGACATGAGTGACAACACAGTGGCCGGCAGGTCCCACCTGGCCGAGCTGGAAGCCGAGAGCATCCACATCATCCGCGAGACGGTCGCCGAGTTCGCCAACCCGGTGATGCTGTACAGCATCGGCAAGGACTCACAGGTGCTGCTGCACCTGGCGCGCAAGGCGTTCCACCCCGCGCCCCTGCCCTTCCCGCTGCTCCACGTGGACACCACCTGGAAGTTCCGGGAGATGTATGCCTTCCGCGACGCCTTCGTGGCGCGGCATGGCATCCGCCTCCTCGTCCACCAGAACCGCAAGGCCCTGGCCGAGGGCATCAACCCCTTCGACCACGGCAGCCAGAAGTACACCCACGCCATGAAGACGCAGGCCCTGCTGGAGGCGCTCGCCCAGCATGGCTTCGACGCCGCCTTCGGTGGCGCCCGCCGCGACGAGGAGAAGTCCCGAGCCAAGGAGCGCGTCTTCTCCTTCCGCGACCGCCACGGCCAGTGGGACCCGCGCCGCCAGCGGCCGGAATTGTGGAACCTCTACAACGGCCGCGTGGACGCCGGGGAGAGCATGCGCGTCTTCCCGCTGTCCAACTGGACCGAGCTGGACGTGTGGCACTACGTGCTGCGCGAGCGCATCCCCGTGGTGCCGCTCTACTTCGCCGCCGAGCGGCCCATCATCGACCGCAACGGCACCCTGCTGATGGTGGACGACGAGCGCATGCGGCTGCGCCCCGGTGAGAAGCCCACGCTCCGGCGGGTGCGCTTCCGGACGCTCGGCTGCTACCCGCTGAGCGGCGCCATCGAGTCCTCCGCCACCACGGTGGAGGCCGTCATCCACGAGATGGTCCACGCCCGCCAGTCCGAGCGGCAGGGCCGCCTCATCGACCACGACGAAGAGGGCTCCATGGAGCTCAAGAAGCGCGAGGGCTACTTCTAATGGACACCGCACTGCAACCGACCCTCCAGCCCGACGTGCAGCGTCTCCTCGACGAGCACTCCAGCCGCGAGCTGCTGCGCCTCGTCGTCGTGGGCTCCGTGGACGACGGGAAGTCCACGCTCATCGGCCGGCTCCTCTACGAGTGCGACGGCCTCTTCGAGGACCAGATTTCCGCCGTGCGCCGCGCCAGCGCGAAGCGCGCCGCCACCCGCACCGAGGGGGTACCGCCGGAGGTGCTCGCCCAGGGCCTGCGGGCCGCGGCCGGCGCCGAGGAGGAAGAGCTGGACTTCTCCCTCTTCACCGACGGCCTGCGCGCCGAGCGTGAGCAGGGCATCACCATCGACGTGGCCTACCGCTACCTGTCCACGTCGAAGCGCAAAATCATCATCGCGGACACGCCGGGACACATCCAGTACACGCGCAACATGGCCACCGGCGCCTCCACGGCGGACGCGGCCGTCATCCTCGTGGACGCGCGCCTGGGCGTGCTGCCGCAGACGCGGCGCCATGCGTACATCGCCAACCTGCTGGGCATCCCGTACCTCGCCGTCGCGGTGAACAAGATGGACCTGGTCGGCTTCGACCGGGCGACCTTCGAGCGCATCGGCTCGGAGCTGGCGGACTTCGCGCACACGCTGGGCTTCGAGGGCGTGCGCCTCTTCCCGGTGAGCGCCAGCCGGGGCGACAACATCACCCGTCCCAGCGCCCGCACGCCGTGGCACGAGGGCGGCACGCTGCTGGGGTGGCTGGAGTCGCTGCCGCACCAGCGCCGGCTGGACAACGCGCCCTTCCGCTTCCCCGTGCAGTACGTGCTGCGTCCGCACCAGGACTACCGCGGGCTCGCCGGGCAGGTGGCCTCGGGCACCGTGCGCGTGGGTGATGAAATCCAGGTGCTGCCCTCCGGGCGCCGCACGCGCGTGGCCGGCATCGACACCTTCGACGGGCCGCTGGAGGAGGCCTCGGCGCCCGCGTCCGTCACGCTGCGGCTGGCGGACAACGTGGACGCGAGCCGCGGTGACGTGCTGGCCCACGTGGACGAGCCCCCGCTGGCGCTCCAGCAGCTCGACGCGATGCTGGTGTGGTTCGGCGAGCAGCCGCTGGACCCGTCGCGCCGCTACCTCGTGAAGCAGGCCACCCGCACCGCACCCGCGCAGGTGGAGCGCATCCACTGGCGCATGGAGCTGGAGGACCTGTCCGAGGTGCCCGCGGAGTCACTGGCGCTCAACGACATCGGCAAGGTGCGGCTCGTCGTCCGCCGCCCGCTGCTGGCCGACCCGTACCGGGAGAACCGCCGCACCGGCGCCTTCATCATCATCGACGCGCTCACGCACGACACGGTGGGCGCGGGCATGGTGCTCGGCCCGGCGGAGACCGGCGTGAAGGGCGCCGTGGAGTCCTCGCTCGTCGACGCCGCCGAGCGGAGCGCCCGGCTGGGCCAGTCCGGCGCCATCGTCCTGCTGCCCCAGGCGCGGGACGCGGCGTCCAAGGCCTTCACGCTGGAGCGCCGCCTGTTCGACCAGGGCCGGCACGTGGCCGTCGTCGCGGGTGACGTGGAGGTGGCCCTCGCTCTGGCCGGCGCGGGGCTGGTGGCCCTGGTGCACGCCGAGGCGCCCCAGGTGCGGAGGGCCCTGCGCGCCGAGGCCCGCGACGCGGGCGTGGCCTGGCTGAAGCTGGACGCTGCGGAGGAGCTGGCGCCGCAGGTGGAACGTCTCTTCAACCCTCGGGAGTCCTCGAAGTGAGCCCCTCGTCTTCTGGAACCGCGCCCCGCTTCATCACCTCGCTGCTGGGTGAGGAGAAGGGCACACGGCTGCTCGAGTTGGTGGAGGGGCTCGATGCCGCGTCCCTCCACTGGCTGAGCGGCTACGCGGCGGGGCTCGCGGCGCGGAGCGCTGGCGCGACGGTGGCCGCCCCGGCGCCCGTGTCCGCCACACCCGAGGCCGCGCCGGCATCTCCGCTCACCATCGTCTACGGCACGCAGACGGGGAACAGCCGGCTGCTGGCCGAGCGGCTCAAGCGCCAGGTGGAGTCCGCGGGCCTGCCCACGCGCCTGTTCCGCGCCAGCGACTACCCCGTGCGGGAGCTGGCGAAGGAACGGCTACTCGTCGTGGTCATCAGCACGCAGGGGGATGGAGACCCTCCGGACGACTCGCGTGGCTTCGTGGAGCACGTGCTGGGCAAGCGGGCCCCGAAGCTGGAGGGGCTGCGCTTCGCGGTGCTGGGGCTGGGCGACACCAGCTACCCGAAGTTCTGCGAGGTGGGCCGCGTGCTGGACGCGCGCTTCGCGGAGCTGGGCGCCACGCGGCTCGTGGAGCGCGCCGACTGCGACGTGGACTTCGAGCCCGTGGCCGCGGGCTGGCTGGACCAGGCCTTCGCCCGCGCGAAGGAGGCCCTGGCACCGAAGGACGCGCCCATCGCCGCCGTCCTCCCCCTGCGCGGCACGGCCACGACGCCGGCCCACGGCAAGGAGGCTCCCTTCGCCGCCGAGGTGCTGGTCAACCAGCGCATCACCGGCCGGGGCGCGCTCAAGGACGTGCGGCACCTGGAGCTGTCCCTGGAGGGCTCCGGCCTGGAGTACCAGCCGGGCGACGCGCTCGGCGTGTGGCCGCACAACCCGCCGGAGCTGGTGGACGCGTTCCTCTCCGAGCTGAAGCTGGACGGTGGCTCGGCGGTGACGCGGGACGGGCGCACCCTGCCCCTGGCGAAGTGGCTGTCCGACGAGCTGGAGCTGACGAAGCTCAACCGCCCCTTCCTGGAGCGCCACGCCGCGCTGGCCGGTAGTGACACGCTGAAGGCGCTGCTCAAGCCCGAGGGCGCGGAGGGCCTGCGCGCGCTGCTGGCGAGCCACCAGGTCATCGACCTCGTGCGCGAGCACCGGGCACCGTGGGGCGCCGCGGAGCTGGTGCAGGCGCTGCGCCGGCTGTCGCCCCGGCTGTATTCGATTGCCTCCAGCCAGAAGCGCGTGGGCGCGGAGGCGCACCTGACGGTGTCCGTGGTGGACTACACCGCCTTCGGCACGCGCCACTTCGGGACGGCCTCGTACCACCTGTCCACGCGCGCGGCCGGGACGGACAAGGTTCGCGTCTTCATCGAGCCCAACGAGCGCTTCCGCCTTCCCGAGGACGGGGACAAGGACGTGCTGATGATTGGCCCCGGCACGGGCGTGGCGCCCTTCCGCGCCTTCGTGCAGGAGCGCGCCGAGGTGGGCGCGCGCGGCCGCAACTGGCTCTTCTTCGGCGAGCAGCACTTCCGCACGCAGTTCCTCTACCAGGTGGAGTGGCAGGAGGCCCTGAAGAAGAAGACGCTGCACAAGCTGTCGCTCGCCTTCTCGCGGGACCGCGCGGAGAAGGTCTACGTGCAGCACCGCCTGCGCGAATCCGGGCGCGAGGTCTACGAGTGGCTGGAGGGCGGCGCGTCCCTCTACGTCTGCGGCGATGCCCAGCGCATGGCCCCGGACGTCCACGCGGCTCTGGTGGACATCGTCTCCACGCACGGCGGCAGGAGCCGCGAGGACGCCGAGGCCTGGCTCCAGGGCCTGCGCGACCAGAAGCGCTACCTGCGCGACGTCTACTGAAACCCCATTCCTTTCATCGAGCCCGAAGACAATGAGCACCCAGCCCAAGCCTCCCTCCGAGGTGGAGCACATCAAGACGCAGAGCCGCCTGCTCCGCGGCACGCTGGCGGACAGCCTGGTGGACCCCGTGACGGGCAGCATCGCCTCGCAGGACACCGCCCTCATCAAGTTCCACGGCAGCTACCAGCAGGACGACAGGGACGTCCGCGAGGAGCGCCGGCTGCAGAAGCTGGAGCCGGCGTACAGCTTCATGCTCCGCACGCGCCTGCCCGGCGGCGTGTGCACGCCGGCCCAGTGGCTGGCCATGGACGCGCTGGCCCGCGACCACGCCAACCACACGCTGCGCATCACCACGCGGCAGGCGTTCCAGCTCCACGGCGTCATCAAGGACGACCTCAAGCCCACCATGGCCCGCATCAACGCGGCGCTGCTGGACACCCTGGCCGCGTGCGGCGACGTCAACCGCAACGTGCTGTGCAACCCCAACCCGGTGGACTCGCGCGTCCACGAGACGGTGTACCAGTGGTCGGTGCGCATCTCCGAGCACCTGCTGCCGAGGACGCGCGCGTACTACGAAATCTGGCTGGACGGCGAGAAGGTGGCCGGTGGCGAGGAGGAGCCCATCTACGGGCCCACCTACCTGCCCCGGAAGTTCAAGACGGCCGTGGCCGTGCCGCCCCTCAACGACGTGGATGTGTTCGCCCAGGACCTGGGTTTCATCGCCATCATCGAGAACGGGGCGCTGGTTGGCTTCAACGTCGCGGTGGGCGGCGGCATGGGCGCCACGCACGGGGACGCGGCCACGTACCCGCGGCTCGCGGACGTGGTGGGCTTCATCCCTCCCGAGAAGACGCTCGCCGTCGCCGAGGAGGTGGTGAAGATTCATCGCGACTTCGGCGACCGGACGAACCGCAAGCACGCACGGCTGAAGTACGTGCTGGAGGAGCGCGGCGTGCCCTGGTTCACGGCGGAGCTGGAGAAGCGGCTCGGCTTCGCGCTGGAGCCGGCGCGGCCCTTCGCCTTCGAGCACAACGGGGACCGCTTCGGCTGGGTGGAGGGCCATGACGGTCGGTGGCACCTGACGCTGCACCTGGACAGCGGCCGCGTGGCGGACCTGCCCGGCACTCCGCACCTCACGGGACTGCGGGAAATTGCCCGCGTCCACCAGGGCGACTTCCGGCTCACGCCGAACCAGAACCTCATCATCGCCAACGTGCCTCCGGAGGCGAAGGAGGCCATCGACGCGCTGGTGACGCGGTATGCGCTGAACGGGTTCCAGAAGGCCAGTCCGCTGCGCCGAAACGCGCTGGCCTGCGTGGCGTTGCCCACGTGCGGCCTCGCCATGGCCGAGGCCGAGCGCTACCTGCCCGCCTTCGTGGAGAAGCTGGAGGCCCGGCTGGTGGCGCATGGACTGCTGGACGCGAACCTGCTGCTGCGCATCACCGGGTGCCCCAACGGGTGCGCGCGGCCGTACCTCGCGGAGGTGGGCCTCGTGGGCAAGGCGCCCGGACGATACAACCTCCACCTGGGCGGTGATGTCCGCGGGCAGCGGCTGAACCGGCTGTACCGCGAGAACATCGACGAGGAGGGCATCCTCTCCGCGCTGGAGCCGCTGCTCGCGGAGTACGCACGGGAGCGGAAGCCGGGAGAGGGCTTCGGCGACTACGTGGTGCGAGCGGGGCACGTGCAGGCGGCGCCGAAGAAGGCGGCGCCGAACGCCGCTGCGTGAGTGACAAAGCACTGGAGCTGGGTGCTACCGGATACGGAATGACTCAGCCCTCGCCCGAGCGGACGTGACAGGGGAAGCAGCGCGTTGCTTCCCTTGTCATGGCGTGGAGGCGTCCATCGCGCCTCCACCCCGCACCGCTGTCAGCAGCAGGTCGTACTTGCCGCCCAGGAACGTGCGAAAGCCGTGCTGGTGCAGGTAGCGGCGGTAGAAGGACAGGTCCTTCACCAGCAGGGACAGGTCCGGCTCGCGCAGGTTGCGCACGCGGGCGCCATAGACGACCTCTCCGTCACGAAAGCGTGAGTTGGGGAAGCCGAGCACGAACGCCGCCTGGGGTTCGAGGTGCTCCTGCACCAGCCGACGCAGGAGCGCGTGGTCATCCACGCCGGGGCTCTGCAGCGTGCCCACCGAGACCACCAGGTGGAAGCGCCCCAGGTCCGAGGGCAGCGCGTTGAGGTCCGCCAGCACGAAGCGGTGGCGCGCGTCCGGGAAGCGGGCCTGTGCCTCCGCGAGCGCGCTGGCGCCGTGGTCCACCCCGACGAAGGTGACGTCCGGCATTCCCTCCACCCATGCGAAGGCGGCCAGCTCGTCACCCCGGTTGACGCCCAGGTCCAGGACCCTCGCGCCCGGAGGCAGATTCAGCCGTCCGAGCGCCTCCAGCCACGGCAGCAGGAAGCCCGCGTCCTCCAGCTTGCGCACCCTCGCGAAGGCGGAGCCAGAGCCGTAGCGCTCCTGGGGTGAAGCGGCTTCCTCCGCGGCCTCCCCTCCCGCGTGCCACGGTGCCTCCGCGCCGAGCCGCTCGAAGGTAAGCGCCACGTGCGTGGCATCCACCGCGCGCGGGGTGAGGAGCCGGCAGGAGAGCCCCTCGGCCAGGTCGCACCAGCTCCGCAACGGCCGGTGCACGAGCGCACCGCCAGGCCCCACCCGCTCGCCTGGGTAGCGCCCCCGGCCGAGGTCCGGGTCGGGCACCTCGATGCGCGCGGTGCCCGCCTGGAGCGCTTGCCGGAGGTGGCGGAGGATGTCGATGAGCGGCTCGTCGTGGAAGCGCATGGCGCGCGCAGCCTACCTCCGGCGGCACCAAGAGCCGGTGACGGAGTTCCGCCGCCGCGCCCTATCAGGTGCCCATCAGGGCAGCCGGGCCCATGCGAGCCGTTCCTCCCGCCCGGTGACCTCCGCACGAGCCAAACCGCACCGCGACCTCTGTCGACGCACGGGCCGGCACCCCCGCCCGTGGCCCTTCACGACGCCGCGCCCAAGGCGCGTCTCAGCTCCGGGTCGGTGGTCCTCTCCACGAGCGACCTCGCCGCCTTCTCGTGCCTACGGGCCCACCACCTCAGGACATCGTTCACCACCGCGGACCTCGCGAACTGGAGGTGGGCCTGATGCGCGTCCTGTGCGAGCGCCAGGAGGAGCGGTCCCGCCTCGGCGCCAAAATGCACCGAGGCCAGCTGGGCGAGCGCGACGAGCAGCCGGAACTCCACCGCCGCGTGCGAAGCCTGGAGGTGGGGAACCCGGGCGGCCAGCGACGCCACGGACTCGGGGGACCTGCGCCACCGCTCCACCCCGGGTGCCAGCTTCACCGGCGCCTCCGAGGTGAGCCACGCGAAGAAGGCCTGGAGCAGCACCAGTCCCGCGGCGTCCGTGACTGGCGGCCGGTTGCTGGCATCCCACTTCATCACCGGCATCGAGCGCGCGTAGAACGCATCGATGGTGGACACCAGGCTGGAGAAGCGCAGCCCGTACTGGTCCACCCGCGCGAGCATGGCCGCCACCTCGTCCACGTCGATGACGGGCACGCGCCCCACCGGAATCCCCCGCTGGCCCAGTATCGCGAGCCGCAACTCTCCGAAGGCGCGGCCGGACAGCTCCGCTTGCAGGCCGTGCAGCGCACTCATCACCGCGTGCGCCCAGAAGCTCCCGTCCCCGCCATGCGCGGAGACCTCCACCTGGTAGTTCTTCCGCTTCCGGGAAATGCTCAGCCGGTGAAGCTCGTAGCGCGTGCCCGTGGAGCGGGCCGCCTCGTTCGCCACCCGCACCCGCTGGAGGATGAACTGCCGCAGCTCGCGCGCATCCTCTGGCAGCAGGCGCGACACCTCGGTGGGCTCTCCCGTCTCTTCGTCGAAGACGAAGAGGCTCTCGCCATGCCAGGGCAGGAACGCGGTGACGTCACCGCCCGCGATGGGCCTGCCCCCGCCCCGCGGGTCCAGCTTCGTCTCCCGCCCCACCTCGGGCAGCCGCAGCGTCCGCGCCGCGCCGCCCCGGAGTGGCACCCGCTCCAGCACCCCGTCCGACACCTGCGTGAGCACTGCGTCCTTCGTGGCGAAGGTGGGCATCGTGAGCGCCGCGAGCTCCTTCTTCACGAGCACGTCCCCGCCCGACACCACCCACACCATGGCCGTCCCGCGTGGAACATCGTGGGCGATGACGCCCAGCGCGTCATCGAAGGGGATGACCTGGACGTCCCACGTGGGAGGCACCTCCAGGAGCGCCGACGCCACCACCTTCGGCGCGTCGAAGTCACGCAGGTCCACCGCCAGCGCGCGCCCCTGCGTATCGACGACCGCCAGCCGCCCTGCCCGGGCCGCGTAGCGGGGACGTGTCCAGCGAGGCGTGAACCACCCCGTCGATAGCGTCACCTGGGGCTTGTCTGGAAACGGCAGGGGCTTGCGAGCCTCCTCCGTGCCGCTCCGCGTGCAGCGGGCCACCTCGACCGCTCCCTGGAGATTCGTCAGGAGGAACAGCGCCTCGCCCGCGGCATCCAGGAAGGCGTACTTGAGCTCGAAGCGGGGGTAGCGCTCCTCTCGCTCCAGCGTGTCCACCCGGACGAGGTGGCTCCGGCTGTACCCGTCGTCCCAGGCGAGCACGAGCCTGCCGGCTCCATCGGTGGACAACAGGCCCTCGCTCGACGCGTGGACGTCCTGGTCCGACACCACCTCGTCGGGCAGACACCACGACGTCAGGCCCAGCCCGTCCAGCACCACGACGTAGTCCAACCCATCGACCTTCGAAACCAGATGCATGCCTGCCCTCCAGGCGGCCCGGCGGCCGGGGCCATCATGCCCGGGCTCGCGGGCGATGGGCCGATAACAGTTGTCCGGTTCCTCTGTCGTAAAGCGCGCTCTTCCACGGCCCACTGTCCTGACGGGGCCCTCCCGGTCGGCTTTCCTGACTCCCATGAGCACACACATCGTCGACAACCCGTACACTGGCGACGTCGCCGCCTCCGTCGAGCCCACCACGCCCGCGCAGCTGGACGCCGTGCTGGAGAAGGCCCGGGGCGCCACACGGGCGCTCCGCGCGATGAGCGTGGACGAGCGCGTGAAGCTGGTGCTGCGCGCCTGCGAGGCGATGGAGAAGAACACCGACGCCATCGCCCGCGACATCACCCGGCAGATGGGCAAGCCGCTGTCCCAGGCCCGCGGTGAGGTGGGCGGCATGGCCGGACGCCTGCGCCACATGGCCTCCATCGCCGCCGAGTCGCTCGCGGACATCGTCCTGCCGCCCAAGGAGGGCTTCGAGCGCCGCATCGCCAAGGAGCCGCTCGGCGTGGTGCTGGACCTGCCGGCGTGGAACTACCCGCTGCTCACCGCGGTGAATGCCGTGGCCCCGGCCGTGCTCGCGGGCAACGCCGTCATCGTGAAGCACTCCCCGCGCACCCCGCTGTGCGGCGAGCACTTCGCCCGCGCCTTCGCCGAGGCCGGCGCGCCCCCGGGTACCGTGCAGGCCATCTTCCTGGACTACGCCGCGACGGAGAAGCTCGTCGGCGACGCGCGCATCGACCACGTGCTCTTCACCGGCTCCGTGCTCGGCGGGCACAAGATGCAGGCGGCCGCGAAGGACCGCTTCCTCCACATCGGCCTGGAGCTGGGCGGCAACGACCCGGCGTACGTCGCGCCCGACTGCGACTTCGACAAGACGGTGGAGAACATCGTCGACGGCGCCATGTACAACGCGGGCCAGAGCTGCTGCGCGGTGGAGCGCGTATACGTGCACCAGTCGCTGTATCAGCGCTTCGTGGACGCCGTGGAGCCGCTCGTGCGCGCGTACGTCCTGGGGGACCCGGAGTCCGACAAGACGACGCTCGGCCCCATCGCCCAGCCGTGGCACCCGGCCGAGCTGGAGACCTTCGTCCGCGACGCCACCGGCCGGGGCGCGAAGCTCGTCCACGGCGGCCGCGCCACGCAGGTCAACGGCAAGGGCCGCTTCTTCGAGCCGACGCTGCTCAAGGACGTGAGCGCCGACGCGCGGGTGATGCGTGAGGAGTCCTTCGGGCCGCTGCTGCCCATCGCCCCGGTCCGCTCGGACGAGGAGGCCCTGGCCCTGATGAACGCGTCCAGCCTGGGCCTCACCGCCAGCGTCTGGACGTCCGACCGAGACCGCGCGGACCGGCTGGCGCGGCAGCTGGAGGCCGGCACCGTCTACATGAACCGCTGCGACTCGCTGGACCCGGCGCTGCCGTGGAGCGGCGTGAAGGACTCCGGGCGGGGCGTGACGCTGAGCGCGCTCGGCTTCGACTCGCTGACCCGGCCGAAGGCGCTGCACTACCGGCTGCGGTTCTGAAGCCGAGGGAGCGGCCCCTGGCGGGAACAGGCTTCATGGTGGAGCATCCCCTGTCAGGCCCGTGAAGGGCCGCGCGTAAGGGGGCTCCACCGCCCCGCGAGGTTCCACATGCAGCCGCATTCCGACTGGCGTCCCCACGCGCTCGATGGCGCCCTCCTCTGGTTCCACCGGAGAACGGGCACGAACCTCCGCATCGACGGGCCCCACACGCGACACCTGCGACGCAGGGCCCCTCGGCTGGTGCTGTTCGGCATCACCAACGCCTGCAACCTCGCCTGCACCTTCTGCTCACGGGACAGGGAGGCGCGGAGCGAGTGGACGGTGGACTCGGCCTTCGACGTGCTGGCGGGGCTGGCCCGCGCGGGCTCGCTCGAAGTCGCCTTCGGTGGCGGTGAGCCGCTCGCCTTCCGCGGCTTCGACACGCTGGTGCAGCGGCTCGCCACAGAGACGCCGCTCGCCGTGCACTTCACCACCAACGGGACGCTCCTGACGGAGGAGCGGCTGGCGCGGCTGGCACCGCACCTCGGTGAGGTCCGCGTGTCGCTGTACGACGACAACGACTGGGAGGCGTGCGTGGAGCGCCTCGCCCGCGCGGGGCAGACCTTCGGGGTGAACATCCTCGCCACGCCGGAGCGGGTGCCGCTGCTGCCGGCGCAACTCCAGAGGCTCCACCAGCTCGGCTGCCGGGACGCCGCCGTGCTGCGCTACGTGGGCAATGACCCGAAGCTCCGGCTGGACACGACGAACGAGGCACGGCTCACGGAGGTGCTCGCCGGCAGCCCCCTGCGCACGCGGCTGTCGGTGTGCTTCGGCGATACGCTGACGGAGGTCCCCCGGCTCTTCGGCGGCGACTGTGGCGCGGGCCTGGACTTCGTCACCCTCACCTCCGACAAGCGGCTGAAGGCGTGCTCCTTCCAGGGCTCGGGCCTCCCCATTACCTCCGCGGAGGACGTGCTCGCGGCGTGGACGGGACGGCGCGAGGTGCTGTCGGCGCCCTCGCCCCTGCAAGGCTGTGCGCGGGCGGTCACACAGAAGACAGAGACACTCTCCGACGGCGTGCGCGTCTGGCGCGGGTTCTCCGGGAACAACAGCGGCGACTGCGTGATGGTGGGCCGCTTCGAGACCTCCGAGGAGGCCACTGCCTATGTCGAGGCGCTGCTCCCCGACTGGAAGCCCGGCGCGGCCTACCCCGAGCGCTGGAAGGAGCTGCTGGCCGCGGAGGGCATCCCGGCGCGCGAGGGGGAGTGGGCGCCGGAGGCAATTGAGTCCGTTGGCCGCATGGTGCTGCTCCACACCCAGACGACGCTGGGGGACGACTTTCCCTCGCTGCGGAAGTTGCTGTGGAAGCAGAAGGGATGGGAGGTCCACTCCGAGGTCTTCTCGAACCACCAGCTCCAGCTCGCGTTCGGATTCCGCGCGAAGGAGGGAGCCTCGCCAGGCGCGCTGGAAGAGGCCCTGAAACGCCGCGAGAGCGCGAGCTTCGTCCGTCATGGAAACCAGCTATACGGGCTCATCTACTTCCGCTGCGCGGAGCAGCTGAAGACCCTCGCCCGGGAGCATGGCGCCGACCTCGCCGCGGAGGTGGTGCGGACGCAGGACGACGAGCGGCTCGAACGGCTCCTCGCGTTCCGCAAGCCCTCGGCGGAGCGACCGCGCCTTTGGGCTCGCTTCCCCCTGCCCGAGTACGCGACCCGCTACGCCAGGGACCTGCGCGGCGAGGTCACCGTCGCCGGCAAGCATGTTCTCTTCGAGGCGGGCCACTTCGGGCCACGGCTGGGCTACCTCGCCTACCGACATGCGGGGAGCGCGCTGGTGCTCACCAGCCAGCGCGTCGTCGTGGCGGGCAGCTTTTCGAAGACGGGCTTTCAACCGCCCGAGGTCGTCCCGCACCTGCGCCCGTACCTGAAGTCCGACGACCGGCTCGAGACGACCGAGTGGGGACCATCATTCGAAGTCGCGATCAATACCGTGGAGCCGGGGCGCGTGCTGAAGGCCTTCGTCGACCTGGAGAAGCTGCTGGGTACCGACGCCTGGATTCGCGTGCTGCCGGACAACCCGCTCGCGGAGGCGCTGCACCGCATCCGCGAGGAGCTGGAGGCGGACGCCCGGCGGCGGTAGGCCGGCCCTGCGTCACGCGCGGCCCAGCGCCTCCGCCAGCCGGGGCAGCACGTCCCCGGCGCGCGCCTCCACGCGCACGTCCGCCAGCTCCACGCCGCGGCACTCGCCGATGTTGAGGATGGCGATGGGCATGCGGCGCTCCGACGCGCGCACCAGGAAGCGGTAGCCGGAGAAGATGGCCAGCGACGAGCCCACGACGAGCAGCGCGTCGCCCTCCTCCACCATCGCGAAGGCGGCCTCCACGGTGGACGCCGGCACGTTGTCGCCGAAGAACACCACGTCCGGCTTCAGCGTCCCGCCACAGCGCAGGCACACCGGCACCTGGAACGACGACAGCAGCTCCGAGGACAGCTCCGCGTCACCGTCCGGGCGCAGCTCCAGCACCTGGTGCGTGAAGCCGGGGTTGAGCGCCAGCAGTCGCTCCTGTAGCTCCGCCCGGGCCTCGTGCGCGCCGCAGTCCAGGCAGCGCACCCGCGCCAGCGCGCCGTGCAGCTCGATGACGCGCGAGCTGCCGGCCGCGTGGTGCAGCCGGTCCACGTTCTGGGTGATGAGCCCCGGCACGTGCCCGTTGCGCTCCAGCTCCGCCAGGGCGTGGTGTGCGGCGTTGGGCTTCGCCGAGGAGAAGCGCGGCCAGCCGAGCAGGCTCCGCGCCCAGTAGCGCGCCCGCGTCTCGGGCCGCGTCAGAAACTCGCGGTGCTGGATGGGGTTGCGCGCCCGCGCCCGGGTGCCCGGGCCACGGTAGTCCGGGATGCCGGACTCGGTGCTGCACCCGGCGCCGGTGAGCACCACCGTGCGCCGGCCGCGCAGCAGGGAGACGAGGGTTTCCACGCCCTCGGTCGCTTCCGGGGCAGGCAGGGCATCGAGCGAGGAGGTCATCGCGGCCTACATATAATGATGCGGGCCGCGCGGCGCCGGACACTCCCTCCCCGGCTCGGACCTCCCACCCTCCTGCCTGCCCGGGTGCGTCAGCGAGGGCCCGAGGAGACGGAAGCGGCGGGGCCCTGCGCCGTCGGGAGGGAGCCGTAGTCGAGGACGGCGGTGGCGTTCAGCGCGGGGATGGCCAGCCGCTCCAGCCTGCGGTTCTTCCAGTGCATCAGCACCAGCGACGGGTCCTCCAGGGGCACGTCGAAGGTGTAGGACAGGCGCTTGATGCCGCGGGCGTCCGCCTCCACCACCTTCACCGTGAGGCCGTCGAGCTTCACCTCGTCGCCCTGCTTCAGCATGAAGGCGGCGCCGCGGTGGACGCGCTCGTAGAGGGTGTCGAAGAAGCGCAACTCCGTCAGCTCCACCTCCAGCGTGTTGGAGCCGGTGCGGGTGGCGCGATGGATGTCGTAGGCATAGGACAGCGTCCACCACGAGCGGGGCAGCGTGTTGCCCTTCGCCCACCAGGCGATGGACGCGTAGAGGGACAGGTTCGGGCTGGGCAGGGTGAGCACCGCCACGCGCTGGTTGGGCAGGGTGGCCACATCCAGCTCCTTCTCCAGGAGCTGGTGGACGCGGGCCATGCCCCGGCTGATGCCGCCCATGGTGCTCGAGGTGCTGTACCAGGACAGCGGCGCCAGCAGGACGTGCGTCACCGCCAGCACGGCCGCGGCTCCGGCCAGCACGCGCCAGCCCTTGGAGCGCGCGCGGTTGCGCCACACGTGCGTCAGCACCATCGCGATGACGGCGGCGCCACCCAGGCTGGGCACCAGCAGCAGACGGTCTCCCTGGATGGTGCCGGACACCGGCACCAGCGCCAGGAGCGCGCCGGCCAGCATCCACCGCGAGTGCCGGCGCTCGTCCTCCGACAGGTGCGGCCACACCGCGCGGAGCATTCCGCCCACCAGCGCGAGCGCACCGACACCGACGAGGACGGTGATGGCTTCCGCGTCCGCCAGCATGAGCGTCAGGTCCGAGGGGATGCTCAAGAGCAGGCCCCAGAGCATGGCGGGGATGCGGACCGCGGCCACCTTCAGCCAGGCCAGCGGCTGCGCCACCGGGTCCACGTACAGGTCCGAGCCGAAGGAGCCGTAGCCAAGCTTCTTGTAGATGGCGAGGTAGACGAGCGCGAGCACCGCCGCGGGCGCCACGCCCAGGAGCCGCTGGCGCCACGGTCCCTTCGCGCCCAGCACCTCATACGCGAGCACGTAGGCGAAGACGCCCAGCGCCGTCTCGCCGCCCGTCAGGCCCACCGCCAGCGCCACCAGCGACAGGGGCGCGGCCCACTTCCGGCCGTGCTCGCGCCACTCCATGTGGAGCCACAGCCCCACCAGCGCCGGCAGCGTGGACACCATCGCGTTGCGGTTGCACCACCAGCCCAGCGGCACGGCGTGCGAGTCGTCGATGGCGAACAGCAGCAGCGCCAGCGCTCCCACCGCTCCGGCCAGCGTGCGCCGCATCAGCAGCGCGAACACCCCTACCAGCCCCAGGTACCAGAGGAGCGAGTGGACGTGGTACGCCGTCGTGTTCTCCCCGAAGAGGGCGTAGTCCGCCGCCATCGTCACGCTGGTCAGCGGCCGCCAGAAGGCGAGCTTCAGCTCCGGCAGCGTCCACCACGGGAAGACGCCCTTCTGCATCAGCGGCCGCGCGATGTCCGGGTCGCCCGCGATGAAGCGGTAGAGGTCGAAGGTGCTGTTGGCCAGCGGCGCCGGCGCCTCACGGCCCGCGACGATGCCCAGGTAGATGAAGTCGTCGCCGAACAGCCCCACCGTGAACAGCGGCAGGGACACCAGCACCGCCGCCCCCAGCGATAGCCAGAGGACGCGCGGCCACGACAGCAGACGACTGACAAGGGATTCTTTTTGAGCAGGAGTACCGGGGTTTTCCATCAGTGCGCATCTGAACATCATCAGCGCCTGGAAGGCCAACCCCGCCGCCTACCTCCAGCCGGCGAGGCGCCGCAGGAAGGTGGACGCGACGAAGAAGACGAGGAGCATGCGCCCCACCTGGACGGCGAGCACGAGCGACAGGGTGGCCCGCGTGCCCAGGGCGATGGCCAGGACCGAGTCGGCGCCCCCGGGCGAGGTGGCGAAGTAGGTGGTGAGCAGGTCCACGCCGCTGGCGGCGGACCAGCCCCAGGCGAGCAGCAGGCAGCCGCCCACCATGGTGAGTCCGGCGACGACGGCGACGAGCGCGGCGCGCCGCAGCTCGTGCACGGCCGTGGCGTCGAACTGGCTCCCCACGCGCACACCGAGCGCCCAGAGCGCCAGCGCCAGCACGCCCGGAGGCAGGGCTCCGACGGGCACGCCCAGCGCGGTGAGGGGGATGCCGAGCAGCACCGGCCCCAGGAAGCCGCCAGCGGGCAGCTTCAGCCGCGCGCCCAGCCAGCCGCCCACGGCCGCCACGAGGGCCGTCGTCACCCAGACCTGGAGCGCGGGGGGCGCGCCGGGTAGCGCGGCGGCGCTGGCCACCGGCACGTCCGGCGAGTCCCCGGCCCACCGCCCCACCAGCCCCGCCACGAGGATGACGATGGACAGGCGCACGTACTGGAAGAGCGTCACACGCCGAGAGTCGGCGCCCAGTTCTTCACCGAGGGCCACCATGGCGGAGGCCCCACCCGGCATCAGGCCCAGGGTGGCGGTGAGGGCGTCCAGGTGTCCTAGCCGCGCACACACCAGTGCCACGCCCTGGGCCACGGCCACCACGCCCACCACGGCGGCGAGCGCCACGGGCCAGTGTTCGCCGAGCGCGGCCCAGGCATCCGGCCGGAAGGAGGAGCACATGGCACTGCCCAGCACCGCCTGCGACACCACCTGCGGGAGCCGGGGCAGCGGCACGTGGACGTCCAGCGCCACGGCGCCGACCACCGACACCAGCAGTGCGCCCAGGAGCGCGCCCGCGGGCAGGTGGGTGGCCTCGGCCAGCGCCGCGCCCAAGAGCGACGCCACGGTGACGGCCACCACGCGCCCGGAGTGCTTCATCATGAGGGCCGCGAAGCTACCAGCAGGGCACGACGCGCGACGGGCGGAAGAGCGCCGGGGCATCAGCCGTGCTACACGCCGCCACCATGTCGCGCTGGCAATGGAAGAGCTTCCGGGAGCTGACGCTGGACGAGCTGTACACGCTGCTCGCCCTGCGGCAGGAGGTATTCGTGGTGGAGCAGCGCTCCATCTACCAGGACGCGGACGGGCTGGACCGCGAGGCGGCCCACCTGCTCGCCTTCGACGAGGCGGAGGGCACCCGGTACCTGGCCGCCTACCTGCGCGTGTTGCCGCCGGGCGTGAAGTTCCCCGACGCCAGCAGCCTCGGCCGCGTCGTCACCGCGCCCCGCGCACGGGGGCGGGGACTCGGCAGGGACATCGTGGTGGAGGGCATCGCCCGCCTGGACGCCGAGTACCCCGAGGTGCCCATCCGCATCTCGGCCCAGCACTACCTCCAGCGCTTCTACGAGAGCCTGGGCTTCCACGCGGAGGGGGACGTGTACGACGAGGACGGCGTCCCCCACATCGAGATGGTGCGCCCGGCCGCGCGGCGCTGAAGTCCCGCGCGTCACGGGAAGTACGGCGAGGTGGCCTGCTGGACGCGCACGAGCAGGTCCTCCGCGGCGAGCAATTCCTGGCCGAACAGGTTCGGCGGCCGCGCCTTGCTGGTGCCCCGCCTCACGGACCGGCAGTGTCGAAAGACAAAGCTGGGGGGACAGGCACGGTGAACCCTCAGGTGCTCCAGCAGCCCGTCCCCGTGCTGAGGAAATTGGCCTGGCAGGTCTCATCCGCCAGCCTCTGGCAATCGGTGACGTACGGATACGCTCCCATGGGGAGCCAATCCGTGTGTGGCGCGTCGCACTTGATGTAGCAGCTCCGCCCGCCGGCCTCCCAACCTTCACAGAGCCTCTGCTCAACCTCACCAAGCGGGGAGTCCGTGCCACTTGCGTCGCTCATCTCGGTTCCTCCACACCCGACGAGGAATGCGGCCACCGCGAGGCTCCCAAGAATCTTCGTCATCACGAGTCGTTCCTTTGATTGATGTGCAAGGCGCCATACGCCGCACACCTGCTGTATACCAGACATCAATAATTGACGGCTTGGGAATGCCTGACGAGTCGTGGTCCAAGCTGGAACCGCTGCCGCCACCTCGGCCCGAGCATCCGTTCGACTTCGGGTGGCATCGCCGGCCCGCGGCAGCCGCACAACGCGTGAGGGCCGCGCGCATATCGTCGGTGGGTGGGCACCCGAAACGGTCCGGATTGGAAACCCGGAGTCTCGCGTTAGGCTCGTGCCCCACCCTTCAGGGAAGAGAGATTCCGAAGTGCGCCCCGGCCTCGTGCTGCTCGCGTTGCTCGTCTCGTCGCAGGTGGCCTGCATCGTCGGCCCGCGCTTCACGCGATGCCCCGGCGAGGGAGGCCGTCCGTGGGTGCGGCTGGACAGCGAGCACTACTCGCTCCAGACGGACCTGCCGGCCGCGGAGGCACGCGAGGCCATCCAGATACTGGAGCGCACGCGCGTGGCCATGCTCGCGGCCATGTGGCCCGCGGCGCTGACGCGGCCGATGCCGAAGCTCCAGGTCTACGTCCTCCAGGACGGGCGCGAGTTCGAGGGCCTCTACCCCCGGCGCGTGCGGGCCTTCTTCTTCCGCTCCGACACCGAGGCGCTCATCGTCCTGCCGGGCCGGCCCGGCTCGTGGCAGCGGCCCTTCATCGGCTTCTCGAAGGCGTCCGAGTCCCGGCTGAACCATGAGCTGGCGCACTACTTCAGCACCTACGCCCTGCTGCGCCAGCCGCGCTGGCTGTCGGAGGGAATGGCGGAGTTCCTGGAGACGATGCGCGTGTCGCCGGACGGGAGGACGGCGGTGGTGGGCGCGCCGCACCTCGCGGCCTTTCGCGACATGTACGCCATCCTGGCGCACTCGAGGAATTGGAAGGTGAACGAGCGCGGGTGGTGGATGGAGCGCGTCTTCACCTGGGACCGCTCGCTGGAGGCCAACGAGGAGGACCGGAAGGTGGGCGCCATGTACGCGGGGAGCTGGCTGCTGGTGCACTGGCTCTACAACAAGCACCCCCGCGAGTTCGCCGCGTACCAGGCCCTGCTCGCCAGGGGCGTCCCGCCGGACGAGGCGCGGCGCGAGGCGCTCCCCGAGCTGAAGTCCCCCGCGCTGGATGGAGTGCTGTTCGACTACCTGCGGCGCAGGCGCTTCCCGGAGCACACCGTGCAGGTGCCTCCCATCGGCGCGAGCTTCGTGGAGCAGGTGCTCGACGACGCCGAGGTCCACGCCATCCGCGCGAAGCTGGCGGCGCTGGCGGCGGGCATGGCCCACCGCGAGCCCTTCATCGGCAACCGGTGGAAGCTGTCGCGCGACGAGCTGAACGAGGCGCTGCGGCTGGACCCGAACAGCCTCCTGGCGCTCACCACGAAGCTGCGCGCGGCGCCCGAGGCGGAGCGGCCCGCCATCGCCCGCGCGGCGGTGGAGGCCCACCCCCACGAGAGCGAGGCGTGGCTGCTGCTGGCCTCCGCCCTGGGCCCGGACCCGGCCACGCGGAACGAGCAGGAGGCCGCGTACAAGAAGGCGCTGGAGCTGGAGCCCCTGAGCGCGTACGCGGCCACGGGGCTGGCCTGGATGTACGTCAAGCAGGGCCGCATCGAGGAGGCGCTCCCGCTGGCCCGCTGGTCCGTGGGGCTCATGCCCTGGAGCACCTACGCGCTGGACACCTACGCCATGGCCCTGGCGGGCAGCGGCGCCTGCGCCGAGGCGCTCCAGACGGAGCAGCGCGCCCTGGAGCTGCTCCAGGAAGAGGGAGACCCCGACATGGAGAAGGTGCTGCGCGAGCGGCTGGCGCAGCTCACCGACGGGACGCTCTGCGCGAAGCCGTGACTACAGCTTGCGCAGCCGCACCCGCTTCACCTTGTGGTCCGGCCCCTTGGTGAGGATGAGGCGCGCGCGCGAGCGGGTCGGCGCGATGTTCTGCGCGAGGTTGGGCCCGTTGATTTCGCCCCACACGGACTCGGCGAAGGCGACGGCCTGGTCGTGCGTGAGCTCGGCGTAGCGGCGGAAGTAGCTGCGCTCGTCGCGGAAGGCCGTCTGCTGGAGCTGGAGGAAGCGATTGACGTACCAGCGGCGGATGTCCTGCTCGCTCGCGTCCACGTAGATGGAGAAGTCGAAGAAGTCGGAGAGGAACGTGCCCGGCATCCGGTTCCCCTCCGCGGGGCCCGACTGCTGCAGGACGTTGAGCCCCTCCAGGATGAGGATGTCCGGCTGGCGGATGACCTTCGCCTCCCCGGGCACCACGTCGTAGACGAGGTGCGAGTACACCGGCGCCGTCACCTCCTTGCGGCCCGCCTTCAGCTCCGCGAGGAAGCGCACCAGCGCGCGCCGGTCATAGCTCTCCGGGAAGCCCTTGCGCTTCATCAGCCCGCGCTCGGTGAGGACGCGGTTGGGGAAGAGGAACCCGTCCGTCGTCACCAGCTCCACGCGCGGGTGGTCCGGCCAGCGCGCCAGGAGCGCCTGGAGGATGCGGGCCGTCGTGCTCTTGCCCACCGCCACGCTCCCGGCGATGGCGATGATGAAGGGTACCTTGCTGGCGGAGCCTCCCAGGAACGCCTGCTGCTCCGTCCACAGCCGCTGCGCCGCGGCGACCTGCAGGTTGAGCAGCCGGGAGAGCGGCAGGTAGACGTCCACCACCTCGTCCAGGTCCAGCTGCTCGCCCAGACCGCGCAGCCCGGCGACGTCCTCCTCCGAGAGCGTCAGCGGTGTCGAGGCACGCAGCGCCCGCCACGCCTCGCGTTCCAGGTCGATGAACATGGAAGCAACCGTGCTGCCGGGTGCGGACATGAAGGGCTCCTCCTGGAGTATGCACACCACCGCCCCCTGCCGCCTACCACAGCCGGAGGGGTTCACGCTCGGCACTTCAGGTCCCCGACGCGGGGTCCCACCCGTAGAAGCGCTTCAGCTCCTCGTACAGCTCCGGCGTCTTCTCCCGCATCTGCACCGGTTTCTCGAAAAAGGATTCCGTGGCCACGGCGAAGAACTCCGCCTCGTTGAGGCTGCCGTAGTCGTCCAGGACCTGCCGCTCCCGGCGCTGCCCCGCCTGGAGCTTCTGGAAGTGCTCGCCCATGACGGAGGCCCACGTCTGGTAGTGCGAGTACTGGCGCAGCTTCGGCGTCCCGTCGAAGGCGCCGTCCGCCCGGTCCAGCACGTGCGCGAACTCGTGCGCGGCGGTGTCATGGCCATCGTCCGGGTTGTGCAGCCCCGTCAGCACCGCCTGCCAGGACAGGATGACGGAGCCCCAGTGCTTCGCCTCGCCCAGCACCGCGCCCGTGCGGTCCGGCAGCTTGAAGGCGGAGGGATAGACGATGACCTCCCGGAGCGCGTCGTAATACGACAGGTCCAGGTGCACCACGAGCTGCACCGCCGTGGCGGACACCACCACGCGAATCTCGTCGGTGATGGTGAGACCGCCGGCCCCGATGAACTCCTTCTCCCACGCGAAGACCTTGAGCTTGTCCAAGAAGGGCTCGCGCAGCGTGGGGGACATCGTGCGGAAGAAGGGCACCCGCGCGTCGAGGTGGCCCAGCCACTCCTGGGGGAAGGGGCGGCGCGAGAGGCTCCGGCGCTTGAGGTGACGGATGACCGAAATCATTGCCTGGGGCATAGCAGATGTCCGAACCGCCCGCGTCTGGGGGTAGGGTGTAGCCCCGTGGGCTCAGGCCGGAGACCCACTGGAAGACGGCACGCACGTGGCACGAGCAATGAGTGGAACAATGGTGAGGGGGTGCGCGGCGCTGGTGATGGCGCTGCTGGCACCCCGCGCGGTGGCACAGGACCTGGAGCCGACGCAGGTGGTGGACGAGGTCGTGGTGCGCGGTCCGGAGAAGACGCGCCCGGAGACAGTCCAGGCGTACTCGCGCATCGACGTGGGCGACGCCCTCACGACCGAGGACCTGACGAAGGTGGAGCGGCGCCTGGTGGCCACGGGCCTCTTCCAGGAGGTGCACGTCCGCACCGAGCCGACGACGGTGGACCGGGTGCGCGTCATCCTGGAGGTGAAGGACAAGGCGTCCTGGGTGGTGGCGCCCACGTTCGCGCTGTCCTCGGACAACGTGGGTGGCGGCGTGCTGTACGCGGAGAACAACCTGTGGGGCCGCAGCAAGAAGTTCGCGACGGCGGCGCAGGTGAGCACCGCCGAGAGCGGCCTCTTCGCCGGCTACCTGGACCCGAACCTCTTCGGCCTGCCGCAGTTGCGCATGAGCCTGGAAGGGCAGCTGCGCAGCGACCGCGTGGACGAGTACCGCGGCGGCGCGAGCCAGGAAGACCCGGAGGTGGTGCGCCGCACGCGCATGAACTCGGCCTCCATCGCCGGCGAGCTGGGCGTCATGCTCTTCGAGCGCGTGCGCGCCGCCGCGAAGTACCGGCTGATGCGCGTGGACGCCAAGGCCCCGGATGAGACGGAGGAAGTCACCGAGCCGGCCTTCTCCACGGGCCCGTCGCAGCGGGACGCGTCGCTGCGGCTGATGGTGGGCGTGGACACGCGGCAGAACCTCCACGCGGTGATGGAGGGCATCAACATCGAGGCCTCGTACGAGGTGTCCACCCCGGACGTATGGAGCGAGTTCCGCTACCGGCGCTTCGGGCTCCTGTACCGCCACGGCCTGCGGTTGGTGGGCGAGCACAACCTGGTGCTGCGCGGCGAGGCGGCGGCGGGCATGGACCTGCCCTTCCACCAGGAACTGGTGATGGGCGGAAACTCGCTGCGCGGCTTCGTGCACCGCCAGTTCCGCGGCGACTCGCGGCTGTCCTTCACCGCCGAGTACCACTTCCCCCTCTTCACCGTCCGCTCGCTGGCCTTCCGTGGCGTGGCCTTCTCCGACACGGGGCTGATGCTGTGGCGGGACATCCCGGAGGACGGGCAGCTGCGGGATGTGAACGGGCGCGTGGTGCGCGGCTACCTGCCGAACGCACAGGAGGGGTTGAAGGGAGCCACGCTGGCGCAGGGCATCGGCGCGGGCCTGCGGCTGTACCTGCGCAACGTCGTGCTGCCCCTGGTGGGCGTGGACGCGGCGTACGGCGTCAACTCGGGCGAGTTCCGCTTCTACCTCGTGGCGGGTGTGAATCCGTCCTGAGCGGGCGTGTGGCCGGAGGGGCGCCTGTCAGCCGGGAGGTGGGACTGGCGTCAGGTCCCCCCGCGTGCTCGGTGTACGCTCCCGTCCTCCGGCCCCCGGTGACCCGCCATGCCCCTGGAACGCTCCACCAGCAGCCGTGAGGTGTACCACCGCATCCGCTCGGCCCCGCGGCTCGACGCGCGCGAGTTCGTCATCGGCTACGACGCGCGCGAGTTCCTCATCGACCACGGCTCGCGCTTCGAGCAGATGGCGGAGCTGCCCTTCGAGGCGTTCGTCCCCGACGGGGAGATTCCCTGGCACCGCGTCTGGTACTTCAAGCGCGGCGACCAGATGGTCTGGCACCGCACGACGCGCATCGACAAGCTGACGCACCTCCTCCGTTCCGGGGAGGAGCCCAAGCCCTCCGCGGAGGAGGTGGCCGCGGGCACGACCCGAGGCTTCACGTCCCTGCCGGGCTGGCGCTTCGACGCGGGCGCAGGCGCGTGGGTGGAGGCCCCGGCCAGCACCCCGCTCACCTCCCTCGAGCGGCTCACGGTCGTCACGTACAACGTCCTCTTCGACCTGTACGACGCCGAGTGGCTCGCCACGGAGCGCAGGACGCTGGCGATGCTCGCGCTGCTGCGGGACACCGGCGCGGACGTCATCGCATTGCAAGAGGTCACCCCGCCCTTCCTCCGCGCGCTGCTCGCCGAGGCCTGGGTGCGCGAGCACTACTGGCTGTCGGAAGGCCCGGGCGCCGCCACCGTGACTCCGTATGGACAGGTGCTCCTGTCCCGCATCCCGTTCACCGCGCTGAGCCAGCGTGCCTTCTCGCGCGACAAGCGCATCATCGCGGCCCGGCTCGCCGTGGATGGAACCCCGCTGTGGGTCACCACGCAGCACCTGACGAGCAACCGCACACCCGAGGGTGGCGCCGTGCGGGCCAGTGAAATCGAGACCCTCATCCAGTGGGTCCGCTCGCTCGACGAGGAGGACGAGGCGTCCTCGCCGGACGTGGTGCTGGCCGGTGACTTCAACTTCGACTTCTGGTCACCCGAGGACCGCACGTTCGTCGAGGCCAACATCACGGATGCGTGGGACGCACTGCACCCCAGGGATGGGGAAGGGAAGACCCATGACCCCACCCGCAACGCGCTGGCCGCGCGCACCTCGCGCTCCGGAAGGCCTCAGCGGCTGGACAGGGTCCTGGTGTCCTCCCCCTCGGAGCGGCTCGTCCCGGAGGCGATAGCGCTTCTCGGAGAGGCTCCGCTCGAGGGCCCGCCCGCCCCGTCGGGTGATGCGCTCTACCTGTCGGACCACTTCGGCGTCCGCTGTGTCCTGCGCCGGGGCGACGCGCTCCAGCCCGAGGAGGACACGCCAGCGCCCGCACGGCCGCGCGGGGACACGACCTCGTTGGCCTACGACACGGCCCTGGTGCTCATCCCCGACGAGCCGCTGTGGGAGCCCATCCAGGCGCTCCGTCGCAAGTACGACTCGAACTTCGCGCAGTGGATGCCGCACATCCCCCTGCTCCACCCCTTCTACCCGGAGGAGCACTTCGGCGAGGTGGAGGCGTGGCTCGTGGAGGCGCTCCGGGACGTGAAGCCCTTCGACGTCTCGCTCGGGCAATACGACGCGTTCGAGCACGGCTCCAGCGTGACGGTCTGGCTCCAACCGTACGCCCAGCCTCAAGGAGCGCTCGAGGCGCTGCACGCGAAGCTGGAGCGTGCGCTGCCCGGGTGTGACGAGCAGAGCCGCCTGTCCCCGAAGGGATACACGCCGCACCTCACCGTCGGCCAGTTCCCGGTCTCGCGCGCCGCGGACGTCAACATGTCCATGCAGCGGCTGAACGGGGAGCTCTGGCACCCGCTCGACTTCACGGTCCGCGAGGTCTGCATCGTCCGCAGGCAGGGCGACAACCCGTTCGAGGTCGTGCGGCGCGTGCCGCTGGGAGGCACGAAGCCCCGGAAGCGCTCCGCCCCGAAGTGGGGCCGCTCCTCGCCCGAGGATGAGGAAGCACTCCTCCGCTCCGCCCTCGTCGCGCATGGGTTCGAGACAGGGCCCGCGACGAGGCGCGCACGCGCCGAAGCGGTGCGGCAGCTCCAGGGCCTCTGCGCCCGGGTCGGCGCGGAGCTGCACCCGTATGGCGCATACGTCCTCGGCACGGACGGTCCGGACAGCGACGTGGACGTGGTGGCCATCGGCCCCTCGCACCTGTCGCGCGAGGACTTCGCGCACGCCCTCCTCGATGAGCTGCCTCCCCAGGACGAGCTGTCCGCCCGGAACAGCTGCTTCCTGGCCGATGCCACCCATCCCCGTGTGAAGCTGACCCTGGGCGACGTGCGCTTCGAGGTGTCCTACGCGAACCGGCCGGCGGGGGTGGCGCCGTGTGACCCCGCGGAGCTGCTGGCGCTCCACTCCGACGGGCTCGACACCCCTGGGTTCCTCGCCCTGCTGGGCGTGGCGGACACACGCTTGCTGCTCGAAACGGTGGCGCGCGTGGAGGGCGGGCCCGAGCGCTTCCGCGAGCTGCTGCGCGCGGTGAAGGCCTGGGCGAAGGCGCGCGGCATCCACTCGCACGCGCTGGGCTACCCGGGTGACCCGTCCTGGGCGGTGATGGCCGCCTGGGCCTTCACCCGGGCGCCCCGGGAGCGGGCGGGCTCCGTCGTGTCGCTGCTCGCATTCTTCTTCGAGACGTTCGCCGCCTGGCCCTGGCCCCAGCCGGTGGCCCTCACACCCGAGACGGCGGGCGACCGGCCCGATGGCACCCGGGAGCTCGTGCCCGTGATGGCGCCCGCGCTGCCGGCGCGCAACACCGTGCGCGACATGACGCGGTCCACCTTCAGGGTGCTGCGCGAGGAGCTCGCACGGGCTCGCGACCTGGTGGAGCAGGCCCGCGCCCGGAAGACGCCCGAGGCCTGGGACGCGCTCTTCGAGCCGCTGGACATCACCCGGGAGTTTCCCGCTTGGCTGGAGTTCACCCTGCTCGGGATATGGCTGGGGGACTTCCCGCCGTTCGAGGAGTGGATGCGCGGGCACCTCTCCACGTTGCTTCACGCGCTGGAAGGCGACGGTCGCATCTTCGTGCGGCCCCATGAGCTCCCAGACGATTCTCCCTCACTGCGCATCGGCCTGGATGTCGGCGCCGCCGGAAGTCCGTGGGAGCTCGTCCTGAAGCCCGACAGCTTCGTGGAACAGGCGATGGAGAGGTTCATCGCCACCTTCGATGAGAGACCGTACACCTGGTACGGCAGCATCCGTTGGGAGCTCCACACCCGTTCCACCCTGAGCCGCCCCGGGACGTGAGGACGTTCGAGGTCGGAGAGACACCTGTCAGCCGGAATGTGGAACCGGCGTCAGGAGCCTCGCGTGCCCGCCCTGGGTGTCCGGGACGATGGGTGTACGCTTTCTTCCCTCCGACCTCCGGCGGCCGCCATGTCCCAGGAACGATTCACCACCAGCCGTGAGGTGTACCACCGCATCCGGTGGGACCCTCGGCTCGACGCGCGCGAGTTCGTCATCGGCTACGACGCGCACCTCGAACAACTGGAGGAGATGCCCTTCGAGGCCTTCGTCCCCGACGGGGAGATTCCCTGGCACCGCGTCTGGTACTTCAAGCGCGGCCGTCAGGTGGTGTGGGACCGCAAGCAGCGCATCGACCTGCTGGCGTCCCTCACCCCTTCCGTGCAGGAGCCAGCGCCCACCGTGGCGGCTCCCGCACGGGAGGAGGAGACACCTGTCCCAAGCAATCCGCTCTCCAGCGAGGTCTCCGCGCGGGAGGACGCGCCTGCCGTCGCGAACGGCATGCGGCTCCGTGAGGCGTCCCCGCGGGAGGCAGCGCGTGCCGCGAGTGGGCGGACACATGAAGTGGCTGCGCGGGAGGATGCACCCGCCGTCGCGAACGGTACACGTCCAGGTGGGGCGTCTGTCGGCACGTCGGCCGACTTCACTCCTCTTCCCTCCTGGAGCTTTGACGCGAGCACCAGCGCCTGGGTGCAGTCCCAGGCCGACGCTCCCCTTCCCCCACCCGAGCGGCTCACGGTCCTCACGTTCAACGTCCTCTTCGACGTGTACGACGCGGAGCAACGGCTCGCCACGGAGCGCAGGGTGCCGGCGATGCTCGCGCTTCTGCGGGACACCGGCGCGGACGTCATCGCGTTGCAGGAGGTCACCCCGCCCTTCCTCCAGGCGCTGCTCGCGGAGCCCTGGGTGCGCGAGCGCTACTGGCTGTCGGAAGGTCCCGGCGCCGCCACGGTGACGCCGTATGGACAGGTGCTCCTGTCCCGACTCCCGTTCTCCGCGCTGTCGCAGCGGGTCTTCTCGCGCGACAAGCGCATCATCGCGGCCCGGTTCGACCTGGAGGACGCCCCGCTGTGGGTGGCCACGCATCACCTGACGAGCAATCACGCACCCACGGGAGTTGGCGTGCGGGCCCGTCAGGTCCAGGCGCTCGTCGAGTGGGCGCGCTCGCTCGGCACGGGCGAAGCGGAGTCCGCGTCGGACGTGGTGCTGGCCGGAGACTTCAACTTCGGCGACGCCGAGCCCGAGAACCAGGTGTTCACCGAGGCGGGCTTCGTGGACGCATGGCCGGCGCTGCGGCCCTCGGAAGGCGGAGAGACCTACGACCCCGTCCTCAACGCCATGGCCGCGCTCACCACGCGCTCCGGGCGGCGCCAGCGGCTGGACCGGGTGATGGTGTCCTCGCCCTCGGGGCGGCTCGTGCCGGAGTCGGTGGAGCTCCTGGGCGAGGCTCCGCTGGAGGGACAACGGGCACCGGACGGACGCGCGCTCCACCTGTCGGACCACTTCGGCGTTCGCTGTGTCCTGCACCGGACCCGCTCGCACCGACCGCGTCCACCTTCGACAAAGCTCGTCCACCACACCGCCGTGGTGCTCATCCCGCCCGACTCCGTGTGGGAGCCCATCCAGGCGCTGCGCCGGAAGCATGACTCGAAGTTCCAGCGCTGGATGCCGCACATCACCCTGCTCTACCCGTTCCTCCCGGAGGAGCACTTCGATGACGCGGAGGCCCTGCTCACGGAGGCGCTCCGGGACGTGCAGCCGTTCGAGGTATCGCTCTCCGAGTTCAGCCACTTCGAGCACCGGACCAACGTGACGGCGTGGCTCCGTCCGGAGGACTGTCCACGAGGAGCGCTCCAGGCACTGCACGCGGCGCTGGAGAAGGCACTGCCCGAGTGTGACGAACAGGGCCGCAAGTCGGCGCGAGGCTTCACCCCGCACCTCTCCATCGGGCAAATCCCGCGCTCGGGAGCCGCCGACATCGAGCGGACGCTGGCCGCGTGGGCGAGGCACTGGCGGCCGCTCACGTTCGAGGTGCGCGAGGTCTGCATCATCCGCAGGAAGGGAGACACGCCGTTCGAGGTGGTGCGGCGGGTGCCGCTCGGAACTCCGAAGCGCGCCCCCATTCCGGACAGCCCCTCGCCTCAAAAGGAGGAGAAGGACCCCGACCTCCGCTCCGTGCTCTCCGCCCACGGAGTCGACATGACCCCCACGGCGCGGCACGCCCGCGAGGAGGCCGTGCGGCGGCTCCAGGCGCTCTGCACCCGTGTCGGCGCGGAGCTGCACCCCTACGGCTCGTATCTCCTCGGCACGGACGGGCCTGGGAGCGACGTGGACGCGGTGGCCATCGGCCCCTCTCACCTGTCGCGTGAGGCCTTCGCACAGGCGCTCATCCAGGAGCTGTCCGCGGCCTCCGCGACGGGCCGCTTCGTGGCCGACGCCGCCATTCCCCTGGTGAAGCTGTCCCTGGGCGGCGTGAGCTTCGACGTGGCCTACGCCAGCCGCCCGGAGGGCGTGGAGCCCTGCGCTCCCGAGGAACTGCTGGCACTGCATTCAGAGGCACTCGACACCGCCGGGCTCCGCTCCGTGCTGGGACTCGCGGACATCCACGGCCTGCTCGACGCGGTGACGCGAGCGGACGCCGGGCTCGAGCGCTTCCGCACGCTGCTGCGCACGGTGAAGGCCTGGGCGAAGGCGCGTGGCATCTACTCGCATGCCCTGGGCTACGTGGGAGGCCTGTCCTGGGCGGTGATGGCGGCGTGGGCCTGCACGCGAGCCCCTCGGGAGAAGACCGTCTCCGACGTATCGCTGCTCGCGCACTTCTTCGAGACGTTCGCCGCCTGGCCCTGGCCCCAGCCGGTGGCCCTCACGCCCGAGACGGCGCGCTACCGGCCCGACGGCAAGCGGGACCTCTTCCCGGTCATCGCGCCCGCGGCGCCCGCCCGCAACACCGCGCGCAACGTGTCGCGCTCCACCTTCCGCGTGATGCGCGGGGAATTCGCTCGGGGCCGAGACGTGGTGAGGCAGGCCCGCCAGTCAGGCACCGCCGAGGCGTGGCAGTCGCTCTTCACACCGGTGGACGAGGCCCATGCCTTTCAAGCCCGGCTGGAGCTCACCATCAGCGCGCTCCGGGACGACGAGCGCGAGGCGGCGGCGGGCTGGGTGCTCGGGCATCTCACGACGTTGGTCTACCCGTTGGAGGGCGACCGCCGCGTCTTCGTGCGGCCGGTGTTGGCACCGGCCGGGAAGGGTCCCCTCGTCATCCTCGGCCTGGATGCGGAGTCCTCTGTGGACGCGTGGAGGCTCTTCCAGAGCGCCGACGGCCCCCTGGCCCGGGCCGTGGAGGCGTTCGAGCTCTCCTTCCAGAAATGGAGCGACCGCCCCAGGACGGCGGGCCTGCAGGTGAAGTTGCTGCACTCGTGACGTCCGCGGTCCGGTGACTGCCCCGGGGGGCCAGGGATACCCTTCCGCCCGGCGTGCGAGAATGCACGACGCACCTGCTCGCGGAGGACGTCCATGCCGGATACCTATCGTGTCGCGCGGCTCCCCATTCGCCTGCGCGGCTTCATCGAACCGGACACGACCTCGCAGTTCGAGGGCTATGTCGAGCCGGGCGACTACATTGTCCTCGAGGAGAAGCGAGACTTCCCGACGCCCGGCACCCACTTCGCGCGGCTGGAGATGCCGACCCTGGGCGCGCTCGACACCTGGATTTGCGTGCGCTGGCACACCCAGCAGTACGCGAAGCTGCTGAACCTGGAGAAGCCTCCGCCCGTCGCCCGGCTCGCGTTCACCACCGAGCCGCTCGCCGTGGACGAGGAGCGGCTGACGGCCTTGCTGGCGGCGTTCGTCCCCTACCGCTACGAACTCGATGAAGCGCGCTACCCGTGGGTGCTTCCGGGCATCCGCCTGCCGCTCGCGCCTCCCGCGGTGAACAACTGCTGCACCTTCGTCGAGGCCCTGACGGTGAAGGCCTTCGCCGACGCGAATGGCACGGCCTTCGAGTGGGACCCACGCCGCCACCGGCAGATGATGATTGCCTCCTCGGAGGACTACTTCTCGCCGGTGACGGCCGCCGTGGAGAGCGGGATGGCGATTGCCGCGCCCTCCCCCGACGTGCCGCCCCACCCGTGGACCCTCATCCAGGGCTGGCGCAACCAGTGGCGCTCGGGCCACACCTTCCTGGTGGTGGACCACCACGCGGCCACGGACAAGGTCCTCCTGCTGGAGTCCAACAGCGCCTATGGGCTGGACGGCGTGGGCTACCGGGGCATCGGCAACCTGCGCGACAAGGGAATCAAGCCTCCGGCGAAGTGGTGGAACCTGCCCGACGTGTGGACCTGGCGTCGCGTCTGCTCCACCTACCTCTTCCGGCAGCAGGCCTGGCTGAAGGTCCGCAACCGGGTGCTGTCCGGACTCGAAAGTCCCGCCCGCTGAGACGGCTCCAAACGGCGACACGCCCGCAACCATCGGCCGCGCCCCGTGTTGAACACCGCCACGGAGGATTTCGATGACGAACCGGGTGCGCGTGCTGGGGCTGGCGCTGAGTGTGCTGCTGTGGGCCTGCGGAGGTGACGACGACTCGCCCATCCCGGACGGCGGGACCCCGCCCGACGCGGGCCTCCCGGATGGCGGTGGCACCGTCCCCGACGCGGGCTCTCCGTGGGACGCGGTGACGACGCTGCTGGAAGCCCGTGTCGCCGACGCGGGCACGTCCGTGCCGGGGCTGGGGCTCGCGGTCTACGACTCCCAGGACCGCAAGGTGTACGAGCACATGGTGGGCGACTTCGCGCCGGACCGCCGCGTGGCGGTGGCCTCCGCCTCGAAGATGATTGCCGGCACCGTCCTCTTCGAGGTCATCCGCCAGGGCCACCTCTCGCTGGACTCCACGACGGGGCAGATGCTCGGCTGGAGCGGAGACAAGGCGAACATCACCCTGCGCCACCTGCTCTCGTTCACCTCCGGGCTCCAGAACGAGCACCTCTGCACCGTGCAGGCGGGCATCACCCTCGCGGACTGCGTCGCCACCATCGCCAGCACGAACCCCGTCGCTCCGCCCGGCACCCGCTTCGACTATGGCAGCACCCACCTGCACGTGGCCGCGCGCATGGCCGAGGTGACCACCGGCAAGAGCTGGAACACCCTCTTCCGCGAGACGCTGGCGACCCCGCTCGGCCTGCCCGAGGACGTCACGTACTTCACCCGGCCACGTCAGGCCCAGGGCATCACCAACCCGCTCATCGCCGGTGGACTGCGCACGTCGATGAACGAATACGCCCCGCTCTTCGCGCTCGTCTTCCACAAGGGCCGCCAAGCCGGACGGGAGGTCGGCACGCCGGAGCTGTTCGACGCCCAGGCGCGCGAGCCCTTCCCCGGCGTGGTGATTGGCAACTCCCCCGTGAAGGACCTCAGCCTGCCGTTCCGCTACGGGCTGACGGCCTGGCTGCAATGCGCCACCCCGGCGGAGGGCTGTGACGTCATCAGCTCGCCGGGCGCCTTCGGCTGGACGCCGTGGATGGACCGCGAGGCGGGCTACTACGCCATCCTCGGCATGCAGCTGGACCGCCAGGACGAGGGTGTCGTCGGCTTCTCGGTGAACCTTTCCGGCGAGCTCCAGCCCCTCATCCGCGCGGCGCTCGGAAGGTGAGCGCCGCCCGGGACAGGGAGAGCGAGCACGCTCTCGAGCCGGAGAGCGTGTCCCGCTCCGGAAGGAACCGTCACCTCGAAGCACTCCCGTCGCTCCGAGCGCTTCTGCCCCGGAGTCTCGGGCAGTTGAGGCGTCCTCAAGCCCCTGACCCGATAGCGGAGTCCCCACGCTGCCCGCACCCGAGTCTTCCGCTCCGAACGCGTCCAGCGCCGCGGCGCCTGGAGGCAACGCGCTTACGACACCGGAACCCGGGCCTTCCATCGCAGCCCCCTCCAGAGATGGAGTCCCCACGCTTGCCGCCTCAGCGCCTTCGGTGTCAGCGCCCTCCGGTGGAGCCGTTCGCCCGCCTCCGGCACCGGAGTCCTCCTCCGCAGCCAGCGCCTTCCAGAGCACCCGCCCCAGGGGGATGACGTTCTCCAGCGCGCCCTGCTCGTCTCCCCGCGCCACTGCCCGCACCAACTCCGCCAGCGCTCCCCAAATGAGGCCCTCGCCCACCTGCACGCTTCCAGGCGCCAGCGCCCCCGCGCGCTCACCGTGCGCCAGCACCTCCCTCACCAACTCCCGCGCCTGGGCACCCAGGGCCTCCGGCTCCAGCGAGTCCGGATGCCAGTGCATGAAGGTGAAGTGGAACAGCTCCGGCTTTCTCGTCGCGCACCACGCCAGGTCCTCCCAAAAGCTGTCGAAGACCTCGCGAAAGCCGCCCTCCGGCCGCGCCAGCTCGAAGTCCACGCGTGCGATGCGGCAGAGTTCGGTCTCGGCCCACTGGCGCACCTCCCGCGCGAAGCCCGCCTTGCTGCCATAGCGCCGATAGAAGCTGCCTACGGACATGCCCCCCGCCCTCGCCAGCTCCTCGGCACGCACGTGGCCGTAGCCGCGCCCGGCCAGCGCCGCCGCCGACTCGCGGAGCGTCACCTCGCCCAGGTTCTCCCAATCCCACCTCCCCATCGAGGTCCACATCCCCATCCCTGTCTCTTATAC
>NZ_JABBJJ010000039.1 GCF_012933655.1 Pyxidicoccus fallax | reverse complement strand
CCTCCAGCCCCAGCCCGCCCGAGTTCGGCACCCGGCCCGTGGCGTACAGCACCGCGTCCGCCTCAATCGTGTCGCCCCCGCGCGTCAGCAGGCTCACCCCGTCCCCGCGCTTCTCGATGTCGCGGATGAAGGTGTCCGTCTGCAGCTCGATGCCCTTCTTGCGCATCTCCCCCGTGAGGAAGGCGCGCACGTCATCGTCGAAGCCGCCCAGCACCGTGGGGCCGCGGATGATGACCGTCACCTTGGAGCCGAACCCGTGGAAGATGCACGCCAGCTCCACGCCGATGTACCCGCCGCCGACAATCGCCAGCCGCTTGGGCACCTGGGGAAAGGCCAGCGCGTCATCCGAGGTGAGGGCGTGCTCGATGCCCGCCACGTCCGCGGGCAGGTACGGCCGCGAGCCGGTGGCCACCAGGATGCGCTCCGCCGTGTAGTGCTTGCCGTTCACCTCCACCGTGTGCGCGTCCACCAGCCGCCCGCGCCCCTCCACCGCCGTCACCCCCGAGTCGCGCAAGAGGCGCGCGTACACGCCGCGCAGCCGGTCCAGCTCCTGGTCCTTCGCCTCGCGCAGCCGCGCCCAGTCGAAGGTGGGCTCCTGCACCGTCCACCCGTAGCCGGCCGCGTCCTGGAACTCCTCGTGGAAGTGCGAGCCGTACACCAGCAGCTTCTTGGGCACGCAGCCCCGGTGCACGCAGGTGCCGCCCAAATCGCGGTCCTCGCACAGCCCCACCCGCGCCCCGTAGGAGCCCGCCCGGCGGCTCGCCGCCACGCCCCCGGAGCCACCGCCAATCGTGAACAGGTCGAAGTCGTAACGGGCCATGGTCCTCTCTCCTCCCGGGGCGCGAAGCGCGCGTCGTCCCGGCAGAGATAGTCCCTGGCGGGCCCGCGCCGCACCGGAAGTGTCCAGCCCCGGAGCCCGGATTCGCTCCAGCGGACAGTCCGGCTCAGCTCCGTGCCAGGGAGAGGATGCTGTCGCGCAGGCGCCCCAGCAGGCTCCGCGCTCCGTCCAGCTCCGCCCGGCAGCGCTCCAGCCGCTCCGCCATGCCGTCCAGGTTGCCCGTGTCGGCGCGCAGCTCGATATCGCGGCACTGCATTTCCAGCGCCGTGGCCCCGAACCAGGCCGCGTTGGACTTGAGCGTGTGGGCGGCCCGGCCCAGGTCGTCCACCTTCCCCCGGGCCAGCGCGGAGAAGGCATCGTCGAGCAGCGCCGGCATGCTGTGCATGGCGGTCTCGATGAGCTCCGGGAGAATCTGCCCCGACTGCGCCCCCAGCTCCCTCCACAGGCGGGAGAGCGCGGCCGGCTCCAGGCCGGGGATGCGCGCCACCTCCGGCAGGTCGTCCGAGTCCAGGGGGGACGGCGGCGGCACCGGCGCGGGGCCCGGAGGCGGGGCCTTCACGACGTCGGCGCGGCGGGGCTGACAGCGCAGCAGCGAGGAGGACAGCGCCTCCACGCGGATGGGCTTGCCCAGGAAGTCGTCCATGCCCACCGCGAAGCACTGCTCGCGGTCCGAGTCCATGGCGTTGGCCGTCATGGCGATGATCCACGGCTGCGCGTGGGGCGGCAGCTCCGCGCGGATGCGGCGGGTGGCCTCCAGCCCGTCCATCTCCGGCATCTGCAGGTCCATCAGCACGACGTCGAAGCGCTGCTGGGACGCCAGGCGCACCGCCTCGCGCCCGTTGCTGGCCACCTGCGGGCGGTAGCCGAGCCGCTCCAGCACCAGCAGCGCCAGCTTCTGGTTGGTGGGGTTGTCCTCCACCAGGAGGATGTCCAGGGGCAGCCGGTCTCCGGGCCGCTCGCCGGGGAAGGGCCCCGGGCGCGGCGGGAGGCGCTCCACGCGGGCGGCATGCGCCTGCCTCGCCACGTCGTGCGAGAAGCACGACATCAGGGCGTCATGGAGCTGCGAGGCCTTCACCGGGCGGGACAGCACCGCGGAGAACAGTCCCTCCGGGGTGACGCCGCGGCGGCCGGGCGAGGTGAGCAGCAGCAGCGGCAGCGTGCGCATGTCGCCCCACTGGCGGATGCGCGCCGCCAGCGCCGGCCCGTCCAGCCCCGGCATCTGGTGGTCGATGAGGGCCACGTCGAAGCGCGCCCCGGCCTGCAGCCGCGCCAGCGCATCCGGCCCCGACGCCGTCTCCACCGACTCGATGCCCCACTGCTGGAGCTGCCGCCCCAGCAGGCGCCGGTTGATGGCGTTGTCGTCCACGATGAGCACGCGCCGGCCCTGCAACAGGGGCTGCTCCGGGGGCACGTGGATGGCGGGCTGCTGCGCGGCGGCCTGCACGCTGAGCGAGAAACGGAAGGTGGTGCCGATGCCGCCCACGCTCTCGCGCTCCACCCAGATGCGGCCGCCCATGGCCTCCACGAGCCGCTTGCTGATGGCCAGCCCCAACCCCGTGCCTCCGAAGCGCCGGGACACGGACGCGTCGAGCTGGTTGAAGGGCTGGAACAGCCCCGCGCGCATGTCCTCCGGGATGCCCGGCCCGGTGTCCTGCACCGTGAAGGTCAGCTCCCAGGGCGCGCTCTCCGCGCCGCCCCGCATGCCGTCCACCGACACCACGGCGCCGCCGCGCTCGGTGAACTTGAGGGCGTTGCCCACCAGGTTGAGGAGCACCTGGCGCAGGCGCGACGCGTCGCCCACGAGAATCTGCGGCAGGTGCGGCGCGATGTCACACGCCAGGTCCAGCCCCTTCTCGCTGGCGCGCACAGCGAGCAGGTCCAGCACCGACTCCACGCACTGGCGCAGGTCGAAGGGGTGCCGCTCCGTCTCGAAGCGGCCGGCTTCGATCTTGGAGAAGTCCAGCACGTCGTTGAGCAGGGTGAGCAGCGCCTCGCTGCTCTGGCGGATGGTGGAGACGAAGTCGCGCTGCTCCTCCGTCAGGCCGGTGTCCAGCAGGAGCCCCGTCATGCCGATGATGGCGTTCATCGGCGTGCGGATTTCGTGGCTCATCGTGGCCAGGAAGAGGCTCTTGGCCTGGTTGGCGGCCTCGGCCGCCTGGCGGGCCCGCTGCAGGTCGGTGATGTCGTGGTAGATGGCGATGAAGCCGAGCTGCCGCCCGCCCACGGAGACCGGCAGCGCCAGCAGCTCCACGTCCACCACGCTGCCATTCTTGCGCACGCGCCGGGTGACGGAGTGGACGCGGCCCCGCGAGAGGACCTCCTTGCTGGCCTTCTCCGCCTCGGGGAGCACGGTGGGCTCGGTGGCCACGAGCTCGAAGATGTGCCGCCCGAGCGCCTCCTGCGGCGTGTACCCGAAGAGCCGCTCCGCCTCCGGGTTCCACGACAGCACGCGGAACTGGCGGGTGATGGTGACGATGGCCACGGGGCTGTTGCGCACCACCGCCTCGAAGAACTCCTTCTGCTGGCGGATGGAGGCTTCCACCTCCAGCGAGCCCGTCATGTCCTGGAGCTGCAGCACCCAGCCCCCGCTCGCCCCTTCCGTGCCGGGCAGGGTCAGCGTCAGCACGCGCAGGTAGTAGACCTGCCCGCCACCGGGCCGCTGGCCGGCGAGCTCCGTCTCGTGGGGCGTGTCGGAGGAGGCGCGCGGCTCGGGAGGACGCCAGCCGGCGAGCACGTGCGTCACGGGGTGGCCCCGCAGCTCCGCGCGCGGGCCGAAGAACCGCTCCGCGGCGCGGTTGACCTCCTGAATCCGCTGCGCGGGGTCGAGCACGAGCACGGCGTCACGCGCATGCTCGAACACGGCGGAATGTGCGCTGGACGCCAGGTCGGACACCCTTCCCCCTACAACCAGTGTAGGTCAGCTCGGCCCGGCGTCACCTCATGCGACGGACGGCGGGCAACGTGACTGCATCATGCCAGACACCTGCCCGGCGCAGGAGTGCGCGGCCCGGAGGAATGCCGAGGCCGCCCGCCGGAGGGTGATGCTCGGTTCAGGAGGGAGCAGGCTCGGAAGACCCGGGGCCGTCATCCCGCGTCCCGGGCGGGGTCCCCGGAACCCCGGTGGCCCATGCTTCCCCCAGAGGGTCCGACTCCATGAAGATGGGCCCGTCCAGGAGCCACCCCATGCGTTCCATCGCCCTCCTGTTGGGGCTCGCCGCCACGCTCGCGAGCGCCCAGCAGCCGGCCGCCGTTTCCTCTCCGCAGGAGTCGCTCCCGCCGCCGCCCCTGACGTCCTCGCCCTCGGCCCCGGACGAGCCCGAATGGGCCACGCCCTCCTCGTTCAACGCCCCCGCCGGGAACGCGTCGGAGCCGCGGGAGGCGCCGGCGCCCACGGCCCGCCCCGCCGAGCCCGGACTCCAGGAGGTGACGGCGCCCACGGCCCGCCCCGCCGAGCCCGGACTCCAGGAGGTCCCCACCCGCACGGCGGAGCCGGGGTTCCAGGAGCTGCCGGCGCCCACGCCCCGCCCGACGGAGCCGGGGCTCCAGGAGGTCCCTCCCCGCACGGCCGAGCCGAGCTTCCAGGTGCCGCCCCCCACGGCCCGCCCGACGGAGCCGGGGTTCCACGAGGCGCCCACGGTCCAAGGCTCCGAGCCGCGACAGTCACCACCACCCCTGAAGGTGGCCCCGGCGCCGAAGCGCCCGCGGCGCTACAGCCGCCTGTCCGCCGACTCCGGGGGCCCCACGCTCGTGCTCACCCAGGCGGTGGGCGGCATGGTGCTGGGAGGCATGCTCGGCGACACGTACGACGACCCGAACGGCCGGAGCGACAACGCCTACGCGGGCGCGATGCTGGGCGCGCTCACACTCGGCACGGCGAGCACCCTGTACCAGTACTTCGTCCCCGTGAAGCGCAACGAGTCGCTGCTCGCCGCGAGCGCCTCCACGCTGGGCCTCATGGCGGGGGTGAGCGCCGCCAACGGCTGGGATTTGGACAGCCGGCAGCGGGCCCTGCTGGCCCTCACCACCTCACAGGTGGGCGTCGCCAGTGTGCTGTTCCTCACCGCCGGCGGCGAGGACGTCAGCGCCGGAGACACCGGGCTGGTGGGCATGACGACCTTCTACGCCTTCGTCACCACCGGCCTCGTCGAGTACATCGGCTCACGCCAGTCCGGGGAGCGCTTCCGCTACACGCCGCTGCTCATCGCGCCCGCGGCGGGGATGCTCCTGGGTGGGGTGCTGGCCATTCCACTGGAGATTCCGCCCTCCTCCGTCCGGGACGCCACCCTGTTCCCCGCGGGCATGGGCCTGGCGGCGCTGCTCATCGGCTCGCGGCTGGACGTCAGCAACGTCACGGTGGCCAAGACGGTGCTGGGCACCGTGGCCGGCACCTTCGCCATCACCATCCTGCTCACCGCCCTGGCGCCCGAGGGCCCCACCCAGCAGGACGCGCGGGCGGACAGCGCCTTCCAGCCCGTTCCCGTGCCAGTGGTGATGCCCGCCGGCCGGCGCAACGACGCGCTCGCCGCCGGCCCCGGACTGCTCATGCGCTTCTAGCGGCTGGTCCACCACGCCTTGAACTCGCGCCAGGAAATCTTCCCGGTGCGGTCGGTATCCACCGTGTCGAGGGCAATCTCCAGCTCCTCGTCGGTGACGTTCTGCCCGAGCGCCTCCAGCAGCCGGGCGAACTCGGCGCGCTCGATGGAGCCGGTGCGGTTGCGGTCATAGCGCTGGAAGATGTCGAGCAGCTCGTTGCCGGAGCTGGTCAGCTCGTCCACCGCCGCGTGCTCGGGGGCGAGCGGCTGGATGCCGGCGGACGAGGTCTCCACCTGCTCCACGAACGGAGAGCCCGTGGCCGGCCGCGGGCCCACCTCCGGAGCCGCGGGCGCGGTCGGGGTCGGCGCCTCGGTCCGCGGGCGCGCCCCGGTGGGACGCCGGACGGCCCTCTTCGCGGGCTTCCGGGCACCGGCCTTCTTCGCGGGACCTGCCCGCTTCACCGCGGACTTCTTCGTGGCCGCCTTCCTCGCGGACGTCGGCCGGGCACCGGCCTTCTTCACCGCCGCCTTCTTCGCGGGGGCCTTCCTCGTGGCCGTCTTCTTCGCGGCGGGCTTCCGGGTGGCCGCCTTCTTCGTGGCGGGGGTGCGTCGGGATGACTTCTTCACAGCACTGCTCTTGCGTGACTTCGTCGCCATGATGAGCCCCTTCCCTGGGAAGCACGCATCGTAGCGCTGTCGTGGTGCGGGACAGCAGCCCCCTGTCACCCGAGGCCCTCGCGCGGCCCGCGGGCCTCTGGGTGACAGTCCGGTGCCGCCGCGGTGTTCGGGGGAACACGGGTCGTGGACGGAAGGACATCCGCGCCCCCGTGACAGGAGTGGAACTCGCGGGCTGACGCGTTTCAGGCACTCTGCGCCGCGCGCCCCTGGCACCTGGCCCGGTGCCGCTCCACATAACGGGAGGGAGGACGCGTGCGACACGACGAATGGAAGTGGCGGTCCCTCGGGCTGGCCCTGCTGCTGGGCCCGGGGCTGTCGCTCGCCGAGCCGGCGGGGAAGGCCGACACGGTGGGGAAGATTGCGCCGGCCCGGAGCGCGGACTCGGCCTTCTTCATCGCTCGCAGCACCAACCAGAACCAGGTCCACTACGGCGTCCGGGTGGACGAGCACTGCCAACCCCGGGGGCCTCAGCCCGTCCATGCGTACTGGCGGATGTTGGAGAAGGGGGACAAGGCCGTCGAACCGCTGCTCGGCCGGGAGGGCCCGGCCTACGGCCTGGTCGACAGCCAGCAGGTGGAGGCCACGGCGTCCGGCTGGACGGTGCACGTGCGGCTGCGGGCCTGGCCGGACCGGACCATCGACGTGGAGGTCTTCCGGGAGAACGGCCGGTGCGCGGCCCGGGCGTGGACGCGGATGGAGGGCCGAGCGGCGCAAATCGAGCGCATCTTCGTGAAGACGGCCTGGCCCACCGGCGTGGACTACGTGCTCCTCAACGGCACGGGCACCGACGGCCGGTCCGCCCGTGAGGTCATCCGCCGCTGAGCGCCCCGTTCCCGGGCCACCCGCCCGGGGGGAGCCTGCCTGGTCGCCCGGTCAGCAATGACCCAGGCATATAAAGGAAGCCCTGGCTGGCCTGGAACCCCTTCCTGCAAACTGCTAGCAGGCGGCTTGCAGGTCCTCCCGACGGCTTGCCACGGTATGGCGGTAGCAACAGGGGGTTGTGAGATGTTCACATGCCATCCGCGCGGCGAACAGGGCCGCTCGCGCATCACCGAGACTCCTTGCCCGGACCTCACTGGACTTCCGCGTCTGAATGAATGACTCACTAGAGACTCTCCTCGCCGACGGCATCATCGAGGCCGTCATCGGCCAGTTGAAGACCGGCAAGGAGGCGGAGGTGTGGCTGGTCCAGCACGCGGGCGAGGTGGTGGCGGCCAAGCTGTACAAGGAGCGCCACGAGCGCAACTTCCGCAACAACGCGGGCTACCGCGAGGGGCGCGAGGTGCGCAACTCCCGCACCCGTCGCGCCATCGAGAAGGGCAGCCGCTTCGGGCAGAACGCGGCCGAGGACGCGTGGAAGAGCGCGGAGTCGGACTCGCTCTACAAGCTGCACGCCCAGGGTGTGCGCGTGCCCACACCGGTGATGTTCTACGAGGGCATCCTGCTGATGGAGCTGGTGCTGGACCCGGAAGGCCACCCCGCCCCGCGGCTGGTGGAGGCCCCGCCCGCCACGCCCGATGAAGCGCACGCGCTCTACCTGGACCTGCGCGCCCAGGTGGTGAACATGCTCTGCGCCGACCTCATCCACGGCGACCTGTCGCCGTACAACATCCTGATGAGCTGGCAGGGCGCCACCATCATCGACTTCCCGCAGACGGTGGCGGCGGCGCGCAACAACCGCGCGGAGTTCTACTTCCGGCGCGACCTGGACAACGTCCGCAACTTCCTGGCGGGCATCGACCCGCGGCTGTTCGACCTGGAGGGGGACACGGGCGAAATCTGGAATGCCTATGTGCGCCGGGAGCTGACGCCGGACTTCACGCCCCGGGGCAACTTCCGCGAGGCGCCCCGCCGCGGCGGGAATGCGGGCCGTGGCTCCAAGGGTCCGCGCGCGGGTGGAAACGAGTTCCGCCGGGACTTCCGCGCGGAGCCGGCTCCGGTGGCGGAGCCCGTCGTGCCGGCGCCCCAGACGTCGATGACGCCCGAGGAGGCCGCCGAGGCCGAGCTGCGGGAGCTGGAGGCCCTGGTGCTGAAGCAGGGTGGCGGCGAGCGCGGCAAGCCCGCGGCGACGCCTCCCCCGCGTGGGGGCCGCAACCGCTTCGGTGGGAAGCCCGGTGGCAACCGTCCTCCTTCGGGTGGCGGTGGCGGGCCGCGTCCGCCCGGTGGCGAGCAGCGCGGCGCCAATGGCACCCGTCCGGCGCAGAACGGGCAGCAGCCCGGGGCGCGCCCTTCCAATGGCGGCCCTCGCCGCCCCTTCGAGCCGCGCGCCGGAGGCAACGGGCGCGGAGGGAACGCGGGTGCGCCGCCTCCGGGTGCGCAGGTCGCGGGCGGTGGGCGTCCGGGGCGGAGCGAGCAGCGCGGTGGGAACTCCGGCGCTCCTGGCCAGCACGAGCCGCGGGGTGGGAACCCTGACGCCTCCGCGCAGGGCGCGGGCGGTGGGCGTCCCGGCGGGAACGAGCAGCGCCCTGGAGGCAACGGCCGTCCTCCGCGGAACGAGCGGTTCGGCGGCAACGGGCGTCCGCCCCGGGGTGAGCCGCGAGGTGGAGCCCCGGGGCTCACCTCCGCGAGCGAGCCGCGCGATGGCAACGGGCGTCCGCCCCGAGGTGAGCAGCGAGGCGGTGGCCCGAGGTTCGACTCCGCGAGTGAGCCGCGCGATGGCAGCGGGGCGCCTCCCCGGGGTGAGCCGCGCGGCAACGGACATCCTCCGAGGAATGACGGGCGCGGTGGCCCCCCTCCTCGCGGCGAGCGGCGGGGAGGCCCCGGGCGCTCCCAGCCCGTGGTGGAGATGCGTCCCGCGACGGGGGGTGCTCCGTCCGGTCCGCCGGGGCCGAACAACCTCCGGGAGCCCCGTCAGGGAGGCCCTGGCGGCGGCCCTGGAAACCGGCAGCCCCGGCAGGGGCCGAACCGGGGTGGCCCCCGGCCTCCGCGTCAGGCGGGTCCGCAGGTCTCCTACGTCGCCCGTCCGGCCTCGTCGTCCGACCCGGGCCCGCACGAAACGGGCTCCTGAGCGGGTGGAGCCCCTCGCGGGAGGGGCTCACCCCACCCGGATGACCACCTTGCCGAAGTGCGCCCCGCTCTTGAGGTACTCGAAGGCGGCGCGCGCCTCGGCGAAGGGGAACACGCGGTCCACCACGGGGTGCACCCCGTGCAGCGTCAGCGCGCGGTTGAGCGCCTCGAAGCCCTGGCGGTGGCCCACGAGGATGCCCTGCACCCGCAGGTTCTGCATCAGCACGGGCGTGAGCGGCACCGTCCCCGCCCCACCGCTGAGCACCCCGATGACGGACACCGTGCCGCCGATGCGCACCGCGCGCAGCGACTTCTCGAACGTCCCCGCCCCGCCCACCTCCACCACGTGGTCCACGCCCACGCCGCCCGTCAGCGCGCGCGCCGCCTTGTCCCAGTCCGGCGTCGTCACGTAGTTGATGAGCTCGTGCGCGCCCAGCGCCCGCGCCTTCTCCAGCTTGTCGTCCCTGCTCGACGTCAGGATGACGCGCGCTCCCAGCATCCTCGCAATCTGCAGGCCGAAGATGGAGACCCCACCCGTGCCCTGCACCAGCACGGTGTCCCCCGCCTTCACCCCGCCATACGTCACCAGCGCGCTCCACGCGGTGAGCGCCGCGCACGGCAGCGTCGCGGCCTCCTCGTCGGACAGGTACGCGGGCGTCGCGATGACGCCGTCCTCGTGGAGCACCATCGTGTCCGCGAGCGCCCCATCCAGCGGCCCCCCCAGCGTGCTCGTCTGCGCCGCGCGCGAAGGCTCTCCGCCCATCCACGCCTGGGAGAACAACCCCATCACCCGGTCGCCCGGCTTCACGCGCGTGACGCCCGGCCCCACCGCGTCCACCACGCCCGCCCCGTCCGAGTTCGGAATCAACGGCAGCTTCTGCCGCGGGTTGTAGCGCCCCTCCACCATCATCAGGTCGCGCTGGTTGAGGCTCGTGGCCTTCACCCGCACCCGCACCTGGAAGGGGCCGGGCGTGGGGTCCGGCCGCTCACACGACACCAGCTTGTCCAACCCGAATCCGTCGCGAATCTCGTAGGCCTTCATGGCCGCCGTTCTACCGCGCCCTCCTGTCCGGGTGCGCCCTTTCACCCCACTGTGTCGCCCACTGGTCGCGGTGCGCGCAGCCACTCCACCGCCTGCCGGACGGTGAGGATGAGGAAGGGCAGCCCGCCGCGCCCCGCCATGGACAACACCCGCTTGTCCTTGCTCACCAGCCACGCGGCGCCGGCCCGCGCGGCCAGGAGGAGGAACTTCTGGTCGTCCCTGTCTCGGCACCGGGGCAATTCCGGCACGGACGTCCCCTCCCCTTCCGGCACCACCCGCACCAGCGCCCGGTAGCGCTCCAGCGCCACCTGCCGCGCCGCCGCGTCCCACCCGGGCCGGAAGTTCCGGGACGCGAGCACGTACCCCAATTCCGCCAGCGTGTCCGCGTCCGCCCAGGCCACGAGCGTACCCGCGTCGAGCGCCTCCGCCAGCGGGCGCGCGTGCGGGTCGTCGAAGGCGAAGAGGTCCAGCACCACGTTGGTGTCGAGCACCACCGGCAGGGGGAGCGAGGGTGTCATGGGGACAGGTGGGCTATGTTGGCCCGGAGGAACGTGAGGGCGGGATGGAATTGAAGCTCCTGAAGTGTCCTGGCTGCGGCGCGAACTTTCCACTCCCCGCGCCCAACGGCATCGTCGTGTGCGAGTACTGCCGCGCCGTGGTGTCCGCCTCGGGGGCCCCGGTATGGCCCATGCCCGAGAGCCCCGAGGACGACCCGCCCTTCGCGCCGGACCGTCCCCGCGTCACCGTGGCGGGCACGCGCTACGTGCTGCTCGGCCGCCTGGGCCGGGGAGACGGCAGCGATGTGTTCCTCGCGCGGCGCGACGGGCGCATCACCGAGATGGTGGTGCTCAAGGTCGTCCGCGCGCTCTCGGACGCGGACCTCGTCGCGCGCGAGTACGACGTCCTCGAGGCGCTGCACCGCCTGGACACGCAGGGCGCCGAGCACTTCACGCGGCTGCTGCCCCAGCCCGTGGCGCGGGGCGAGGTGAAGGACCCGGTGGGCGTCTCGCGAGCGGCGGCGGTGTACCGCTGGCAGAGCGGCTTCCAGCACTCGCTCACCGATGTACGGGAGGCCTACCCGGACGGAGTGGACCCGCGCGCGGCGGTGTGGATGTGGAAGCGCCTGCTGGAGGTGCTCGGCTTCGTGCACCGCAGCGGCTACATCCACGGCGCCGTGCTGCCGCCGCACGTGCTCGTCCACCCGAGGGACCACGGCGTCATGCTGGTGGGCTGGAGCAGCGCCGTGACTTTCGACGGGGACCGCGGCCGCCTGCCCTCCACCAGCGCATCGCACCGGGCCTTCTATCCCGCCGCGGAGTGGAGGGGCGTCGCGCCCGGTCCCACGACGGACCTCATCATGGCCGCTCGCACCATCGCCTGGGTGCTGGGAGGAGACCCGGCGACGGGCTCCACGCCGACGAGCGTGCCTCCGCCACTGGCGGACCTGCTGCGGCGCCTCTGCGACGAGGACCCGCACCCGTTCACGGGTGACGCGTGGCGAAGCAAGGAGCTCGTGGACGCCGCGGCGCGCGAGTCCTTCGGTCCGCCGAAGTTCATCCCCTTCACCCTGCCGGGGTGGCGCTGATGGGATACGGGAGCTACAGCTACGAGGCCCACGAGTCACTGACGCGAGCGCGGGCGGAGCTGCCGCGCCAGGAGGTCTTCGCGCAGCGGCGCTGCCACCCGCTCATGGAGCCGCACGGGGTGAAGTGGCGCGAGAGCCGCGACAGCGAGGCGCATCCCCAGGCGCTGGGCATCGTCTTCGCACTCGACGTCACCGGCTCCATGGGCCACATCCCGGACCTGCTCGCGCGCCAGCGGCTGCCGGCCTTCATGAAGGCGCTGCTGGACTCGGGCATCCGGGACCCGCAGGTGCTCTTCATGGCCGTGGGCGACGCCGACAGCGACCACGCGCCGCTCCAGGTGGGCCAGTTCGAGTCCGCCGAGCGGCAGATGGACCAGTGGCTCACGTGGAGCTACCTGGAGGGCGGCGGCGGCACGCCCGGCACGGAGTCCTACGAGCTGGCGATGTACTTCGCCGCGCGCCACACGGACCTGGACTGCTGGCGCAAGCGCAAGCACCGCGGCTACTTCTTCATGACGGGCGACGAGCGGCCGTACAGCTACGTGTCCCGCGCGCAGGTGTCGCTGCTCATCGGCGACACGCTGGAGCAGGACCTGCGCGTGCAGCAGGTGGTGGACGCGCTGCAGCACACCTACGAGCCCTTCTTCCTCATCCCCGACCTCGCGCGGCGGCGCGGCTGCGAGCGCGACTGGCGCGAGCTGCTTGGCGACCGCGTCATCTGCATGGAGGACCCGACGGACACGGTGGACGTGGCGGCGGGGCTGGTGGGGCTGTGCGAGGGCGCCGTGCCGGATTTGGACGCGCTCGCGCGACACCTGGACCGGCAGGGCGTGGACCGGCAGGGCCGGGGCCGCGTCATCCGCGCGCTGACGCCCTTCGCGGCGACGCTGGGGCGCGACGGCGTGCCCCCTCCCCGTCTGGAGGACGAGCACCTGCCCACGAATGACGCCAACTCCGGGCACCGGCGCCCGCGCTGACCCCGGAGCACGTCTTCAGCGTCCCCGTTCGAGGTCCTCGATGGTGCGCGGCGCCGGGCGCCGGCCGGACCGCGCCTCGCGGATGCGGCCGAGCAGCGTCTTCGTCACCGGGTCCTCCGGGCTCATGTCGAGCGCCCGTGAGGCCGTGGCCTCCGCTTCGGCCACGCGGCCCCCGAGGAGCTGGGCCAGCGCGACATTGGCCACGAGCCCGGCGTCGGAAGGGTCTGCCTCACACGCGGACCGCGCGACGTCCTCCGCCTCCGCGAAGCGCTGGAGCCGCAGGAGCTGCAGCGCGTACTCGCGCGCGACGTCCGGCTGGTCCCGCTTGAAGGCGTAGGCCCTGCCGAAGATTTCCGCGGCGCCCGCCGGATCCCCGAGCGCCTGCCGTCCCTTGCCGGCAATCCAGAGGGCCTGCCAGCTCTCGGGATTCAGCCGCTGGTACTTCAGGAGGTCCTCCACGGCGACCTCCAGCTGCCGGCGTGCCTTCGCATCCACGGGCCGGGGCGTCTCCGCGTGGATGTGCATGTACGGCTGGATGGCCTCCGTGCCGCGCTCATAGAGGTCCCCGCGATGCCGGACCCACTCGCGCAGTGACCCGAGCGCCTCACGGTCCTCGTCGGTCGCCTTCGGGTAGCTGAGCCCCAGGTCGATGGCCGCCTCGGCCGCGGCGGTGCCATCCAGCGCGAGGTGCGCGGTGACCAGGCGCTTGATGGCCGCGGGCAGGGAGGGAAGCGAGTCGCCGCGCAAAGCATCCCGGATGTGCCGCTCCACGATGTCCGCGTACTGCTTCAGGACGTGCGCACGTCCCGCTCCGAAGACCTCCTCGTTGATGCGCAGCGTATACAGCGTGGCCAGGTCCAGGCGTGCCGGCCCATACCCCGGCCAGCTGCTGCAGATACGCCGGAAGTTCAGCTCCGCCTCGTCGAGCCGCCCCTCCCGCGCGAGACGCGCTCCCTCGCCCCCGAGCGCCGTCACCTCCTCGGGCTCGAGGAAGCGGGGCAGCGTGGACATGCCACACGTCTTGCAGATCCACCCGTCCACCGCGAGCGGGTGCTCTCGCCAGAGCTCGGGGTCTCCCATGGGCCCTCCCGTGGTGAAGAGCACCTCCACGAGCGGCGTGCCGCAGTCCTTGCACGTGGGCGCGCTCCCCCGCCGGGGGCCCTGCGCCTCCAAGGGTGTCTGAGTGGGTATGCGGAGCGCCACCTCGCGCTCACGCAGGGTGATGACTTGGGGCGTCTTCGCCTCCTCACGGGAGCCGAAGATGCGTTTCAACCAACCGAAGGCCATGGGCGGAGCGTAGCCCAGGGCCGTGCCCGGCTCCGCCTGGGAGCTTTTTGGACCCGTCCCGAGACACCTCCGGCGACTCCTGGGAGAATACGGAGTCAGGAATTCACCGGGCCCCGTATGGGCAGCCACGTTTTCTCGCCATGAGCCCTCCCCACGCGGCCCACATCGTCGTCGACCTCGGCTTCGGTGACGCCGGCAAGGGCACGCTCACGGACTGGCTGGTGCGCCGTCATGGCGCGGGGCTCGTGGTGCGCTTCAACGGGGGTGCACAGGCCGGCCACAACGTCGTCACCGATGACGGGCGGCACCACACCTTCTCGCAGTTCGGCGCCGGCACCTTCGTCCCCGGCGTGCGCACGCACCTGGCGCGGACCACCATCGTCCACCCGCTGGCCATGCTGGTGGAGGCCCGCTACCTCGCCGAGCGCGGCGCACCGGACGCGCTGTCACGCACCACGGTGAGCGAGGGCGCGCGCATCATCACTCCGTTCCACCAGGCCGCCGGAAGACTGCGAGAGCTGGCCCGAGGCACGGGACGCCACGGCACCTGCGGCGTCGGCGTGGGCGAGACGGTGCGAGACGCCCTCGCGCACCCGGAGGACGCATTGCACGCTTGCGACCTCACCCGGCCCGCGATGCTGGTGCGCAAGGCCGCCGCCGCGCAGGAGCGGTTGCGCGCGGAGCTGTCGGAGGTACGCCGCGCCGCGAGCGCGCATCCCCAGGCCACCTCCGAGCTGGTGCTGCTGGAGGACCCGGAGGTCCCCTCGCGCTGGGCGGACGCGGTGCGGGCCCTCCGTCCGCGAGAGCGCGTCGTCGGTGACGACTGGCTGGCCCCGCGCCTTCGCGAGGGCACCACCCTCTTCGAGGGCGCGCAGGGCGTGCTGCTCGACGAGTGGCGCGGCTTCCACCCGCACACCACCTGGAGCACGTGCACCTTCGACCTCGCCCTGGAGCTGCTGCGCGACGCGGACTTCGACGGCGCCCTCCACCGGCTCGGTGTGTTGCGCGCGTACGCCACGCGCCACGGCGAGGGCCCCTTCCCCACCGAGGAGCCCGCGCTCGCTCCCGCCGTGCCCGAGCCCCACAACGACGCCGCCGGCTGGCAGGGGGGCTTCCGCGTGGGCGCCTTCGACGCCGTGCTCGCACGTTACGCCCTGGCTGCCTGCGGCGGCGTGGATGCCCTGGCGCTCACCCACCTGGACCGGCTCGCCACCCGGTGGCCCGTGTGCACGGCGTACCGTGCGCCGCCACAGGATGCGGACACCGGCACGCTCCCCCGGATGCACCCGGCCTCCCGCGCGCCGATGGAGGAGGCGGACACCGACACACGCCTCCGGATGCACACGGCATCCCATGCGCCGGCGGAGTACGGAGGCATGTTCACCCGCGACACGGCGGACACGTCACGCGTGACGGCGCTGCGCCTGGGTCCCCACCGCGACCTCGCGTACCAGGAACACCTCACCCGAGCGCTGGCCACGTGCCACCCCCTCCGCGAGGAGCTGGACCTGGGAGGACCACCGGCCGAGCGGACGGAGCGCTTCGTCGCGTGGGTGGAATCCATCCTCGGCGTCAAGGTAGCGGTGACGTCCCACGGCCCGGCGGCCCGGGACAAGCGGGAGCGGGGGCTGACGTGACGCCATCGGCACCTCCGGGCTAGCCTCCCATCCTGATACCAGAGGGGGTTTCGAGACATGGGGTACGGCAGCTACAGCTACGAAGCGCACGAGGCGATGACGAAGGCCCGCAGCGACCTCCCGCAGCAGGAGGTCTTCCGGCAGCGGTCCTGTCACCCGAAGATGGACCCTCGCAACGTGAAGTGCCGCGAGAGCCGTGACAGCGCGGCGCATCCCCACTCGCTCTCCGTGGTCATGGCGCTCGACGTGACGGGCTCCATGGGCAACATCCCCGAAATCCTCGCGCGGCAGACGTTCCCCTCCTTCATGAAGGACCTGATGGACGCCGGCATCGCGGACCCGCAGGTGCTCTTCATGGCCGTGGGCGACGCGTACATGGACGACGCGCCCCTCCAGGTGGGCCAGTTCGAGTCCTCCGAGCAGCAGCTGGACCAGTGGCTCACGTGGATGTTCCTGGAGCGCGGCGGCGGCTCGAACCCGGCGGAGACCTACGAGCTGGGCATGTACTTCGCCGCCGAGCACACCGCGATGGACTGCTTCGAGAAGCGCGGGAAGAAGGGCTACTTCTTCATGACCGGCGACGAGCCCGCCTTCCACTACGTGGCGAAGGAGCACGTCGAGCGACTCCTCGGCACGCGGATGACCCGGGACATCCCCATGGAGGAGGTGGTCAGCCGGCTGGACAAGACCTTCCACCCCTTCTTCCTCATCCCCGACCAGCGCCGCCGGGGCCGCTGCGAGCAGTTCTGGGTCAGCTACCTGGGCGACCGGGTCATCTTCATGGACGACCCGGCGGACACGTGCGACGTGGCCGCGGCCCTCGTGGCCCTCACCGAGCGCGCCGTCCCCGGGGTCGACGCCGTGGCCGAGCGCCTGAGCGCCAGCGGCAAGCCGAAGGAGCGCGTGAAGGCCATCGTCCGGGCCATCGAGCCCTGGGCCAAGGCCTTGCGGCGCGCGGCGTAGGACAAATGCCCGCGAGGCCCTCCCCCACGGGGCCTCGCGCCGTGGTAGTCCGGGGGACGTGAGCGACGCCTTCGACCAGCTCGGCCTCTCGCGGGAGACGCTCGGTGCCTTGCGCCGGGCGCGCTTCACCCGCCCCACCCCCATCCAGGCGCAGGCCATTCCCCCGGCCCTCGCCGGGAAGGACGTCATCGGCTGCGCCGCCACCGGCACCGGCAAGACGGCCGCGTACGTGCTGCCCCTCGTCGAGCGCTTCGCCGGGAAGAAGGGCACGCTCGGGCTGGTGCTCGCCCCCACCCGCGAACTGGTGCAGCAGATCGCCGAGCCCGTGCGCTTCTTCGGTGAGCCGCGCGGCCTCACGCACGCGGTCGTCATCGGCGGCGAGGACATGGGGGCGCAGGTGAAGGAGCTGAAGGAGCGCCCCACCTTCGTGCTCGCCACGCCCGGGCGGCTGGTGGACCTGCTGGAGCACGGCGGCGCCGCCTTCCCGCACCTGGAGGCGCTCGTCCTGGACGAGGCGGACCGGATGCTGGACATGGGCTTCCTGCCGCAGTTGGAGCGCATCTTCGCCGCGCTCCCCCGCCGCCGGCAGACGCTGCTGTTCTCCGCGACGCTGGGTCCGGAGGTGAGCCGCTTCGCGCGCTCGCGCCTCTACAAGCCGGTGCGCGTGGAGGTGACCCGCAGCGGCACTCCCGCCGAGCGCGCGGAGCAGCGGCTCTACTTCGTCCGGCCGGAGGAGAAGACGCCGCTGCTGCTCACGCTGCTGGCGCGCGACGAGGCGACGGCGCTCATCTTCACCCGCGCCCGCGAGCGCGCGGACAAGGTGCACAAGGCGCTCCAGAAGGCGGGCCACAAGTGCGCGGTGCTGCACGCGGACCGCACGCAGAACCAGCGGCGGCAGGCGATGGAGGGCTTCCGCGACGGCACCTACCGCTGCCTCGTGGCCACGGACATCGCCGCGCGCGGGCTGGACGTGGAGGACGTGGGGCACGTCATCAACTACGACCTGCCGCACGCGCCCGAGGACTACGTGCACCGCATCGGCCGCACCGCCCGCGCGGCGGCCAGCGGCGTGGCGTCCACCTTCGCCCTGACGCGCGAGGGGCAGGTCATCACCCGCATCGAGAGCATCATGCGCGCGGAGATTCCCCGCGTCCCGGTGCCGCGCGAGGACCCCGTCTTCAAGGAGCATTGGGAGCGCTTCCTCGCGGCGCAGAAAGACCCGGGTCCGCCGCAGACGGGCGCGAGCGCCCCGAAGCTCGAGCCGGGACAGGCACCCGGCCGCCACGCACGGACGCACAAGAAGCGGAGCCCGTAGACGCGCCTCTGGCTTCTCTCAGCCGGCCCAATCGCTCCCCTGCAGTCCATCACCAGCAACCAGAATTTACAATTCCAGACAGGCACGCCTATGGTGTCGCTCGCATCAATCACTTCTCGGAGAGACTCCATGAAGATGCCGGCTGCATTTCTTTTGGGTGCCAGTGTCATGCTGATGGGTGTTGGCTGTGGCGCCGACAACTCCACGGAGCAGGACAAAGACATCGCGACGCAGGAACAGTCCGCTGTCGCGGGTTGCGTGACCACCGTCACCGAGCCGTATGTGGCTTACTCGAGCAATGGCACTCCCTACGCGGCAGCGAAAGCCGCCGTCACGTGCGCGCTCGTCCAGCCATACATCAATGTCGCGGCGGACATCACCTTGCCGGGTGTCAGGGGCAGCAGGCGCGGCCATGGTTGTGCCAATGCGGTCTACTGCGAGGTCGAAGCCATAGAGGGCTATGTGCCGGGCGTATGGCAGGCGCAGGGCCTGTCGCCCGTGGGTGGGGACACGGCCATCGTCGCCAAGCCCCTCTAGAGAGCGTCGCGATTCAGGCGGGCGGTTCCCATCGGCTCATCCCTGGGGCCGCCCCATCGCCTGTTCCTTCTCCAGCTCCGCCTTGAAGAACGCACTGCCCCGCGCGAGCGTCTCCATGTAGGGCCGCACGTCCTCGCGGGCCTCGGGTGACAGCTTCGCGAAGGGAATCACGTGCTCATCGGGCACGTAGCGGAACGTGAGGTTGATGCGCCGGGTGCGGAAGTCCGGCAGCTCCGGCGGCATGACGTGGCCCGCGCGCGTGTCCACCCGCTGCACGCGGTGGAACGTCTGGTCCTTCCACCGCGCGCCGCCGAAGAGCTGGAGCGAGCCGTCGTCCAGCCACTGCTCCAGCACCACCTCGTCCCGCTCGCCCGGCCGCGTGGAGGTGACGAACTGGATGAGGGCCCGCTCGCCGAAGGACAGCGACGCCACCGGACCCGGCTCGAAGTCCTTGTGCTCCCCCACCCGCGCGGTGTCCGCCCAGCGCCCGTCCTCCAGCCGGCTGCCGTAGAAGTTCACCAGGCACGTGTTGAGGTGCCAGCCCTTCGGCATGTCCGGCCCGCGGAACATCCGCCGCGCCAGCTCTTCAATCTTCGCCACCTGCCGCTGGAGCACCGCGGGGAAGGGCTCGGCCTTCACGCACCGGTTCAGCACGCCCTTCGGCGGCCGGTAGTAGTCGAGGCACGCGAACTGCCAGTTCCCCAACCAGTACACCGGCCGCAACAGCCGCCGCTGCGACTGCCCCGGCGGGGGCGGGAAGTGCTTCGAGTAGCGCTCCTCCCACAGCGGGTGGAGCGTGCCAAGCCACGCCAGGATTTCCGTCCGGTCCGCGGCGGACAGGAAGCTCGCGTTGTAGTGGTGGCCCGGGGTGCGCTGACGGACCTTGTGGGCAAGCGGGCGGCCCCGGTGGGGGGGAAAGGCCATGGGCGCCGTGCTACCACATCCCCCCCGGTGTCCGGGCCTCCGCGCCGCATTTGCGCAATCCGGACGCCTGGGGTGTTGGTAGGGGGCCGGACCCCCGGACACCATGGCCGAAGACCGCATCCACGCGCTGTATCGCACCTACGGGCCCACCCTGTACGCCCGGTGCAGGCAGATTCTGGGCGACGACGCCGCGGCGGCGGACGCGGCCCAGGAGACCTTCCTCCGGCTCCATCGCCACCTGGAGCGGGCACCGGACGCCAGCCAGGCGCTCGCCTACATCTACCGCATCGCCACCAACTACTGCCTCAACCAGATCCGGGACGGCCGCCGCCGCGCCCTGCCCGTGGCCGAGCTCCCCGAGCACCCCGGCACCGACACCGAGCGCCTCTTGGAGGACCGGGACCTCGCCCGCCGCCTCATCGCCTCCGCCCCACCCCAGATGGCCGAGGTCGCCTGGCTCCACCTCGCCGACGGGCTGACCCAGGACGAGGTCGCCCAGGTGCTCGGCATCTCTCGTCGCACGGTCGTCAACCGGCTCGCCGACTTCCACCGGCACGCGCGCACGCTCACCGGGAGCAGCCCCTCATGACTCCTTCCTCCCTCCACCTCTCCAGCCTCCAGCTCGACGCGCTCGCCCTGGACGCGCTCCCCGCCGACGCGCGCTCCGCCGCCCGGGCGCACCTCGACGCCTGCGCCACCTGCCGCGCCCGCGCCGAGGAGCTGGCCTCGCTGCGAAGCCACTTCACCGTCCACGTGCTGCCCCGCACCGCGCCCGCCCTGCGGCGGCCTCCGGCGTGGCACTCCGCCTGGCGCTGGCTCGTCCCCCTGGTGGCGGTGACGGCCGGGGTGCTCGTCATGGCGCGGCCTCCGAAGACCGACACCGAGCCCGAGTACGGCGTGAAGGGCGGCGCCACGCTCCAGCTCTTCGCCCACCGGGGCGAGCGCACCTGGAAGGTGCAGGAGGGCGAGTCGCTGGCCCCCGGTGACCAGGTGCGCTTCCGGCTGGACGGGGGCGGGCTGCCGTACGTCCTGCTCGTCTCCGTGGATGGCGCGGGTCAGGTGAACACCTACCACCCCTTCGGCGGCGCCCGGAGCGCGCCCCTCTCCGAAGGGGCACAGGCCGAGGTCCCCGGCAGTGTGGTCCTCGACACGGCCCCCGGCCCCGAGCGACTCTTCGCCCTCTTCTCCCGCGAGCCCCTGACCTTCGACTCGGTGGCCCCGGCGCTGCGCGAGCTCGCCGCGGGGGGCGCGAACGCCATCCGCCACCAGACGCGCCTGCCCGTCCCGGACGGCGCGCAACAGGCCACCTTCCTCTTCGAGAAGCCCCAGCCGTGACGACCTCCGCCCGCTGCCTCCTGCTCGTCGCCGCGCTCGTCGCGGCCCTGCCCGCCCAGGCGGAAATCCGGCGCCTCGCCATCCTCGTGGGCCACAACGTCGGCGGAGGTGCGCGCCCGCCGCTGCGCTACGCCGAGGCGGACGCCGCCAAGCTCGCGAGCGTGCTCTCGGAGCTGGGCGACGTGGCGTCCAGGGACATCGTCATGCTCCAGGGCCAGGACCTGCCCACGGTGCGCGCCGCGCTGGCGGACGTGGCCAGGAGGGTTGCCGCCCTGCGCGCCACGCCGAACACGCGCGTGGTGCTGCTCTTCTATTTCTCCGGGCACTCGGACGGCGTGGCGCTGGAGCTGGGCACCGAGCGGCTGCCGTACGCGGCCCTGCGCGAGTGGCTGGACTCGACGAAGGCGGACGTGCGGCTGGCCATCGTGGACTCGTGCCGCAGCGGCGCCCTGCTGCGCATCAAGGGCGGACGCCCGGGCCCCTCCTTCGAGCTGCGGCTGACGGACGAGTTGCACAGCAGCGGCCATGCGCTGCTCACCTCCAGCGCGGAGGACGAGCTGGCGCTGGAGTCGCGCGAGGTGGGTGGCTCCCTCTTCACGCACCACCTGGTGTCCGGCCTGCGCGGGGCCGCGGACTCCTCCGGGGACGGGCTGGTGACGCTCGGAGAGGCGTACCAGTACGCGTACGCGCATACGGTGTCGGCCACCGCGGACGTGCTGCTGGGCGGGCAGCACCCGGCCTATGACTACCGGCTGAGCGGCAAGGGCGAGCTGGTGCTCACCCAGCTTCCGAGTCCCGGCACCGCGCTGGAGCTGCCGTCCGACTTCGAGCGGGCGCTGCTGCTGCGCCCCGAGCGCGGGCAGGTGATGGCGGAGCTGGGCCCGGGCGCCGTGCCCCGGCTGGCGGTGCCTCCTGGCGAGTACGAGCTGCGCGCCTGGCGCGCGGGCCGTCAGCACCGTGGATTCCTCCGCGCGCCCGCGGGACAGGTGAAGCGCGTGCGCTGGGAGGACCTCGCGCCCGTCGCCGCGTCGGCTTCCGCCGCCAGCACCAAGGGGTTGGTGGAGGAGACGTCCGCATCGCAGCCCGCGCGCTCCGTCGGGCCGGGCTTCGCCGAGAGCGGCGACGCGCGGCCGCCCACGGCGCCGTCCGTCCCCGCGAGCTCCACATCAGCGTCCCTCGCCGGCTTCTCGCCGTCCGGATCGCCGGGCGACACTGTGCATGGTGAGGCGGAAGCCCCCGCTTCAAAGTCCCCGTCCATGCGCACGGGCCTCGCCGTGCTCGACGAGGTGGAAGCCCTCACGTCAGCACCTCGTTCCTCCTCCTCGCCCACGGGACTCTCCTCCGTGCTCGGTGAGGAGCAGCCCCCCGCGCCAGTGCCTCACTCCTCCTCCGCACCCATGGGCATCTCCATGCACAGCGAGGCGCGGCCCCCCGCCCGCCCGACCCTGGCCGTGCGCGGTGGCGTCCGCCAGTCGGTGGCGAAGGGAATGGGCGCCCTGCAGGCGCTGCGGCTGGAGCTGAGCGGGCTGCCCCTGGAGCGGCTGGTGCTGTCGGTGGAGCTGGGGCGCGGTGCCCGTCCCGTGGGACGCGAGGCCGCGGGCGCCATGGCGCTGGGCTATCGCTGGGCGCTGCGGCGCGGGCCCCTGGAAGCCTCGGCGAGCGCGGAGGCGGGCGTGCAGTTCATCCGTCAGTCCACGAATCGCGGCGTGGCCTGGGCGCTCGCGCCCGGGCTGGGGCCGGCCGCCACGCTGTCCTGGGACGTGACGCCCCGGGTGGCGGTGCAGCTCGGCGCCCATGCGCCCTGCGCCTTCCTGAAGCAGGACGGCCAGCTCTCGCTGCGGCTGCTGCCCGGCGCGGGCCTGGGCATGCGGCTGGGCCTGTAGAAGCGATTTTCCGGTGCGCGGCTTTCCGTGCTCCGGGATTTCCTGCCATGCAAAAGCAAGGGGCTCGCCGTGCCTCGACGCACGTGCGAGCCCCGAAGAAGCTCCGTCAGCGGGAAACGGCTCGCCGCGCTTCAGCGCGCGTGCGAGATGCCCACGGAGGAGCCGCCGCCGATGGACTCCTGAACCCCAGCGGGCGCGGCGGGGACGACGACCGACGCGGCCTCCTTCGCCACGACCTGACCGGCGGCAGCGGCGGCCGACACGGCCTCCTTCGCCACGACCTGCTCGACGGCCGGGGCAGCCTCCTTCGCGGCGACCTGCTCGGCCGCGGCCGGAGCCGGCGCGGGCTTCGCGCAGCCCTCGGCCGTCGGAGCCTCGCTCTTCGCGGCGACCAGCGCGGGAGCCGCCGCCTCGGGCGGGAGCCGGCGCGGGGGCATCACGAAGGGCGGCGGCACCGGGCAGTGCGTGCAGGGCCCGCGCAGCGGCACGGCCAGCCGCTGCCCGGCGCGCAGGAAGTTGTTACGCATCCGGTTGGCCTTCTTGATCATCGACACCGTCGTCCCGTACCGCAGCGCGATGCCGCCCAGCGTGTCGCCGTTGCGGATGCGGTGGGTGACGACGTTGTGCTCCGGCTGGAGCGCCAGCAGCGGCTGCACCCGGCGGCCCAGCTCCTGGGCGCGCGGGTTGTGGAAGCGGACGTGGAAGTGGTCCCGGTGCCGGCGCGCGTGGCGGACGATGCCGTTCGGGCCGTCATTGAAGAAGGAGTCCAGCCACGCCTTGTCCTCGCCGGACGCCAGGGCATGGTCGTAGATGACCTTGCGCACGCGGCGGTCCACGAGAATCAGCTGCACGTCCGTCTTCGTCACCAGCGCGCGGATGAGCGCCCAGTTGAGCGGCACGTTGATGACCTTCTCGCGCTCGCGCTCCCGGATGGGGTCCACCGTCGGGTAGTAGAAGCCGAGGTCCACGTCGCGGCCGTTCTGGTGGCTCTTGTGGGGGCGCAGGTAGCCACCCTCCTTGTTGCTCATGCCGTTGACCCGCAGCGGCGGCGCGTTGGGGAACTTCGCGCGCACCTCGCGGATGGCCTCGGCCAGGTAGCTCACCGTCTCCTCGGTGGCCCACGCCACCTCGGGGGAGACGACAATCCAGTCCTGGCTCTCCGGGAAGCGCTTCGCGTTCACCAGCCGGCCGCTGTGCACGAAGCCCACCGCCATGGACCCGAGCGAGGCAATCTCCGCCTTCCACCGCCGGGTCAGCTCCTCCTCGGTGATGTCCGCCGTGTACACCGGCCCCGTCGGCACCTCGCCGGAGGCCATGGCCTCCGGCGTCTCGCCCACGTCGCCGCCCTCACCCTCGGCCACCTCCGTCGACTCGTCGTCCTCGCCCTCCAGGTCCTCCTCGGAGGCCGCGCAGTCCCCGCTGGCGGCGGAGACCGGACTCACCGCGTCCGCGGAGGCAGCCGCCACCGGGGCGGCGCTCTCGGCGGCGGGGGCCGGAGTCGGGGCCGGAGCTGCCGGCGGCGTCTCGGCGCGAGCCGCGTCCGAGACCTCCGGACGCACGGCGGCGAGAGCCGGCGCAGTGCCAGCGGTGGGAGCCACGCGCGCGGCACAGCCGGCGCAAACGAGCAGGAGCCAGATTGGGTAACGCACTGGGGCGAAGGATGACCCGGAAACCGTCCGACCTCCAAGTACCCGGCTCCAGATTCTGGACGCCCCCCTGCCCTCGGGGGCCCTCCGGACCGGCCCGTCCCGCACTTCCAGCGAGGACGGGCCGCTCCAATGTTCCGCCCGGCTGCTGTCCGGCGAGGCGCGGCGGGGCCGGTTGACGTCCGGCCTCCGCGCCTCGCACCCCTGCGCTTCAGCCCGCCGGAGTGGGAACCGGCTCCGCGAGGGCGACGTCCAGCGCCAGTTCGATCATCTCGTCGAAGGACGTCTGGCGCTCCTGCGGGGTGAGCTTCTCGCCCGTGATGATGTGGTCCGACACGGTGAGCAGCGCCAGCGCGCGGGCGCCCGTCTCCGCGGCGATGCCATAGAGGCCGGCGACCTCCATCTCCACCGCGAGGATGCCCATGCGCGCCAGCGTCTCGTTGAGCGCCGCCTGCGGATGGTAGAAGAGGTCCGACGAGAACACCGGCCCGGCGCGCACCGCCCGGCCCCGCTTCTCCGCCGCTTCCATCGCGCGCCGCGCGAGCGTGAAGTCCGGCACCGCCGGGAAGTCATGGTCCAACAGCCGCATCCGGTTCACCTTGGAGTCGGTGCCGGCGCCCGTGGCCACGATGACGTCGCGCAGCTTCACGTTCCGGTGCAGGGCGCCGCAGCTGCCCACGCGGATGAGCACGCGCGCGCCGTACGTCTGGATGAGCTCGGTGGCGTAGATGGAGAGCGAGGGGATGCCCATGCCATGCCCCATCACCGACACGCGACGGCCCCGGTACGTCCCGGTGAAGCCATACATGTTGCGCACGGAGGTGACCCCGCGGGCCTCCTCGAGGAAGCGCTCGGAGATATGACGGGCCCGCAAGGGGTCACCGGGCATCAGCACCACGTCGGCGAAGTCGCCGGGTGCGGCGGAGATATGAGGGGTAGCCATGGGGGCGCACCATACCCTACGGGCCGGCCACCCAGGACACGTGGAAGTGGGCGTCCAGCGTGGGCAGCGGGTAGCTCTTCGGGAGCGGCGGGAAGGGCGCGGCCTTCTTCACCGCCTCCAGCGCGGCGGCGTCCCACGCCTTGGAGCCGGACTCCGTCGTCACGGAGGCGGACACCAGCTTCCCGTCGCGGCCAATCAGCGCCTGGACCACCGTCTTCTTCCCCAGGGCCGGGGTGCCCTTCGCCCCGGGCTGCCGCCACTTGCCGGCGACGCGGGTGTAGACCTTCTGCTGGTAGTCGGCGCTCTGCAGCGCGGACTGGAAGAACGCCTCCAGCCGGGGGCTGCCGGAAGCGGCCAGGGCGACGGGCGTCACGGCCAGTGCGAGCAGGGCCACGAGGCCCAGGCGGCGGATGCGGAACAGGGAGTCCAGGGGGTGTGCCCTCCATCAGGGAGAAGTGGCGCGAGGGTAACGCCTCCGCCGGAAGGGAGCACGGCCCCCTATCGTCCGTCCGGGCGCGGGTCGAGAATGGGACACCATGTCCACCGCCTCCGCCCCCGCCTCCCGTGCCGCCGACGCCCCGCTTCCGCCCGGACCGCGCGGTGAGCCGCTGCTGGGCTGCGTGCGGGAGCTGCGAAGGAATCCGCTCGACTTCTTCACGAAGCAGGTGCGCGAGTACGGCGACGTGGTGCGCATCCGCGTGGGCCCGGTGTACGTGACGGCGGTGGCCCACCCGGACCCGGTGCGGCACGTGCTCCAGGACAACGCGCGCAACTACAACAAGCAGACGCGCGGCTTCGCGGTCATCCGCGAGCTGCTCGGGCAGGGGCTGCTCACCAGCGAGGGAGACTTCTGGCTGCGGCAGCGCCGGCTGGCCCAGCCCGCCTTCCACCGCCAGCGGCTGGCCGGCTTCGCGCGCACCATGGTGGACACGTCGGTGGACCTCGCCAACGCGCTGGAGTCGCGCATCGCCACCGGCCAGCCCTTCGACGTGGCCGAGGACTTCAACCACCTGACGCTGCGCATCGCCGGCCTCACCCTCTTCGGCACCGACGTGGGCGACGAGTCGCGCGCCATCGGCGAGGCGCTCGGTCGCGCGCAGACCTTCGCCAACGAGCGCCTCACGCAGCTCATCCCCATTCCCCGCGCCCTGCCCCTGCCCTCGCATCGCCAGTTCAACCGGGACGTGGCCACGCTGGACCGCGTGGTGCGCACCATCATCGAGCGCCGGCACCAGCAGGGCGGCGAGCACCACGACCTGTTGCAGATGCTGATGGAGGCGCGCGACGAGGACACCGGCGAGCGGATGAGCGACACCCAGCTCCGCGACGAGGTGCTGACGCTGCTGCTCGCCGGCCACGAGACGACGGCCAGCGCGCTGGCGTGGACGGTGGTGCTGCTGTCGCGAAACCCCGACGCGCGGCGGCGCCTGGAGGAGGAGCTGTCGCGGGAGCTCGGGGGCCGCGCGCCCACGGTGGAGGACCTCCCGAAGCTCGCCTACACCCGCCGCGTGGTGGACGAGTCGCTGCGCCTCTACCCACCCGCCTGGATTTTCTCCCGCGCGGCCATCCAGGACGACGTGGTGGGCGGCTTCCGCGTCCCCCGGGGCACCTTCGTGCTGCTGCTGCCGTGGGTGACGCACCGTCACCCGAAGCTCTGGAACAATCCCGAGGCCTTCGACCCGGACCGCTTCCTCCCGGAGCACGAGCGCGAGCGGCCCCGCTTCGCGTGGTTCCCCTTCGGCGGCGGGCCGCGCCAGTGCATCGGCAACCAGTTCGCGCTGATGGAGCTGGTGCTCGTGCTGGCCACGCTGTGCCAGCGCGTGCGGCTGGAGCTGGCGCCGGGACACCCCTTCGCCCCGGCGCCCGCCATCACCCTGCGCCCGCGCCCCGGCGTCTGGGTGACGGCGGCGCGCCCCTGAAGGCGCTGTCCCCGAAGCAGGCTCAGGGGGCCTCCTCCTCCAGCTGGGAGGCGCCCATCTCGTGCCAGCGAGGCACCAGCTCACGCGTGACCTCCCCCCGCGCGGGGACCACCAGCTCCTCCCGGTGCACGGCGACGCCCCGCTTCGTGCGGTGCGCGACGAACACGGTGTAGGTCCCGGCGGGCATGGCGCGGAACGTCCAGCGCCCCGGGCTCTCCGGGTGCGCGCGGAAGTGCTGGGCGGTGGCGCGCTCCAGCTCACGCGCGGAGGTCACCATGGCCACCTGCCCCGGTACCAGGACCGCGGTGACCTTGTCTTCCGGGGGCTTGGCCATCGTCACGTGCACCGTCGCGCCCCCCGTCCGCGGCTCGAAGTCCACCGTCACGGTGGCGTTGGCGGGAACCTGGATGCGCCTGGGGGCGTACACCGGGATCTCCTCCTTGGACCGCCCCGTATGCACCCGCAGCACGTAGGTGCCCGGGTGCAGGCGGCGCTGCTCGAACGTGCCGTTACGGACGGGGGTGTACTCCCTGAAGGACAGGTCCACCGCTTCGATGGCGACGGACTGGTCGAGCATCCGCCCGCCATTGCGCACCGTCCCCCGGAGGATGGCTCCGGCGTCGAGCGCCACCTCCACCGCGTCCCGACGCGCGTCGAGCGGGATGCGCTTCGGGAGGAAGTCGGGGTGCACCACCACGAGCGAATGCGGCCGCTCCTCCACGTGGGGAAGGGTGAAGGTGCCGTCCATCGCGGTCTTCACAGCGCGCGAGCGCTCGGGAAGGCGGACCGACCCCTCCGCGTCGGCCGGCACGTCCTCCACGTCCACCCGCGCGCCCGCCACGGGAGCGCCCGTCGCCGCGTCCGTCACCCTGCCGCGCACCTCGCGCCCCTGCTTCAGCACCACCATCCCCAGGTCCACATGGACGTCCTCCTCCACCCGCACCGTGCGCGCGGTGCCAGCCAGGCCGTTCGCCGTGAAGGTGAGCGCGACGTCCACCGCCTTGGCGACGGGTTCGAAGAAGGCGCCGTCGGTGTCGGTGATGGAGCGCCCGTTCACCTCGAAGCGCATGACGGGACTGCCGTCCTCACGCACCACGCGGCCCCGGACGGCGGCCGTGCGCCGCATCACCAGGTGCACGTCCGCCGTGCCCGCCGGGACTTCCAGTGACTGCCTGCCCTCATCCGGCGCCCCACCCCGTGACGCGCTCGTATCGAGACGGTAGCCCTCCAGGCTCGCGGACACGGTCCAGGTGCCGGGGTCCAGGTGGAGCACCGCGAAGCGGCCCTCCGCGTCCGACTTCACCCGCGACGGGGAGCGACCGAAGCGCTCACCGGGCTCCCCCGGCTTCCGCGACAGCTGCCGGCGGGCGTCCCTTCCCACCTGGACGGTGACACCGGGAAGGGGCCGTCCCTCGGGGTCCACCACCCCGCCGGACACGCGCTCGCCCTCGGGGTACTGGAGCCGGACGTGAACCGGAGCCGTCCCGCGCACCTCAAGTTCGCGAGAGACCAGGCGATGGTCATGCTGGCTCAGCGAGGAGGCCAGGATGAAGTACGCGCCCTCGTGGATTCCGCGCAGGGTGAAGCGGCCCATCGCGTCGGTGCGCGTCGACTTCTCGTGTGCACGGTCTCGCTTCGCGCTCCGGACCGTCAGGCTCACGCTCGCCCGTCGCATGGGAGCGCCCTGCTCGTCCACGACCTCACCCGAGACCTCGGCCCCCGCTCGCAGCACCAGCCGGATGTCCGACCGGGGCGCGGTCACCATGAGGCCCGTCGCCACATGGTCATCGTGGAAGCCCTTCAGGAACCAGGAGCCCTCGTCGGGGGCCTTCATGACGAAGGTCCCGTCCTCCTTCGACTCCGTCTGACTCCGATACGAACCGTCCGAGCCCATGAAGAACCTGTCGGGGAGGCCCTGGAGGTCGTCCTGTTCCTTCAGGAGCAGCAGGGCCTGCTTCACGGGCCTGCCCTCGGCATCCACCACCTGCCCCTCCAACACCACGGCGGCCTTCAGCACGAAGTCCACGGGCGCGAGGCCATCCACGGCTCGCTCCTGCGCTCCGTCGTCGATGAAGCGCTCCGCGCCGACCTCGAAGGAGTAGCGCCGCGGCGCGACGGGTCCCAGCGTGTACGCGCCCTTCGCGTCCGTCTCCGTGGACTTCCAGTCATGCTCGTACCGCCCGGAGCCGCTGCGCAGGCGCACCTGGGCGCCCGCGATGGGCCGCCCCCGCTCGTCCCGCACCGTGCCGCGCACCCGCACGCCCGTGCCCAGGGACAGCTCCACCTCCGGCGGCGTCACGCCCCGCGCCAGCCGGACCTGCGCCACCGCGTCCTGTCCCCCGTGGCTCGCGGTGAGCGTGAAGGCTCCCAGCGGCAGCCTGTCGAAGGTGAACCGCCCCGTGTCGTCCGTGACGGCGCTCAGCATCCGGCGCTCACCCAGGAGCTGGACGCTCACGCCACCGGACACGGGCTCGCGCGCGCGCACCACGCGCCCGGTGAGCCGCCGGGGCCGGTACATCGTCACGTCCAGGTCCTGCTCGACGTCGCCTCTGGGGACCCAATGGACGGGCAACAGCTCCGAGCGGGAGAAGAGGAGCACGTACTGCCCGGGGGGCAACGGCGCGAGACGGAAGCGGCCGTTCCCCTCCGTCATGCCCTCGAAGTAGCGGCTGTGCTCCAGGTGGAGCGCGGTGACGCGCGCTCCCACCACGGGCGCACCGTCCTCGTCGCGCACGGTGCCCTGGTAGTGGAGGGCCTTCTCCAGCCGCACCTCCACGCCCTCGCGGCCCGCGGCGACCTCCTCCATCCGCCCCGTGCCCGAGACGGCTTCCGCCCACACCGCGTACTCGCCGGGCTCCAGGCCCTCCAGCGCGAAGCGGCCCCGCGCGTCCGTGGTGGTGCGCGCCAGGGGAGGCGCCTCGCCTCGCCGCCGTGCCGCCGCCTCCACGAGCTGCGCTGCCGTCGTTCCGCACTGGATGTGGAGCAGCTTCGTCTCGCGGCCCTCGCCGGAGTCACACGGCAGCTCGGACAGCGACACTTCCGGCCGAGGCGCGGTGGCCACCACCACCGCTCCGGCCACGGGCCCGGACGGCCCCACCACCGTGCCGCGAATGGCTTTGTCGCCACGCGCGGGCGCCACCGGCGCGGTGAGCAGCGCGCTCGCCCGCACGGGCTCGGCGGAGGACTGCTCCGTGCGCGGGCTGTCCGGCATGGGCGTGAGGTCACTCGCGTGTCCGAAGCAGCGCAGGAACCAGACGCTCGCGAGCAGGACCAGCAGTCCCGCGCCCCCTCCCAGTCTTCGCCTCATACGGTGCTCCCTCGGGCCCGCGCTTCATCCAGCGCGACACCCACGACGGGAGGCTACCGGCTTTCTTCAACATCCCTTGACATGTAAGCATCTCCTTACGCATTATCCGCGGCGATGATGCACACGGAGCCAGGGGTATTCGGAGCCATCAGCCATCCGGCGCGGCGCCGCATGCTCGACCTGCTGGTCGACGGCGACCGCCCGGTGAATGCGATTGCCGAGAACTTCGAGATGAGCCGCCCGGCGGTGTCCCAGCACCTGCGCGTGCTGCTCGATGCGGGCCTCGTCACCGAGCAACGGCACGGCAGGGAACGGCGGTACCGCCTCGTGCCGGAGCGACTGGAGCCGGTGCGCGACTGGATCGCTCACTACGAGCGGTTCTGGGACGACAACTTCGCCCGCCTACGGCGGCACCTCGAAAAGAGCACCGAGCAATGACGACGAAGACCATCCGACGGGAGCTGAAGTTTCCCCAGTCACCCGCCGCCGTGTGGCGCGCGCTCGCGACCAGTGAAGCGCTCGCCGACTGGATGTACCCGAACGACTTCGAGCCGCGCGTCGGGCATCGCTTCACGTTCCGCGTGCCTCCGGACCCTCGGGCCAAATTCGATGGACTCACCGTGCACTGTGAGGTGCTCCGGTGCGCTCCTCCGTCCGAGCTCGAGTTCACGTGGGTCGTTGGCGATGGCTGGCTGGACACGCGCGTCCGCTATCGCATCGAGGCCGATGGCGATGGGACGCGCGTGCTCTTCGAGCACTCCGGCTTCAAGGAGGACCAGGCGTTCCACGGCGCCGAGTTCGGCTGGAAGATGATGCACGGAAAGCTCGCCAAGACGCTCGAGAAGGCGTCGGGCGGCGCCGCACTTCCCTCCCCCGTCAGCGACAACCCGGCCCTCAAGGCCTAGTCACCGAGCCACCACATATGAACATCGTCTTCTGGGGTTTTCAGGCCGTCCTCGCGCTGCTGTTCCTCTCGGGCGGGGCGTACAAGGCGTTCTCCTTCCAGCAGCTCGCGAGCCAGTTCAGCGAGGTCCCCCACGGAGCATGGCGGGCGCTCGGCATCCTCGAGATGGCCGGTGGCGTGCTGCTGATTGTTCCGGCGGCGCTGAAGTGGATGCCCCATCTCACCGCGCACGCGGCCGCGGTGCTCGCGTTCGAGACCTTCGCGCTCGCCGCGCTGTACGCGCGTCATTCAACGAAGATGACGCCCGAGAACCCGATGCTCTGGGCGCTCGTGATGGGGGTCATGGTCACCTTCGTGGCGTACGGCCGCTACGTACTCAAGCCGGTGGTGTCCGCCGCCGCGTGACGGAGTGAAGGACGATGCCCGCGAAGTCGCCCTCGAAGCCACGGAAGACCGCCACGAAGTCGGGACGGTCTCGAACCGCCAGCAGCGGCGCTCCGCGCGCCGCGAAGCCGAAGCTCCTGTCCGGAGGCAACCCCCAGATTCCGAAGGGCGAGGGCGACGCGCCGGTGCAGGCCTTCATCGAAGCGATGCCCGAGTGGAAGCGCGACATCGGCCGCCGAATCGACGCCATCATCGTCCGCACCGTCCCGGGCGTGCGGAAGGCGGTGAAGTGGAACACGCCGTTCTTCGGCGTCGGCGAGGAGGGCTACTTCACCGCGTTCCACTGCTTCGACAAGTACGTCAAGGTGACCTTCTTCCGGGGCGCGTCGCTCGAGCCGCGTCCCCCCGGCGCGTCCAGGATGAAGGACGTCCGCTACTACGACATCCACGAGGGGAAGTTCGACGAGGCGCAATTCACCTCGTGGATCCGTCAGGCCGCCGCGCTCCCGGGCGTGGTCTCGTGACCAACAGCACGCCTCACGCCGTCAGCGCCGGGTAGTCCGTGTAGCCACGCGCGTCGCCGCCGTAGAACGTGGCCTTGTCCGGCGTGTTGAGCGGAGCGCCCTGACGCAGCCGCTCGGGCAGGTCCGGGTTGGCCAGGAAGGGCACGCCGAAGGCCACCAGGTCCGCCAGCCCGTCCGAGATGACGGCGTTGGCGCTCTGGAGCGTGTGGCCACCATTGGTCATCAGCGGCCCGCGGAAGCGCTCGCGAATCAGGGGCAGCAGCGTGGGCGTCCGCGGGTCCGCCACCGGCGCCATGACGTGGAGGAAGGCCAGACCCAGCCTGCTCAGCTCGCCGGCCGCGTAGCCGAACGTCTTCTCCGGGTCCGAGTCCGACATGCTGTTGAACGGGTTCGTCGGCGACAGCCGCACGCCCACCCGGTCCGCGCCCAGCACTCCGGCCACGGCCTCCGTCACCTCCAGCAGCAGCCGCGCGCGCTTCTCCACGGTGCCGCCGTACGCGTCCGTGCGGTGGTTGGAGCCGTCGCGCAGGAACTGGTCCAGCAGGTAGCCGTTGGCGCCGTGCACCTCCACGCCGTCGAAGCCCGCCTCCTTCGCCCGCCGCGCCCCTTCCGCGAACTCCCGCACGATGCCTGGAATCTCCGCCAGCTCCAGCGCGCGCGGCGTCACGAAGGCCTTCGGCCCCTCCGTGGTGAACAACGTCCCTTCCGCGGCGATGGCCGACGGCGCCACCGGCAGCGCCCCACCCGGCTGCATCACCGGATGCGAGATACGCCCCACGTGCCACATCTGCACGTAGATGCGCCCGCCGCGCGCGTGCACGGCGTCGGTGACGCGGCGCCAGCCCTCCACCTGCGCGTCCGTGTGGATGCCCGGCGTGTTGGGATAGCCGTAGCCCTGGAGCGACGCCTGCGTCGCCTCGGTGATGATGAGGCCCGCGGAGGCCCGCTGCGCGTAGTACTCCGCCATCAGCGGCGTGGGCACCTGCTCCGGCCCCGCGCGGTTGCGCGTCATGGGCGCCATGACGATGCGCTGCGGGAGCTTCAGGGAGCCAATCGTGAACGGCGTGAACAGGGGCTGCTGCGACATGAAACGCCTCCGCGTGGAAATCGCGTCGATGGCGCATCCAGGTAATGACCCGCGTTCAAACAATCAAATGAATGTTTGAACGTCGTCCCGGGGCCTCAGTCCACGAGGCCGCTGAAGGCCTCGGAGAGCAGGTCGCGGTTGAGGACGCAGTAGGCGTGCTGGCCCTCCTTGCGCTTGGAGATGATGCCGGCCGCTTCCAGCACCTTGCCGTGGTGGGACAGGAGGGCATCACTCACGCCCAGGGTGTCCGCCAGCTCCTTGCCGCACAAATCCCCCTGCTTCGCCAGCAGCTCCACGATGCGGATGCGGCACGGGTCCGCGAGCGCCTTGAAGACCTTGGCCCGGTGCTCGGCGCAGGCCAGGTCGCGGAGGGGGGGAGCAGGAGTCGCCACGAACCAACCCTAACCAGGGGGCCCCAGCAGCCGCAACGCGACGGCGGCCCGCGCGAAGTCGCTGTTTTCAGGCGCCTCTTCGTCCCACGTGCCTGCCCGGCCGCCCCGCATGGGAGCGCCCGCCCTCCTGGAACCGCACCGGCCGGGCGCCGGAGGTCACCGGCAGGTCGGGTTGCAACCCACCCGCACGTCCGGGACATTACCGGCGGGGTAGGGACGATGCTGGGTTACCAAACGAATCCACAGTGGCGCGACATGTCCGACTTCGTGGTGCACTTCACGAAGCCGGGACCGCCCTACCACGACTCCTACCAGAACATGATGAGCATCCTCGGCTCGCGAACGCTCATCCCCGGGGCGGAGGGCTTCGGCATCTCCCGGAAGGAGCCGGCCGTCGCGGAGCGCCACCGCTCGGTGTGCTTCAGCGAGATTCCGCTGGACCAGCTCGGCCGGCTCGTCCAGCGCCGCAGCCTGTACGGCATCGCCTTCAGCAAGAGCTACATCCTGTCCCAGGGCGGCGGGCCCGTCTGGTACGTCCAGTACGGCTCGCCCGCGCACGTCGCGCTGAAGCACCAGGTGCAGCAGGCGCTCGCGGCGAAGGACCCGCAGCGCGAGCCCATCTGGTCCATGACGCCCTTCGTGGACATCCAGGGTGACACCCACAACGCGCCCTACAGCTACCGCTTCGACTGGGAGCGCGAGTGGCGCGTGCCGGGCCTGTTGCGCTTCACGGAGTACGACGTCGCCGCCCTCTTCCTCCCCGAGGAGCTGCACCCCACCGCGCGCGGCTTCTTCGAGTGGGCCGTGAAGGAGAAGGCTGGCCCGGGCTACTTCTGCCCCTGCCTGGACCCGCTGTGGACGGCGGACCAGATTGCCCGCGCGCTGGCGAAGCACGCCGAGGACTCGGCGCGCCTGCGCACCGCGTAGGCATCCCGCGCTACTCGAACAGCGACACCTCGGCCAGCCGGGCGAAGCCCCGGAAGGCCCCATTGTTGTTGTTGGCGAAGTCCACCCCGGTGATGCGCACGTAGCGCACCGGGCCCACGTCCGTCAGGGCCGCCTCACCGAAGTGGGCCTCGTCCCGCTTGTAGAGCGAACCATCGAAGGGGCTGTCCCACCGGGTCGCCTCCTCGAAGCCGAGGTCGCCTCCCACCTGGTTGCCGAGGTTCGAGTCGGACAGCAGGAAGCGCGAGCTGGCCAGCACCGACCACTGCTCGCCATCCAGACTCCCCTCCAGGCGGAAGCCCCCGCCCAAACCGCCGCTCATGCCACGCACCACGGCGTGGCGGAGCACCCGGGCTTCCGGCAGCGTGAGGGTCAGCCATCGACTCTCGCGGGCGGACCACGAGACGGCCACCTGCTCCAGGCGCCCGTCCGTCCACGGGCAGGTGCCCTCCTTGGGCGTGGGGCTGCACGCCACGCCCCGGCTGACTGGACGGAGGTCGCCGGCCGGCAGCGAAAGGGGCGGCGTGCGCCACTCCTGGCGGAACACGAGGTTCGAGTGCTTGGCCCCCAGCGGGTAGAAGTACCAGACGCCCAGTGACATCGCCCGCAGCCGCAATTCGGGGCTGGCGAAGTCCTCCAGCACGTAGGGGCTCGCCGTCCATGGGGAGGTAGCGCCCCACCAGCGGAACGCCATCTGGTCGCCGCTGAAGACCTGGAGCACCACCTCGGGCGTCGTCGGCTTCTGGGGGACCTCCTCGCCCTCCGGCGTGGTGATGGTCAATTCCTCGCCGGTGACGGGGACCTGGGGCACGGGCGGCGCGGGCTCGAAGGACACGACGTGCCCCGCGAGGCCCGGCTCCAGACGCAGCCGCGAGTCCCACGGGCGCAGCGTCGGCAGTTCCACGTCATCCCTGAAGGTGAAGGAGGCGAAGACGCCCGCGCCATCCTCCCGCAGCAGCGACACGCGGAAGCGGTAATCCTGCGTCACCCCGGGGATGGGCGCGTTGGGGTCCGGCGCGTGCACGTCGCCGTAGCGCATCTCCAGGAAGAAATCCCCGGTGGCCTCCGTCGTGGCCGTCCCGTAGGGAGTGAACTGCGGCGGCGCCCAGGGCACGGGCGGCCCGCCGTTGGTGGGCGGCTCCACGATTCTCGCGCGGTCGTAGTGCAGCGTGACGCCCGCCATCGGCGCGCCATCGGGATGCTCGGCACGGCCGTAGGCGAAGATGGGGTCGTCCTGCAGCCGGTCGCACCCGGTGGCGAGCACGGCGAAGAGTCCCAGGGCGTGCAGTGGATGGCGCATCTTCAGTAGCTCCCCTTCAGGCCGAGCAGCGGGACGATGACGGGAATACCCACCGGCTCGCGCCGCAGCTTGCCGGCGCGCCGCGTGTACTCGTAGGCGTACACCTCCTGCTGGAGCGACAGGTTGAGGATGTCGAGGGACGCCTCCAGGGTGAAGTCGTCGGTGGACCAGGACTTCGCGACGCGGGCGTCCACGCGGAAGAAGGGGCGCAGCCGGCCCACCCGGTCCGCGTCCTCGCGCACCCACACGAACTGGTTGCCCTGCATCGATTCCCGCTGCGTCACCGAGGAGATTTCACCGGACTCCGGGCGGCCGGTGTTGAAGTGCAGCACCGTGCCCAGCGTCCAGTTGTTGCGCAGCTTGTAGCTGAGGGCGGCGTTGAAGACGTGCGCCTGCTCGAAGGCGAAGGGCAGGTCCGCCTCGGCCATCTCCCGCACGGACGTGTCGTCGTTGTAGCGGGCGAACTGCTTGCGCCGCTTGCTCTGCAGGAAGCTGTAGGTGACCCAGCCGAACCAGTTGTCGCCCAGCGGGTGACGCGCCATCAGGTCCACGCCGTACGCGTAGCCGCTCGCCGTCGGGTCCCCTCGGAGGATTCCCCGGCGCTGCCGGTTCTCCAGCACCTGCTTCACGTCGAACTCCACCGTGCGCGCCAGCGGGTTGTAGAAGGCGTCCGCGCTCAGCTCCAGCCCCTCTGCGGCCTTCCACTCGGCGCCCACGTCGAACTGCATGCCCTCCTGCAGGCCGTAGCGAAGTCCGGAGACGTCCAGGGCCGGCAGGTGCAGCAGCACCGTGGGCGGCTGGTGGAAGAGGCCGGCGCCCCCCTTGAGGGTGAGCGCCTTCGTGAGGGTGTGGCGCACGCTGAGCCGCGGCTCCACCACGACGTGCTGGATGCCGGGCACCAGGTGGTACGAGTCCACGCGCGCCCCGGGCAGCACCACCCACTTCTCCGACGGCCGCCACGTCACCGCGGCGAACGCGCCGGCGAAGGTGCCCAGCGCGGAGGGCTGCTTCAGCGGGTGTGCCTCGTCCGAGGGCCGCCAGCCCGGGGGCCGCGCGGAGCCGTTGATGGCGGTGGCCACGCGCCGGTGCTCCACGTCGCCGCCCACCTGCACCTCCAGCGCGTCCGACAGGCGCCGCTTCCAGCCCGCGCGGGCGGAGAAGGTGAGCTGGTCCGTCGCGTACTCGCCCGAGTTGACCTGCTCCAGCCCCTGCCCCGGCCGCGGCTCCAGCGTCCGCTGTCCCTGGAGGCCAATCTCGTCCAGGCCCACGGTGAGGCCCAGCTCGCCCTCGCCGCCCGCCAAGGGGTGCGTGCCGCGCAGGTCCACGCGGTGGAAGCGCGAGATGAGGGTGCCGCCCAGGCCACCCTCGTAGTTGCCGGAGTCCTCGCCCGCGGAGTCCGAGCTGCCCAGCGCGAACAGGCGCAGCCGGCCCTCGCCGAGCTTCTGCTCCACGCGGAGCTGGTAGTCCCAGAAGCCGGCGTGGAGGGGGTTCTCCTCCTCGTCGTTGAGGATGGCGTACGCCAGCGGGATGAGCAGCCCGGTGTAGCTGTAGCGGCCGGCCACGGTGACGGAGGTGCCCGTGCTCTCGAACGGGTATTCGATGAAGCCACCGGCGTTGATGAGGTCCGCGTAGACGGTGGCGTGGAGCCGGTCATCGCGGGGCCGCGACAGCCGTCCCTCCACCGCGCCGCCCAGCACGCGCCCGTACTGCACCGGCGGCGAGCCCGGATAGAAGTCGATGGTGTCGATGAAGTCCGGGTGGATGACCGCGGGCCCGAGCAGCAGGTGGTACAGCATGGGGACGCGCACGCCGTCGAGGAAGTACCCGGTGGCCGCGGGCTGGCCGCCGCGCACCACGGGGTAGCCCAGGCCAGAGGCCACGCTGGCCACGCCGGGCATCAGCATGACGACGCGGAACGGGTCGCCCTGCGTGCCGGGCACCTCGCGCAGCTCCTGCTCGTGCAGGGTGATGCGCGTCACCTCGGTGCGCGGCCGGTCGTCGCGCACCACCGTCTCGTAGGGATTCACCACGCCGGGCTGGAGCCGGTAGACGACCTCCAGCGTCTGCCCGGGCACCACCGTCTCCTCGAAGGTGAAGGGCGCGTGGCCCGGGGCGCGCACGAGGATGCGGTGGGTGCCGGCGGGGACCTCCAGGTCGAAGCGGCCCCTGTCGTCCACCAGGGAGGACGGCTCCTGGCTGCCGTCGACGAAGAGGGCGGCGTCCTGCAGGGCGCGGCGCGTGCCCCGGGCGCGCACCTCGCCGCGGATGTGGGCGAGCGAGGTCTGCTGCGCGGCGGGAGGCTCGAAACGGTAGACGTAGTGGATGCGCACTCCCACCGGCTTGCCCTTCAGCAGCGCGGGGGAGAAGCGCAGGCCCGGCGCGGCCTTCAGCGCGGCCTCATCGAGGGGCGCGTAGACGGAAGGCTCCACCACCTTCACCTCGGCGACGGCGCCGTGCTCGTCCACGAGCAGCTCGAGCTTCACCTCGGACGCGGTGCCCAGCAGGCCCTCGGGCCACGCGGCGGGGGCGTCCGCCACCAGCGAGGGGGGCCGCAGCCACACCGCGCCGCCATCCGCGTCCATGCCCAGGCGCGAGGCGTCATCGGACGAGACGGCGGTGCCACCGTCGGAGGCCTGCACGTCCACCTCCACCGCGCGGGGCTCGCTGGTGGCGGTGGGGGGAACCTGGGCCCCTGCGCTCCCCGGCAGGACGGAGAGTGCGAGCACCAGGACTGCGAGGAGGGGGGAAGGCTTCATACGGGTTTCTTGGAGATACGAAGTCACCCGGTTCGGAGGGTTGTGAAACGAGAAACTCTGCCACCACGCCAGGGCGGGCCCTCCGAAGGCCCGGACCTGCATGCGCGAGCGCAACTGTCCAGCCCCCATGGTGGGTGGGGTGCGAGGTGCGCGACATGGCGCGGAGGGCGCAACCCTCCGGGAGCCGGACGCTCAGGGCGCGGCGTGCGCGGGAATCTCCGCCCCGATGTCCGTCGCGGGGTTGGCCGCCACCATGGCCGTGGCCGCCTGGTCCAGGGCCGTCACCAGCGCCTCGAAGCGCGCCGCATGCTCGGCCTGCGCGACCTCCAGGGCGGCCTGCGCGGCCTTCAGCTTCTCCTCCAGCACCCGCCGCTCGGCGTACCAGGTCTCCAGGCTCTTGCCGAGCGCGGCCAGGTCCTCGTTCTGCTTGGCGGTGATGTCCGCCTGGATTTTCGACACCGCGGACTGCTCGGCCGTGAGGTTGATGAAGTGCTTGGCGGCCCCGGCCAGGTTCTGCGCCGCGGGCCCCATGGCCTTGGCCTGGGTGAGCAGCTCCTTGGTGCCCTTGTGCTGGTCGTTGTAGCGCAGCCGCGTGCGCGCCAGGGCCTCCCGGGCGCTCTTCATGGCCTGGTACCGGCTCAGCACCGGGCCGCCAATCTGGTTCAACAGCCAGATGGACACCGACTCGCCCAGCGCCTGCTGCTGCGCGGTGAGGTTGGCGAGCGGCGTCTTCACCAGCGACACCTTCCCCGCGAGCATCAAGTCCCGGAAGCTGTCCGTGCGCAGGAACTTCTCGTCGACGTCGGCCTCGGCGCCCGCGGTGAGCGTCACCTTCTCCGAGTCGTCGGGGAGCTTGATGTCCACCACCGCGTTGCTCTCGTTCTTGACCTTCAGGTTCGCCATGGCGACTCCTCCGTCTCAGCTCGGTCCCGCCGTGCCCTCGCTCCGCGACTGCTCGTACGCGAGGCACCGCTGGTACAGCTCGGGGTAATCCCTCCGAACGACCTCCTCCAGCCGCTCGATGGTCTGCCGGTGCTTCTTCGCGCCCGCGACCAGGTGCGTGTAGCCGACCTCCTCCGCGTTGTCGGGCGCCCCCGTCGGGAAGAGGTACTGGATGTACACGTCGCGGTGGGGCGCGTGCGCCCAGGCGCGCTGGTACTCCGCGCACGCGCACAGCAGGTACTGCTCGACGAGCACGTTGTGGTTCGACAGGTCCTCCACCCGCGCCCATCCCCGCTGGTTGCGCGGGTGGCTCACCACGTCGATGGCCAGGTTCGCGTAGTCCTGGAGGAACGCGACGTCGTTGCCGCCCAGGATGCCGCAGCACGCCGCCATCTGGGACAGCTGCGACTGGTACCAGAGCCACTCCCCCGGCACCTGCCCGCCGTGGGACTCCAGCACCCGGCGGATGCGCTCGGCTTGATACACGCTGTTGCCGGAGACGGGCTCCGGGCTCTGCGCGAAGACGGGCGCGTACTCCACGATGTCCGGCAGCCGCTTCCAGAGGAACACGTCCGCGTCCACGTGGACGAAGGGCTTTTGCTGCGCGCGGTAGGCGTGCAGCTTGCCCAGCGCCCACCAGCGGGAGTCCGCGGCCTCCAGCGCGTCCAGCTCCGTGGAGACCTCGGAGAACTCCAGCCCGAGCTGCTCCACCAGCACGCGGCGGCCCGGCGAGTCCGTGACGAGCGCCACCTCCGGGTAGTGCCTGCGCGCCGTCTGGACGGACAGAATCCACGACAGCCAGTGGGCCCGGTCATACAGCCAGGGAATCCCGCGCCCGCCCCAGTAGGGCTTCGACCAGAAGGACCAGACCGCCCTCATTTGATGAGCCCCGCGCCGATGCCGCTGAAGCCACTGCCGAAGCCGCCGCCGTAGCCGTAGGGGCTGGCCGGGCTGGGCAGCACCCAGAACCACGTCTCGTAGTCCTTGTGGAACGGCAGGCCCTCGGAGGAGGTGCGGCCCAGCCATCTCACGCCGTCACGCTTGAGCGACAGGCGCGCGCGGACGCCCCGCCGCTGCACGGCCGGGAGCAGCGGCTGCGTGCCCTGGAGCCCCGTGCTCTCCAGCCGCCAGAACTCGGCGGGCACCGAGGTGTAGAGCCCCACGCGCTGGCCCTTTAGGTTCGCCTTGACGTCAACAGACCCGCTCTTGAGGGCCGGCTCCTCGGCGCCCGTGTTCTCGAACGAGATGCCGTCCGGGCCGAAGCTCAGCGTGAGCGGATGGGGAGCCGAGGGAGGCATCCCATATCTGCTGACGATGGTGTGACTGTGGCGCGGCTGCACGTATCCGTTCCGGACGTCATGCACGTGGAGCCGGGCGGTGAAGTTCGGGTTGTAGGACCCCGTCCCCGACGGGACGTACATGAGCGCGTGCTCGTAGACCACCAGCGAGAAGTTGGAGCTGTTGCGCCAGTCGAACACGAGCCCCGATGCGATGGTCGAGGGAGAGGTCATCGCGTTGAGCCACTTGGAGCGCAGCACCACCGTCTCATGGGCGGCGAACTGCCGGTTGATGGCCCAGAAGCCCCTCACGAAATTGGCGGTGAAGAGCGGTTGGGAGGTCCCCCGCTGGATGAGCTGCTCCTGGGGACCCTTCTCCCAGCCCCAGCTCGGCCCGGAGCCCTGGCTTCCATAGAGTTCCCACGCATCATCCCGCCGCTGCACCTCGGAGAACTTCGTCAACAGCCAGTTCTGGGAGGACGCCGTGGGCCTCCAGCGCGCGAGGTTCCCTTCCGCGCTGACGGTTCCATGAAGCGTGATGGGCTGATAGCCGACGAGGTCGGTTCCCCACAGCGCCTGGTCCGCCGACGTGAAGGGCAGCGGCAGCTCCAGGGTGAGGGTGCAGTTCGCGTCGGTCGCGTGCCGCAGCCCGAAGCCCTGCGCGGCCGTGAGGATGAGGCCGTCGGCGAGCTGATCCGCCGTGATTTCGGCCCCCTGCGGAATCGGGATGTCCACCCCGCCTCCCGGCCGGTCCAGGAGCACGGTCTGGACGGGCTCCCGCGTGAGCAGCGCCTCGAGCGCCTCCTGGACGGTGGCCTCCCCGATGAAGGAGCGCTCGTCCCCGAAGCGGATGTCATCCGCGTCCAGCTCGCCCAGCCGGGGGTAGCGCTCGTCCAGCCAGGCCTCCAGCACCACCGGCTGCGCCGCCGTCGCGGGCTTGCGCAGCACGGCCAGCGGGACGCAGAACCGCTCGGGCCCGTGCGGCGCGGACTGCCAGGCGCCGTTCGCGTTCTGCGCGCCGCGGCGGGCCTCGTATTGCCAGTACGTCCCCACCTCGAACGTGCCCCGCAGGATGACCGCGAGGCCGTCCTCCAGGCCCACGCGGTTGTGGGGGTCGGCTCCGCCCGCCGCCTGGGTCTGGATGAGGCCGTGCCAGCGCCGCACCTTCTTCACGCGCGAGCCGTCGGCGCCATAGCGCAGGGGGTCGTTCGGCACGACGTCCTGCGTGGGGTTGTTCACCGACACCAGCCGGAAGCGGGCCTGTCCCTGCTCGTCCGAGGACTGGGCCACCAGCTTCGCGAGGACGCCCACCATCCGCCTCGACAAGGTGAGCTTCCCGGCGCCGAGGGAGGCGGGCGCGGCATCCCCCAGGTCGATGACCTCGCTCAGCACCTCCACGAGGTCGCCGTCCCGCAGGTCCGAGCCCAGCGCCATGGTGACGGTGCTGCCGGAAATCTGCGTCACCCCGTAGAGCTCGGCGGCGTTGTCGCGGGACCACTTGAGGACGGCGGTGCCCAGCCCTCCGCCCTCGTGAACCTCCATCCAGTAGAGCCGGTTGTCGCGGCCCGTGTAGCCGCCCGTCATCGGCAGGGCGCAGGGGTCCGCCTCGGGCTCCACCTCCTGCACGTCCACGTCGAGGGTGGCGGTCGCCTGGGGGCCCCCCAGGAAGGCGAAGCGCACGTCCTCCGGCGTCAGGCTTCCGATGGGAGCGAGCTTGACCTGGCCCACCGCCTGGGTCCGCACGGTGGTGTCCTGCCCGCCGCCCAGCGCCTCCTCGCGCACGCCGCGGTCCTCGATATGGGTGATGCCCCGCTCCCAGGCCTCCAGATAAGCCACGAGGCGCGTGTTGGGCGCGAGGCTCTCGAACCACGCGTCGCTGGCCGGGAAGCCGGCGGACGCGGGGAACGACACCCCGGGCCAGGCCTGGTACGCGGGGTTCTCCACCGTCAGCCCGCGCACGTGGTACTGCCCATACGCCGCCCACAGGTAGGGGGCGGGGCCGGAGTTCTCGTTCCCCTCGATGAGGCCCACGCGGAACGCGGGGGTTCCCGCTGGCAGGCGGAGCAGCAGCTCGCCGGACTGGGCACTGCTCGCCGTCAGGTTCACCACGACGCGCGCGAAGCCCTCCGAGGCCGGGATGGAGACGGAGACGAAGCTGGCGTTGCCTCCGGAGACCTCGATGTTCAGCGTCGTCTCGGACCAGGTCCAGAGGACCAGCGAGTACGCTCCGGAGGACAGCTTGCCCTTGAGGGGAACATTCAGCTGCCCGGCCGACGTGGCCGTGTTGCGCACGCACAGCGACGGGAAGCGCCCCAGGTACCGCCGGTCATGGTCCCGGTAGTAGTCGACGCCCTCCTGGGCATGGACGCCGGCCAGGCTGTCGAAGAGGGCGTGGAGCTTTCCCGGCGTGAGGAGGAAGCCCAGGTCCGGGCTGCCCGACTCGCCGCTCAGCCCGGTGACGGTGTCGCGCGCGAGCTGGTCCCCGGCGTCCACCATCGCCGCCAGGTCGCTGTCGAGCAGCAGCCGCCGCTGTTGCAGGAGGACGCGGCGGTAGGACCTGCCTCGCTGGCGGTCCGGGTGGATTCCTCTGGAAAAGTCGCCCTTCATCTCGTCTCCATGACAGTCGTGGCGATGGCGCTCAATCCACGCGAATGACCCCGGTCACCAGACCGGCGGGGGTGAACTCGTCCAGCCGGCGCAGCAGCGCTTCCCGGCGCCGCGCCGTCTGCACCCCCTGGAACACACCGATTTCCGAGCCGTCCGCCGCGCCGGACAGGATGGCCCCGTCGCAGTGCTCGGCCAGCCGCACGTGCGCCGGGTCGTCCCGGCTCACGCTGACGAAGCGCGCCGCCCTCCCCTGCACCACCTGATGGCGCCGGGGCAGGACACAGCCCTCGGGGACGCTGCTGAAGCGGATGCAGCCGCGGAACTGGTCGGTGACCTCGACGACGTCCGTGAACAGCACCTCGCTCGCCTCCAGCTCGCGCACCCGAACGGTGCCCGTCACCGTGGCGCGGTCCGCGAAGAGGCGGCCGTCCGCCGCGTGAATCGCCACCGGGCGCGGGAGCACGCCGGCTCCGGCGTCCACCACGGAGTCCACGAGGATGAGGTCCACCACGCCCACCAGGTGCACGCCCGCGAGGATGGAGCGAATCACCGTCACCCGGGCGAACTGCTCCCCGGGCGCGGAGAAGCGCAGTGTCGCGCCCGCGTCCGCCACCGAGCAGTACTGCACGTCCACCCGGTACGCGCGCGGCAGCTTCACGTCCGGCCCCGAGAAGACGAGGCCCCGCAGGGTGAGCACGTCATAGGGAGGGCCGCCGACAATCGTCCCGGAGGCGTCGGTGGGCGCCGGTCCGCCCCCCGTCCCGCTCTGCGCGGACCACCCGCTCACGCGCAGGACGGGCCGGTAGCGCTCCGCGGCCTGCAACGTCAGTTGCTTCACGCCGGCGGGCCACACGGGCGCCTCGTCCGGGTAGGTGGCGCTGTCCTGGAACTCGATGACCTCCTTCTCGGCCGGGGCGATGGCGATGGCGGCCAGCGCCTCGGTCAGGCTCCGGTAGCAGGGCACGAGCCCCAGCGAGGTGGGCGCGCCCCGGCGCAGCGTCCCACCGCGGGACACGATGCGGGTGGGCGTCTCCTGCAGGAGGTTGAGCTCGGGCTCGCGCGTGGTCGCCCGCGCGCCCACGTGGGCGGTGTAGCCCTCCTGGTAGTCCACGGTGACGTTGGGAGGCCGGGGCGCGCCGCGAGGCCCGAGCGGCATCAACTGCGGCGCGTCGCTGTTCGCGAAGGCGAAGAGGCCGTGTCCCACGTCCACGTCGAGGAAGCCCGTCCGCGTCCCCGCGTGCTTGAGGCCCGCCGCGGCCTCGCGGCTCCACTGGCACAGCGAGCGCCAGCGCACCCGCCGCCGCAGGTGCATGACGGGCCGGGAGAGCGGCGCCACGCCGCGGTAGCAGGGCTGGCCAGGAGGGCCGGACGTCGCCATGCGCGCGTTGCCTCCCGCCTCCCACCAGGTCGACCCATCCACCGCCACGGCCACCGCGTCGCTCATCGCGGTGTACGGGGCCTGCGTCTTCCAGGTGACCGGGCCCCCGCCGGAGACCGTCGTCAGCTCGGGCAGGTGGATGAGCAGCGCCTCCCCTTCCCGGTTCGTCCACGCCACCTCGCAGGGCGGCAGGATGACGCCGGCGGCGCTGGCCTCCAGCCGCACCGCGAGACGGAGACGGGGAGGACGGTCGCCATCGCGCCACGCGGCCAGCGCGGCCAGGCGCGCGTCCGACGCGGTGCCCACGTCCGCGCCGTCGTCATCGAGCGCGCGCCAGCTCGCGCTCGCCGCCTCCGGCCCCGTCCACCGCAGCCGCACCATGGGCCGGTAGCGCACCACCCCGGCGTCGACGAAGCCCGCCGAGAACACCATGGAGACCTCGGTGGTGTTGGCCACCCCCTGGGTGACGCCAGCGGCCTCACGCAGCGCGCGGCCCCCGTGCAGGATGACGGGGCCGCTGCCCTGCGACGGCGGCAACCAGTCCGTCAGGTCCACCTCCGCGGTCAGCGGCAGCGGCGGCCACACGGGCCCGGGGCCCACGTGCGTCACCGCGTTCGAGTCCAGCCGCGGCCCGTCGCTGGTGGAGACGAGCGGCACATTCACGGGGCCCTGCGGCTGCGTCTGCGCCTGCACGACGCTGCCATCCGCGCCCACGTACAGCCACCGCTCCCCCATCACCCAGCCCGCGGGCAGCTTCACCACCAGCGCGCCGCGCAGGAAGCCGGACCGCTGCATCCCGAGCACGGGGTGGGCCCGCCGCGCCTCCTCGGTGCCGCCCGTGAGGAGGACGGTGGCCCCCGGGAAGTAGGCGCCCGGCGAGCCCACGGGCTTGAGCCGCAGCATGACGACGGCCCCCGGCACGAGCGCCGGAGGCGACCCGCCCGGAATGGGGTGGGCGGGCCCGCTCGCGTGAAGCTGGACCACCGCGCGCACGCTCGCGCCCGCCGTGTCGGGGAGCAGCGCGCCGGTGAGTGGCACCGAGCACAGCGCCAGCTCCACGGGCGTCGTCAGGCGCTGCGTCTCGTGCTCGAGCACCTGGAGGGTGGCCGCGCCGTCCGCCACCGCGGGGTGCGCCAGGAGCGTCTGGGGCTCACGGACGTCCGTCGAGGGCTCGGCGACTCCGGCCAGCAGCCCGGCGACGCGGATGGCGAAGCGCCCCTCCTTGCCGAACCAGTCACCGGGCGCGGCGTCGAAGTGCATGGGGGGCACGCGGTCGGTGGGGATGTCGTCCCGCGTGCTCGCGCGCCGCACGCGCAGCGCCTGCGAGCGCCCCAGCGGATGGACGGCATAGCGCCAGTCCGGGTCCATCCCGCCGGGGTTGTTGGAGGCGGTGGGGTCGCCATGGTCGCCGACATAGGCGGCGGTGCCCCGCTCCACGGGGAACATGCGCGTCGGGTGGAGCCAGTGGGTGACGTGGCGCGGGTGGTAGCGGCCCGTCGTCCACGACACGGCGCGCACGTCCACCGCGTGGTGCGTGGCGTCCAGCGGGCCCGTGGACGTCTCCGACAGGAGCGGCGAGCGGACGTCCGGGAGGACGCGCTCCGGGCGCAGCAGGTCCAGGTCCTGTGTCACCGCCACGTGCTTCCACCCCTCCATGAGGACGACGAGCTGCTCGGCGAGTTCCTCGGCCATCTCCTGGAGCATGGCCGGCGTGCCCTTGCGCCGGCGCCACGCCACGGTGCCGCGCACGTCCCGGCGGTTGGCGTCCGCGTTGGGGAACAGGAGCCTCGTCCCCACCATGTCCGCCAGCAGCGACAGCGCCTCGTCGCTCGCCGTGTCGATGAAGAGGTCGACGTGCAGCTCCTCGATGTTCTGCCGGACGACGGCCAGGGGCCCGGCCAGCACCTCCAGGAAGCGGCGCAGCTCCTCGCGCCCGCGCGGGGGCTCGTCCTGCACGCGGTACAGCGCGGGCAGCAGCGCGTAGAGGCGCTGGGCAATCAGCGCGCGCGTGCTCTCGTCATAGGGCCAGCGCTCAGACGCCATGGCTGCCTCCCGAGGGCGGCGTGAAGTAGAGGTGGTTGGCCGTCATGCGCAGCCACTGGTGCGAGTTGACACGCAGCACGTCGTGCACGGCGAGCAGGCCCGGCGCGCCGAAGGCGAAGTGGGTGATTTGACAGAACTGCACCCCGGGCACCGCCTGGAGGCGCGCATAGACCTCGCTCAGCGACGCCGCCTGTCCCAGCCAGCGCACCTCCGGCGTGAAGAACCCCGGCGTCGCGCCGGCCTCCCGCCCCATGAGCGCGGCGCGAATCGCCTCCTCGACGTTGCGGCGCAGGAAGGCCGGGTCCGTCTCCAGGTACAGGCCCAGGTGCACGTCCAGCGGCATGGGGTCGATGATGCGCAGGGGCACCGTGGTGTCCCGCCGCGCCGCCAGGAACGACGCCAGCCCCGTCTTGTCGGCGATGCCCTCCCCGTCCGCGGTGGCCACCACCAGCTCCACCACCGCGTCGCGCTGGCGCGCGGACGCGCGGGCCACGCCGGGATAGAGCATGGCCAGGTCCGCATGGTCCTGCACGGACACCGCCCGGTCGAAGGTGCGGATGTGGCGCGTGGCCTGCTCGCGGATGGACTCCGGGCTGGACGGAGGGGTACCGCCGGCCACGGGCACCGGGTTGACGGCGCGAGCGACGAGCGGATGCGCCTTCACCACCCGCGTGACGCGCCCGGCGGGCACGTTGCCGTCGCGGCCGAGCCCCACGCGGTAGGTGGCGTGGATGTGCTTCTTGTCCGCGGGAGGAATGGCGCCTCGGACACCGTCGCCGAAGAGCACGGACGTCACCTGGTCCTGGTCGCGCTCCAGGCGGTAGTGCCGGTCCTCGGGGCCGCTCGCGCCGAAGTCATCCACGCGCGTCCAGGCCACGCCGTGCACGCGCACCTCCAGGTCCGGCTCCCCGCCACCGGGCCCCGGTCGGTGCCCCAGCGGCCCGTCCTTGAGCGTGAAGCGCAGGAACGGGGTGATGCCGTCCGAGCCGCCCAGCACCTGCTCCACCGTCTTGCCGTGCACGATGGGCACGATGTTGCCCAGCACCTTGAGGTCGCCTTGCCGCCAGCGGTGGCCGCGGACGGTGGGCGACGTCCTCGCCTGCCAGGTGACGGTGGTGACGGGGTTGGAGGCGTCCTCGGCCGGCAGGTTGACGGAGACCAGCTCCACCACCTGCACCACCGAGCCATCCAGCGTGCTCAGCGCCACGAGCATGCCCGGCGCCAGCCCCGCCAGCCGTCCCACCAGGGACAGCTCCGCGCCCTCCAGCACCTCGACCTCGCTGGGGACCCGGTCCACGAGCGGGACGCGGGTGCGCCAGCCCGTGAGCCACCGTCCCTGGATGCGCTGCTCCGAGCGAGGCCGGTGCGTCCCGTCCGCGCCCTGGACGCGCAGCCGCGTCACGCTGCCCGACAGCCATACCTCGCGGACCACCGTCTCGGTGACGGGCGTCACCGTCTGGACGCCCCCGGCGCCCGGCGTGGTCTTCACGCCATTGACCTGCGTGTCGGCGTAGGCCTTGAAGAAGGTGACCGTGACGTCCTTCTGGGAGCCGGGCTCGAAGCGCGCGACGTAGGGAGCGTCGTTCCCCCCCGGGAACAGCAGGAAGTCACCGGCGACGGACTCCTCGAGGGGGCGCGACAGGTACCAGTCCGCGGGCTGGTGCGTCGTCCCCGCCACCACGTAGCCGTACTGCGGCTCGCTGGGAGGACTCTGCGGCTTCGTGTAGGCGCCGGCCGGAAGGATGCTGTCGGGCGGGAAGGTCACCGGGGACGCGTCCCAGCCGAAGAGGCGCAGCTCCCGCGCGGGCCCGGCCAGCACTTGATACCCGCTGAGCGGGTGAGCCGGGTCGAACGCGGGCAGCGCGGGCTCGCTCGTGCCAATGCCTCCGGCCAGCGTGACGGTGGTCTGGTCCGCGTCGCGGTCCTCCTCGACGGCCACCACATCCAGCGCCCTCCAGCCCTTGGGGCCGACGAAGGCCATGGGCTCGCCGCGCCGGAGCCCGTGCCCGGTGCCGCGCAGGGTGAGCACCGTGTCGTTGGCCTGGAGCGAGGCGGGAGCATTGGCACCGGAGACCTGGATTTCGTTCCACGCCGCGTCCACGACGCGGCTCTCGGTGGTCTCGAAGTCCTGGGCCTTCGTCTCGCCCACCGGGGTGCTGGCGAGCCGCAGGTCCTTCTGCACCGTGCCGGACAAGCCGGGGCCGAGGGTGAGGTGCACGAAGCCCGTGGCGGACAGGCCCGGGTCGGGCTCGTAGGACAGCCGCCGCGCGTGCTTGACGAGGCTGCGCGGCGTGCGGGCCGTGCGCAGGAACACCTCGCCCGCGTAGAAGTTCTGGTAGGCCGCGAGCACGTGGCCCACCAGCGCGCTCAAGTCGTAGGAGGTGGCGGTGAAGTCGCCCTCTCCTCCCGGGGGCACCTGCTCGGCCAGGGCGCGCTGGAGCTCCAGCAGGTCCGCGTACGCCAGCGGCAGGTACGTGAGCTGGCCGCCGGGCGAGAAGAGCTCGCGCTTCGTCGGGTCGGCCGGATAGGGGCGAGGTGGGCGGCTCATGCTCCCTCACTGGGTGGAACGTCGATGGCGTACTTGTAGGCGGGGCTCTCCAGCAGGCTGTCCAGCCCCTCCACCCGGACGACGAGGCGGCCGTTCTCCGGATAGGACGGGTCCGCGTCCAGCCGGGCCACCTCGGTGGTGTCCAGCCGGATGCGCGCCGCGACCTTGGGCGCATGCGCCGAGCGCAGCGGGCGGAAGGTGAAGGCCTTCACCGACCGGACTCCCGGAAGGCTCTGCACGTGGGCCAGCACCTCGCCCAGCTCCACGGCCTCGGCGAAGCTCAGGTGGTCGGGGTGGAAGTAGCCGGGGCGCTCGCGCGTACCGGGGCGCAGGGCGGCGTAGACGCGCTCCCTCACCTCGTGGCGTGGCCAGCCGGGCTCGGCGCAGATGGCCAGCTCGATGTCGAGCGGCACGTAGATGGGCGCGGCCACCCGCAGCTCGCGGCCCACCATGCGCAGGCCGTCCAGCCGCTCGAACACGGCCTGCTCCAGCGCCGGGTCCAGCTCCTCCTGCCCCTCGGGGTCGATGAGGAGCAGCAGCGTGTTGAAGCTGCCGCCGATGACGCGCACCGTGGCCCGCGCGACGCCCCGCACCTGCTCGGCCACGGCCGCGTAGTCGCGCAGCGTCACCGCGCGCTGAGGCTCGCCCCGGCGCAGCGAGGCGGGAATGGCCTGCCGGGCGGCGTCGAGCGACTCGGGCTCGCGCCCCCCGCTGCCGGGCACCACGTTGGTGGCCCGCACCGAGCCCAGCGAGCCGAAGTCGATGCCCTCGTCGCTGGTCGGGTCCTCGGGCGGGACGACGCGCGTCAGCGTCCCCGGCGCGCAGTTGCCCGCGATGGGCTCGCCAATCCGGTAGCGCAGGACGATGCGGGGCGTGTTGTTGACGGGGTCCACGCGCACCTCGTGGCCCCGCACGCCGTCGCCGAAGTGGAGCCACACGCTCCCATCCTCGGAGGTGGTGGCCACGTAGTGCCGGTCATACGAGCGGGAGCCGTGGAGGTGCTCCTGCGCGTACCAGGGACGGTCGTCGATGGTGACGTCCATCGCAAGCGTGCGCTGGCCCTCCGCGTCCTCGTCGAAGAGGACCGGTCCCTCCGGCACGCGGAGCGCCCGCAGCAGCCGCACGGGGTCCTCTCCCCGCGTCACCGTCGTCACCGTGCTGCCCTGCTCGTCCAGGCGCATCACCACGTCGTGGCGGCGGGGCGTGCTGGTGGGGTTCAGCCAGGCGACGCGGTGCTCGCCGTGCACGGCCTCCGCCAGGTTCCCGTGGATGCGCAGGCGCCGGGCCTCGAACTCGGCGGCGTCGAGGGGCTGTTCGAACTCCCAGGGATACAGGTCGCGCTCCAGCCGGTCCGCGGCGCCCCAGGCAATCTCGGTGACCTGCTTCTCCGCGGGAAGGAGCGGGTCGTTCGGGTCGTCCACCCAGCCCGGCTGCGTCTTCTCGGTGACCTCGGTCAGCGTGACGAGCTGGTGGAACGGGCCCTGGACGAAGGCGATGCGCTGGCCCACGCGCAGCTTGTAGCCGTGGCCCCAGAGGAGCATGCGCGTCTCCCCGGCGGGGATTCGCGCGGTGAGCGCGCCGGGCCAGGCCGCGGGCACCAGCAGGTTGCACTCGGGCTCCACCCGGGTGCGCGCGCGCACGGAGAAGGCCACCGGCGCCTCGCCCGGCCGCTCCTCCATGCGCACCCGGAGCCGGGCGGGCACGTGGCCGGAGGACGAGACCTGGAAGGCCAGGACGGTGGTGGCGGCGACGCCGTCGAACAGCGCGTACCCGAGCAGCACGCCATGCTGCCAGACCGAGTAGCGCTGGGTGGCCGTCTCCAGGAACCCCTCGTTGGCCACGCGGTCCTGGTAGTAGCTCAGCATGTCGCCGTGGTGGGCGAGCAGGTCCACCAGCACGCGCTCGAACGAGGCCGGCGACAGGTCGGCCCAGTGCGGGTTGGTGACGCGGATGCGGTCGGCCAGCAGCGTGAGGAAGCCGGTGTAGTCCTTGGTGACGAGGTCGATGACCGGCGCTGGCGCGACGGGGAGGGCCACCTGGCCGCTCGGAGGCCGGCAGTCGCCCGTCTCGCACTCCATCAGGAACACGAAGTCCGCCGAGGCGAAGAACGGGTGCAGCGACCACGTGCCGCCGCTCAGCAGGCTGACGGTGTAGACGGAGTGGTCGCCAATCACCTCGAAGGTGATGGTGACTTGCGGCAGCCGGTTCCCCGAGCCGTCCACGGGGAACGTCACCGCGTAGCGCGGGTCACGGACGCGATGGCCGCCGGAGACCCGCACGTGGTGCGACGCGAGCCCCGTGGCCGGCTTCTCCAGGTGCACCGTCAGCGTCGCCCCCCGGGGCGAGCCGTCCCCGGGGAGCGGGTCCAACGCCAGGCTCAGGTGATGGATGCCCTGCCAGTCCGCCCCTTCGAGCCGGGCGCCGCGCCAGTCGAGATAGGGCTTCACAGGCGGATCTCCAGGTTGCGAGCCACCCGCTCGGTGCGGCGCCGGTAGGACAGGAACAGGTACAGCTCGCCGTGCGGCGCGGGGCCGGCCTCGATGTCCAGGTCCTCGATTTCGATTTCGTCGCCCAAATCCCTGCGCAGGCCCTGGATGATGCGGAAGCGCAGCGCGCCCAGCAGCAGCGCGTCCATGCCCTCGAAGAGCGTGCGGCTCAGGCCCACGCCGAAGTCGGGGTTGTTGACGCGCTCGCCCGGCGAGGTGAACAGCACGGCCAGCACCTTGTCGCGCAGGTGCTGCTCCGCATCGTCGGTGACCGCGACGCCGCCCTGACGGCCGAGGCGGAAGGGCTGATAGAAGAACCGGTCGGGCATTCTCGCTCCTCCTCGCTCAGCTCACGGGCGCCGGGGGCATCGGGGGTGGGAAGACGACCATCGTGGACACCGCCGCGGTCATGCAGGCCGCCGCCATCCGCTGGGCGCGCGCGCTGACCGGCAGGTCCAGGTCCGCGAACACCGCGCCGAACTCCATGCTCATGACCGAGGCCGCCACCGGAAAGGACGCGACGCCGGCGCCGAAGAGCTGACCGGCCATGTACGAAGCCACCGCGAGCCCGAGCTGCTGGCCCGCCACCTGCGCATTCCTCGCCTGCAGCGCCGCCGCCGCCGCGGACATGAGCTGGGAGCGCCGGACGGAGGCGGTGGAGCATGGGAAGCCCGCCGCCATCGCCATGCCGAACCACGAGGCGACGGCACCGGCGAAGCGGTCCCCGGACTGCATGGCCGAGTCCGGCAGCGAGCCGCCCTCGGTGGCGAGCCACTGCTGTTCCAGCGCGCTGGCGAGCGTCGACGGGGAGAGCGGCATGGTTCACTCGGTGGAGCTGAGCTCCGACAGGTGGTTGGAGCCCAGCGGCTGCGTCGGCGGGCCGGAGGGGCCCACGCCCGTCGGGTGCGTGTGCTGGTTGAAGAGCTGCTTGAAGGCGTTGCCCAGCACCAGCGGCTCCGAGGCGTCGGACCCCAGCTTGATGCGCTCCGCCTTGATGATGACCTCTCCGTTCTGGGTGAGGCGCACCTCGGTCTTGTCGTTGCCGTTGGCGAGGATGGCGAGCTCGCCGTCGTCATCCAGGAAGATGCGGTGCCCGGCGCGCGTGCGCAGCAGCAGCTTCCCCGGTCCGGCCGGTTCGCCCTCGTGCGTGGGCACCTCGGTGCCGGTCTCCTTGCCCAGGTCGTCCTGCCCGCCCGTGCTCGCCGGGGCCCCCCAGAACGTGCCCGTCCAGATGGGCCGGCTCGGGTCGCCTCCCGCGAACTCCATCCAGATGGTGTCACCCACCTCCGGAACCACGAACAGGCCGCGGTCCTTGCCGCCGCCGAACACGGCGCACGGCAGGGCCCAGCCGCTCTGCACCTGCTCGCCCAGCACCGCGGGGACCCGGGCGCGCACGCGGCCGAGCTGCCGGGGGTCGTTGTTGTCCGTCACCACGGCCTCGTACTTGCCGTAGAACCGGCTGAAGACCCGCTCCTCCATCACCCGGTGAAGCTCCTCGAGCGTCATTGCGCCTGCACCTCCTCCGCGACCTGACCGAAGTCCTCGCTGCCGCTCGGGTCCAGCGCGTTGCGCTCGGCGACGAACGTCTGCGTGAGCGCCCCCTCGTCCATGACGGTCCGCACGGAGCGCGCGTACCAGGAGCCCGCGAGCCTGCGGCCCACGCCCTTGATGAGCACCGGCCTGCGCGCGCGCAGCAGGCCCCGGTAGAGCGCCGGGTCCAGCTCTCCGCGCGCCTGCAGGATGAAGCCCGCCGCGTCGTTGGCGGACACGCCCTCCTGGGAGATGGCCGTGTCCGCGGGCACCGGGTCCCTCAACAGGGTGCGCAGCACGTCCGCGCCCGCGCCGCCCAGCCCGCTCTCCACGGCGGCGATGGCGGCCTCCGAGCCCATGGGGGACGCGGCGCCGCGGGTGCCCGTGCGGACCAGCCGCTTGGTGAGGGGGTCGATGGCCGCGCCCACCGCGCCCACCGGGCCCGTCATGGTGTGCTGGAAGTCGATCCACTTGAGATTCGCGCCCTCGCGCAGAATCGTGAGGTCCGCCTGGGGCGGGTCCGTGAGGGCGCGCGGGCGGAAGTAGGCGACGACCTCGCCCGCGTTGTTGGCGTCGGGCTCGAAGTAGCAGCAGAAGCCGTTGCGCCGCGCCAGCCTGCGCAGGAAGCGCCAGTCGGACTCGCGCTGGGTGAGGAGCTGGCCCTCCAGCTGGTGTCGCGCCGGGGTATCGGCCACCTCGCCGCGCAGGCCGTAGCGGTCGAACACGGCGGTGGCGGCCTCCGCGTCGGTGACGTCCTCGTAGGTGGCCACGCGCTCGCCCGCGTCGAGCAGGGCCACCGCGTCCATGGCCAGCACTTCCACGTAGCAGTTGGCCTCGATGCCCTCGAAGTGCGGGCGCAGGTGGGTGACGAAGCCCTCCAGCATCCGCGTCGTCAGGCCGCCGGGCGCGGCCAGGTCCACCGCCACGCGGGTGCCCGGCTGGAAGAAGTCGCCGTCGAGCGGGAAGATTTCGCCGCTCGCCTCCTGGGCGACGCGGAAGCGGAGGATGGCCACCGTCGGCCCGTCGTCGCTCTCGCGCACCTCCACCCGCGACAGGCGTGCGAGCACGCCGCCGTCCAGCGGGGAGCCATCGAGGGCGATGTTGACCTTGCTTTCCGGCACGCCGGGCGCCTCCTGGGGGACGGAGAGGGGTTCAGTCGTTCGGTGGAATCAGCACGGGCACGCCGGGCACCACCACGTCGAAGGGGTCCAGGTGCTCGGAGGCATCGCAGATGCGCCAGAACTTGAGCGGGTCGCGGTAGTAGCGGTGCGCCAGGTGGTCCAGCCGCTCGCCCTCCACGGGCGTGGCGTAGAAGAAGCCACCCGGGGACGGCGTCTCCCGCAGCTCCAGCAGGTGGCGCTCCTGCCCGTCCGGCCCCTCCAGCTCGAAGACGGGCACCTTCGCGTAGCGGGACTTCTTGTCAATCATCGCCCACCTCCCGTCAGGTCGGGGATGCGCGTGCCCTGGGACGCGGCCGTGTCATAGAAGCGCCGGGCCAGCCTGCGGCGCTGGCGGTGGCCGAAGTCGAGCGCGTCGCTGAAGGCCTGGCTGTCGCGCGCGTCCGCCTCCGAGGCGACCTCCAGGCTGACGTTGACCTCGGCGCGCACCGGGTTGAGCTGCGGGTTGTGCAGCGTCTCATTGATGGCCATGGCGGTGACCTTGACGGGGAACACCCGCTCCACGCCCCACACGAGCAGCACCGTCGGCCGCGGCCCGCGAGGCGCCACGGGCTCGCTGCCGTCCGAGTTGTCGTTGGTGTCCGACGGCGCCGGGTAGAGCAGCTCCTCCAGGGCGCACAGCTCCGGGAGGATGCCCAGCGCGTCCGCCTCCGCGTCGCTCTGCTGGCCCGCGCGCCCGCGCGCCTCCTCGCGGTCCGCGAAGTCCATGCGGAGGTTGAGCTGGAAGGACTCCTTCAGCCGGCCCCCCGCCGCGTCCCCCACCTGCTGCTGCC